>NZ_CP083951.1:1200000-1500000 GCF_006440675.2 Mesorhizobium sp. B2-8-5
TCCGGTTTTCGGAATATTCCGATGCTCATTAATAGGGGTCGATCCTTCTGTCGTCATGGCTATATGATGGGAGAGGCCGGGCTTCGTTTCAATCGGCGGGAGTATCGCATGACCGAAGAGCCAAGCAAAACCGAAGCGGTTGCAACGACCGAAGAGCTGCAAAAGACGCTGGCGCCCGAAGCGCAGCGGGCGTTAGCAGAGGCTGAAGCGCGTCGTCAAAAGTATCGAGCGGCGGAAGCGCAGTTGCCGAAGGAGATCGGCGGCCGCGGCGGCAAGGAACCAGGCCGCTACGGCGACTGGGAAGTCAAGGGTCTCACCAGCGACTTTTAAGCAACGGCACGCTCGGGCGCGAGGGCGATCCAGCCATTGTCGTCCGTCGCGATGGCGATTTCGTCGTAGGAACGGATTGTCGGGTGCGACGTGACGAGCGGGTGGACATGCGTGGCGCTGATCACCATCACCGAGGCGCCGGAAGCCTCGCCCGCCGCTATGCCCGCCGGCGCGTCCTCGAAGACCAGGCAGTCGCGCGCCTCGACGCCGAGACGCCTTGCCGCCAGAAGGAAGCAGTCCGGCGCCGGCTTGCCATGGGTGACGTCTTCGGCGGTCACCATCATGGCGGGAACCGGGATGCCGGCCGCCTTGATGCGCAGCAGCGCCAGCTCGCGCGGCGCCGAGGTGACGATCGCCCAGCGCTCTGGCGGCAGCGATTGCAAAAACGCAACGGCGCCGGGGATCGGGACGATGCCTTCGAGGTCATCCGCCTCGGCCTTGAGCAGCAAATCCGCCTCCGCCAGCGGATCGACACCCGGAAGCCTCAGCGCGGCAATCGTCTCGCGCGCGCGCCTGCCATGGATCGTGGGCAGGAAAGCCGCCACATCGAGGCCATGCCTGTTTGCCCATGCCGTCCACACCCGTTCCGCCGCGGCGATCGAGTTGATCACCGTGCCGTCCATGTCGAACAGGAAGGCGGCGAATTTTGAGCCTGCAAACATCGGATGTCCTGGAGAATCGTTTTGGGGGAGGGGCGAAACGCGAAGCGCAGTTTAGACCGGGCAGGACCGCCTGAGAAGGGAGCAGGTCAGCGTTGATAGAACGCTGACCTGCTCCCACTCCTTGTTTTTACGCAATTGCGGACGGAAGACCGCCGCGCACTTTTCCTGAATTGCTCCAGACGCCGCCATTTCGACTCTGCGCCGGAACCAGCTCCGGCTCGCGGCGTTGAACAGGCAGTCTTTCCAAAATCACGAAGGGGGGCATGCGATGCTGATCCGGCTCGGCTATGAAATCGCCATCGAATGCGCGGCGGCGACGCCGATCATCTCGCTTCTCGACATCCATGCCGAACGGCATGCCGACATCAAGCGGCAGACGCGGGTTCTGACCTCGCCCTCGGTGCCGACCAGGACCTATCGCGACCGCCACGGCAATATCTGCCGTCGCTTCACGGCGCCCGCCGGAAGCTTCCGCATCCTCTACGATGCGGCGATCGAGGACAGCGGCGAGACCGACGAAGTCAATACATTGGCGCGCGAAACGCCGGTCGCGGAACTGCCCGACGACGTGCTGGTCTATCTGCTCGGCAGCCGCTACTGCGAGACCGACCACCTCAGCGACATCGCCTGGCAGCTTTTCGGCCATTTGCCGCCTGGCTGGGCGCGGGTGCAGGCGATCGTCGATTATGTCAACAGCAGGCTTTCCTTCGGCTACGGCTATGCGCGCGCCACGCGCACGGCGGCCCAGGCGCATGAGGAGCGCGTCGGCGTGTGCCGCGACTTCGCGCATCTGGCGATCGCGCTTTGCCGATGCATCAACATTCCGGCCCGCTACGTGAACGGCTATCTCGGCGATATCGGCGTGCCGGCCGATCCGGCACCGATGGACTTCTCGGCCTGGATGGAAGTTTTTCTCGACGGCAAATGGTACACGTTCGATCCGCGCCACAACTGCCCGCGCATCGGCCGCGTCGTTATTGCGCGCGGCCGCGACGCCACCGACGTGCCGCTGCTGCACAGTTTCGGTCCGCACCAGCTCAGCCTGTTCAAGGTCTGGACCTACGAGCAGGAAGGCAACCGCTTCAATCCTCCGCATCATGGCATCGATCGGACGGTCAGCGCGCAGATGCTCCTTTGATATTCAGGTGATGCCGGCCTGACCTCTATCTCAACAGGCCCTGCGCTGCGCCTGTTTCATGGCTGCCGCTGACCCGCTTCGGCACAGTTCGATTGTGCCGAAGAGAGAACGACCGCGACAGCCTTCGAGATCATGGTAAGCACTTCATGAAGGTCGCTTGGCCAGCGTATTTTCGTTTACTTCCCGTTCACTCTAGTATTTGCCGAAACCCAGCAAAAACAATGGATTAACCTGCCGTTAAGCGTCTTTCGGCGGCCGACGGCCGGATCTGGCCGAAATCCTGCAGCGCCTTTGTCGCGCGGCACGGGTGCCGCAAACAGTGGAGGCGGAAGAGATGCGGCAGTTCAGAGGTGTCGTTCGTGGGGTGGACGGCTTTACCCGCAATCGCGAAGGCAATTTCGCGGTTCTGTTCGGAGCTGCCGCATCGGTCCTCGCGCTGGGGGTGGGATTCGCGGTCAATATCTCGCAGCTCTACAATGCGAGATCGAGCCTGCAGGGCATCGTCGACGCCGCTGTGACCTCGACGGCCCGCGATCTCACCCTCGGCGTCATCACCGAAGCCGACGCCAACAAGACGGTGCAGGCGTTCCTCGACGCCAACAGCGCGGCCGGCATCCTGCAGGCCAACCGGATCGTGCTGGACAAACTCACCGTCGACAGGACGGCCAGCACGGTGAAGGCGGATGTGCACACCGATCTCAGCCTCTATTTCCCCCTGTTCAGCATCGGCGACATGCAACGGGTGACGTCCTCGACCACGGCGCTCTATTCGGACAAGACGGTCGAGGTCGCGATGATGCTCGACGTCACCGGTTCGATGGCGGGCCAGAAGATCAAGGACCTGAGAACCGCGGCGAGCAACGCGGTCAATTCCTTCCTCACCGGCCAGAACGCCGCCAATCCGCGGGTGCGGGTGGCGATCGTGCCTTATGCCAATTCGGTCAATGTCGGCTCGCTCGCCGCAAGCACGGTCTTTGTCGAGACCAAGGCCAGCGAGCGCAAGCAGGCGCCCGGCAATGACGATCCGAAGTATGTCTCGGCGTCGACGCGGCCGGACAACTGCGCCACCGAGCGCAAGGGCGCCTACCAGTATTCCGATGCCGGGCCCGATGTCAGCATGGTCAACCGCGACCTCTACCTGTCCGACTTCGCCAAGCAGTCCCGCACACGAGCCTGTCCGGTCGCGTCAATACAGCCGCTGACCACGGATGCCTCGGCTCTGAACAACGTCATCAAGGACCTCGATGCCTCCGGCGGCACGGCGGGCCATATCGGCGTCCAGTGGGCCTGGTACATGCTCTCCGAAAACTGGGGCAGCGTGATGAAGGCCTCGGAACGGCCGGCGAAGATGGATCCGAAGAAGGTCGCAAAATACGTGATCCTGATGACGGATGGCGAATTCAACCTGTCCTATTTCGACGCCGACGGCCCGGATCAGGTTTATAACGACGCCGGCAAGGTTGAGACACGCACTGCTGCGACGACGCTCTGCGCGGCGATGCGCGACCAAGGCATCGAGATATTCACCATCGGCTTTGCCCTTACGGAGAAGAACGCCAAGTCGACGCTGCAATCCTGCGCCAGCCCCGATAGCGGCAACAACAAGCATTTCTATCAGGCGGCCAACGGTACCGAGCTCGACCAGGCGTTTCAGGATATCGTGCGCAACATCGACAATCTCTCAATCACCAAATAGCGGGCGCCATGTAGCGCGCCAGGTAGCTGGAAGCCTCCGCTCGATGCTCCAAACGGAAAAGGCCGCCGCTTCTTGACGAAGCCGGCGGCCTTCCGTGTTTCCGTCCATGACGCGGCTTCTGGCGGCAGCCCCATCGGGCTACCCGCCGCGCGTCTCGCGCCTTAACGGGAAGACTGCTTCCCGGAAGTGCAATCCGCAGAGCTCACGTTATGGAAAACGAAATCACTCGACATCGGATCACCTCCTTTCAGTTCGTTGAACACACTCAGATGATGGGGTGCGACGCGGCAAAAGACAAGATGACGCCACGGAATGGTCGTGCCACGAGCCGGGAAACTGCTCTTGCGGTGCTTTTGCGCAACAGATCGGGATTGCGGTCTACAGGCCGGTGGACGACAGTGCGGCTTTGGGGGCGACATAGCGGGAGGTGGGAATGGACGCCGCCGACAGAGCCGCGCGGATCGTACGCAAGGTCGTCGAAACGCTGAAGCCGGGTTTTGCGGTCCGGCTGTGGACCGGCGAGCGGATCGGACCCGCCAGCGGTCCGGTGCTTGCCATCAACGATCAGGACATCGTCTGGCAACTGGTTCGCCGGCCGACCTTCTCGACGCTGGTCGAGATGTGGATTTCCAAGACCGTCGATATCGAAGAGGGCACGCTGTTCGATTTCTATGCCCTGCCTTCGCAAGGCAAGCTCAAGACGAGGCTCAAATCCCTGCCCAAGCTGGCGATCCTGCGCGACCTGCCGGCTGTGCTGTTTTCGCGCAAGCAGATGACGGCGCGCAGCGACCTTTCCGGCCGCAAGCCTTTCGTCAGCGGATCGAACAAGGAGGCGATCCAGCACCATTACGACATTTCGAATGATTTCTACCGACTCTTCCTCGACGAGCGCATGGTCTACAGTTGCGGCTATTTCCACGATTTCGCCAATGGCATCGACCAGGCGCAAGTCGACAAGCTCGACCACATCTGCCGCAAGCTCAGGCTCGAGCCCGGCGAAAGGCTGCTCGACATCGGCTGCGGCTGGGGCGCGATGCTTATCCATGCGGCGAAGAATTACGGCGTCTTCGGCCATGGCGTCTCGCTGTCGCAAGCCCAGACCGACCTTGCCCGCGAGCGCATTCGCGCCGAGGGGCTGGAGGATCGCATCACCATCGAGATAAAATCCTATGCCGAACTCTCAGGCACGTTCGACAAGATATCGTCGATCGGCATGTTCGAGCATCTGGGGCTCGCCAATCACGACGCCTACTTCTCGACCGTCCATCGCCTGCTGAAACCCGGCGGGATCTATCTGCATCACGCCATCACCAGGCGCAGCAAGGGTGACATCCGCAAGACGCTGCGCAAGGGGCCGGAATACAAGGCCCTGATCAAATACATCTTTCCTGGCGGCGAGCTCGATACGATCGGCATGACGCTCGGCAATCTCGAGGCGCACGGCTTCCTCGTCTATGACGTGGAGAACCTGCGCGAGCATTATGCGCAAACCTGCCGCCTGTGGGCGGAGCGTCTGCATGCGCGCTTCGACGAGGCGGTCGCCGAGGTCGGCGAGCCCAAGGCGCGGCTGTGGCTGCTCTATCTGACGGGTTGCTCGATCACCTTCCAGCGCGCCTCGGCGCAGATTTTTCAGACTGTCGCCACCAGGCGCGCCCGCGGCCCGAGCGGACTGCCACCGACACGGGCGGATTTGTACAGGTAGACCCGGCCCGCTTCAGTCCATCAAGCGCATCGGCGCGCCGACTTCGATCCGCGCCGGCCGGTCGACGGTGCAGTAGACGCCGAGATTGTGGGCGTTGTGGCGCACCAGGTTGCGCAGGATGCCAGGATCGGTGTCGAAACCGTCCTGGGCGATGATGGTGAAGCCGCAGCGGCGGCAGGGCTCGGAGACGGTGAGCTCGAGATCGCCGACCGCGAGTTTCCTGCCGATCCATTCCGTCTCCGGAAAGGCGCCTTCGACCGGGTCCATATTGACGACGATGTTGGGGCGGAAGCGGCGCGGATCCGGCGTGCCCTCGGGATGCAGCGCCTTCAGCCGGGACAGCGAGGCGGTGGTGAGCAGATGGATCGGCGCCTTGGCGTAGCGGGCCTCGGTCAGCGGACCGGCATAGGAGGGCGCCGCGTTCTGCGCGCCGAACGGTCGGATCGCGGCCTCGAAGCCGAGGAAGGCGGATACGGCGCGGTCGCTTCGAGGGTCTGGCGCCGGCAGCCAGCCGCCGCCGGGCACGGCCACTTCGAGCCGCCATTCCTTGCTCATCGGGGCCTCGCTCAACCGGGTGCGGATCAGCGGCACCTTGTGCCATCTGGGCTCGCGGTCGGGCCTGGCGATCTCGCCGTCGGAAGCATCGACCAGTCCGAACAGCCGGTCGCCGTCGACGGTCTTCAGCCCGACGGAGATGGCATCCAGCCGCTCGCCGGCGAGCGAGCTCGCCGGGTAGCGCCAGAGTTGGCTGACGGTGCCGAGATCGCCGGTCATCAGCCCTTCTTGTTCTGCCGGTTGGCGACCAGGTCGTCGACCACGGCCGGATCGGCCAGCGTCGAGGTGTCGCCCAGCGCGCCGAAATCGTCCTCGGCGATCTTGCGCAGAATGCGCCGCATGATCTTGCCGGAACGGGTTTTCGGCAGGCCGGGCGCGAACTGGATCTTGTCGGGCGAAGCAATGGCGCCGATCTCTTTGCGGACATGCGCGATCAGTTCCTTGCGCAGCTCCTCGCTCGGCTCCATGCCCTTCATCAGGGTGACGTAGCTGTAGATGCCCTGGCCCTTGATGTCGTGCGGGTAGCCGACGACGGCGGCTTCCGACACTTTCTCGTGGCTCACCAGCGCCGATTCGACTTCCGCCGTGCCCATGCGGTGGCCGGAGACGTTGATGACGTCGTCGACGCGGCCGGTGATCCAGTAGTAGCCGTCCTCGTCGCGGCGGCAACCGTCGCCGGTGAAGTACTTGCCCTTGTAGGTCGAGAAATAGGTCTGCACGAAGCGGTCGTGGTCGCCATAGACGGTGCGCATCTGGCCGGGCCAGGAATCGGTGATGCAGAGATTGCCGTCGGCGGCTCCTTCGAGCACCTTGCCCTCACCGTCGACCAGCTCCGGCTTGACGCCGAAGAAGGGCCGAGTCGCCGAGCCTGCCTTGAGGTCGGTGGCGCCGGGCAGCGGCGTGATCAGGATGCCGCCGGTCTCGGTCTGCCACCATGTGTCGACGATCGGCACCTTGCCGTTGCCGACGACATTGAAATACCACTCCCAGGCTTCCGGATTGATCGGCTCGCCGACCGAGCCCAGAACGCGCAGCGATTTGCGCGAGGTCTTCTTCACATGGCTGTCGCCGGCGCCCATCAGCGCGCGCAACGCCGTCGGCGCGGTGTAGAAGATGTTGACCTTGTGCTTGTCGATGACTTCCCAGAAGCGCGACTGCGAGGGATAGTTCGGCACGCCTTCGAACATCAGCGTCGTGGCGCCGTTGGCCAAGGGCCCGTAGACGATATAGCTGTGGCCCGTCACCCAGCCGACATCAGCCGTGCACCAGTAGATGTCGCCGTCATGGTAATCGAAGACATATTGGTGCGTCATCGAGGCATAGACGAGATAGCCGGCCGTGGTGTGCAGCACGCCCTTCGGCTTGCCGGTCGAGCCGGAGGTGTAGAGGATGAAAAGCGGGTCTTCCGCCTTCATCTTCTCCGGCTTGCAGTCGGCCTTCACCGTGGCGATCTCGTCGTGGTACCAGACGTCGCGGCCGGGCGCCCAGCCGACCTTGCCGCCGGTGCGGCGTACGACGACCACGTTCTTCACCCGCACATGATGCTTGGCGGCGATTTCGATCGCCTTGTCGGTGTTCTCTTTCAGCGGGATCGGCTTGCCGCCGCGCAGGCCCTCGTCGGCGGTGATGACGAAGGTAGATTCGCAGTCGACGATGCGGCCGGCCAGCGCGTCCGGCGAGAAGCCGCCGAAGACAATCGAATGGATGGCGCCGATGCGCGTGCAGGCAAGCATCGCATAGGCGGCTTCCGGGATCATTGGCATGTAGATGGTGACGCGGTCGCCTTTCTTGACGCCGTGCTTCTTCATCACATTGGCGAGCCGGCAGACATGCGCGTGAAGCTCGTTGTAGGTGATCTTCTTGTCGTCGTAGGGGTTGTCGCCTTCCCAGATGATTGCGGTCTGGTCGCCGCGCTTCTTCAGGTGCCGGTCGATGCAATTGTAGGAGACGTTGGTCAGCCCGTCCTCGAACCACTTGATCGAGACCTTGCCGTCGAAGGAGGTGTTCTTGACCTTGGTGAAAGGCTTGAACCAGTCGATGCGCTTGCCGTGCTTGCCCCAGAACTTGTCCGGATTTTTCACGCTGTCGGCATACCATTTGAGATAGGTATCGTTGTCGATCAACGCGTTCTTCTTCCACGCCGGCTGGACGCGGTGGACATGCACATCGGACATTTTTCAGCTTTCCTCCCGAACCATTCCACCGGCTTGGGCCGCCGGCGGCATCGCGTCGAAGCGGCCGCGAATTCGCGGGCATTATTAACAGTTCCGCCGTGACGGCAATATTAGACGTTGGATTCGCGCGGCGGGATGACGCAGGGTCAAGCGCAAAGCGCTATCAGCACTCTCGCTTTACGGCTGCTAACCACCTGTTTTAAAGGCAAAAATTTTGAAAAAGCTCGAAAAAATCCATAGACAGTTAAGCAACCGTGCGCACAATTCAGCGTTGGGAGGAAGGAGAATCAACCAAGGAAACGCAATGCGCGACAATTCCGAAATGGACCTGATGCTCAAGGGGTATGGGCTGACCACGGCCAAGATCCTTTACCACTACCCGGACCACCCGCACCTACTGCAAAGCTTTGTCTGGCAGGATTACGACATAGCTCCGAAATTCCCGGTGCTGATCCGCTTCATCGAATTCTGGAAGACCAAGCTCGACGGACCGCTGCACTCGGTCACCTACACGCATCACAAGCTGATCGCGCCGAATGAATGGCGCAAGGTGGATGGGGAGTTCCTGGTACATTAGGTGCAGGTTTTATCGATCGTCAGTGATTGGCGGAAATGCCCGTCGCTTCGTCATCCACGGGCGAAGCAAGGAGCGAAGCGACGTAGCGCAGACCCGAGGATCCATTCCGTGACTTCGAAGCGTTGCGGCGATCCAGAATTCTGCTCCGCCGCGCTCTGCGATCAAGGTAACGGCATGGGTCCTCGGGTCTTCGCGACGCCGCTTCGCGGCTGCTTTGCCCGTGGATGACGAAGCTCGGAGGGCGGCAGCTAATCGCAAACGTTCACGCTCGCCCTAATAGGGACGGGTCGACACGTGGTCAAACCGCTGGCGGGTTCAGCCGGGCGAAGCCTTCCTGGCGCCGATAGGGGAAGTAAGGATAGGGCGCGGTCACGGCGCTCGCTTCATCGAGCGCCTTGATCTGCTCAGGCGTCAGCGCCCAGCCGACGGCGCCGAGATTCTGCCGCAACTGCTCCTCGTTGCGCGCGCCGATGATGACCGACGACACGGTCGGCCGCCGCAAGAGCCAGTTGATGGCGACCTGCGGCACGGTCTTGCCGGTCTCGGCGGCGACCGCTTCCAGCACATCGACCACCTTGAAAAGATGCTCGTCCTCGACCGGCGGGCCGAAGCTGGCGGTGTCGTGCAGCCGGCTCTTTTCCGGCAAGGGCTGTCCGCGGCGGATCTTGCCGGTGAGCCGGCCCCAGCCGAGCGGGCTCCATACCAGCGCGCCGACGCCCTGGTCGAGGCCGAGCGGCATCAGCTCCCACTCATAGTCGCGCCCGACCAGCGAATAGTAGACCTGATGCGCGACGTAGCGCGGGTAGCCGTGCTTTTCCGCCAGGCCGAGCGATTTCATCACCTGCCAGCCGGAGAAGTTTGAGACGCCGACATAGCGCAGCTTACCTTGGCGCACGAGGTCGTCCAGCGCCGACAGCACCTCCTCGACCGGCGTCGAGGCGTCGAAGGCATGAAGCTGCAGCAGGTCGATATAATCGGTGCCGAGGCGCTTCAGCGCCGCGTCGACGGAGCGGATCAGGCGCGAGCGCGACGAACCCCAGTCGGCCGGGCCGTCGCCCATCGGCAGGGACGTCTTGGTCGAGATCAGCACCGCGTCGCGGCGGCCCTTGATGGCCTCGCCAAGCACCTCCTCGGAGGCGCCGTTCGAATAGACATCGGCCGTGTCGAAGAGATTGACGCCTGCCTCCAGGCAGATGTCGACCAGCCGTCGCGCCTCCTTGGCGTCGCTGTTGCCCCAGTGGCCGAAGAGCGGGCCGGAGCCGCCGAAGGTACCGGCGCCGAAGGAAAGCGCCGGCACTTTCAGGCCGGAGGCGCCGAGAGGTCGATAGTCCATGATTTTTCTCCTTGGGATGTCGAAGGCGGAATTCGGCCGCTCAGCACTGCGCCGTGACCGGCTTGCCGATGGCGCGGCCGCGTTCGAGGCGCAGCGCCACGAGCACCACGCCGAGCGCGGCGAGCGGCATCAGGCCGGCAACGAGAGGGACGGCGCCGAGGCCGGGGCCGTGGTCGATGACGAAGCCGCCGAGCCAGGCGCCGATGGCGTTGCCGAGATTGAAGGCGGCGATGTTGAAGGAGGACGCAAGGCCCTGGCCGGCGCCCTCGGCCTTCTCCAGCACCCACATCTGCAGCGGCGCGACGGTGGCGAAGGCGGCAGCACCCAGCAGGCCGACGGCGATGATCGCCGCGACCGGCTGATGGATCGCCGCCGTCATGACGAACAGCACCGCCGACAGCGCGACCAGCGTGCCGACGACGGTCGGCACAAGGTGCCGGTCGGCGAGGCGTCCGCCGAGCAGGTTGCCCGCGACCAATCCGCCGCCGAAGACGAGCAGGATCGGCGACACCGACGCCTCGGAAAAGCCGCTGACGCGGGTCAGGATCGGCGCCAGATAGGTGAAGGCGGCAAAGACGCCGACCCAGCTCAGCACCGTGGTCAAAAGGCCGAGCAGCACCGGCCGGCGGCCGAGCACGGCGAGCGTGCCTTCGGCGCTTTCCGCCTCGTCCGCGGCGGCCGGCTCGTCGCGCGGCACCAGCAATGCGATCACGGCGAAGGCGACGACGCCGACCAGCGTGACGGCGAGGAAGGTGGAGCGCCAGCCATAGGCCTGGCCGAGCCAGGTGCCGAACGGCACGCCGAGGATGTTGGCGACGGTGAGGCCGGTGAACATCAGCGCGATGGCCGAAGCCTTCCTGTTGGGCGCGACGAGGCTGGTCGCGACGACCGAGCCGACGCCGAAGAAGGAAGCGTGGGCGAAGGCGGTCAGCACACGCGCCGCCATCAGCGTCCAGTAGTCGGGCGCCAGCGCACAGGCGAGGTTGCCGACGGTGAAGACAACCATCAGGGCAAGCAGCAAGGTCTTGCGCGGCAGGCGTCCAGTCAAGGCGCCAAGCAGCGGCGCGCCGACGACGACGCCCAGCGCATAGCCGGAAATAAGCAGGCCCGCGGCCGAGATCGAGACGCCGAGATCGGCGCTGACATCGAGCAGCAGGCCCATGATGACGAATTCGGTGACGCCGATGCCGAAGGCGCCGGCGGTGAGGGCATAAAGAGCAAGAGGCATGGCTGCGGTCCGGTTGATCAGGAAGGGACGCTCAGTCCCGCGCCCCGGGCGGAAGATCGTGATCCGCCAAGCTGTGAACCAGCCTTGCATCAGGCATATTTTCTGTGAAATAGATTCACGAATGGCGAGGCCCGAGATCAACCGCTCCGGCGAGATCGAAGTGTTCGTCCGCGTCGTCGAGGCGGGCAGCTTCTCGGCCGCGGCGCGGGCGCTGCGGATGACGCCCTCGGCGGTGAGCAAGCTGATCGCGCGGCTTGAGGCGCGGCTTGGCGCACGGCTCATCAGCCGCTCGACACGCAAGCTGCAGCTGACGCCGGAAGGCGCTGCCTTCCATGATAGCGGCCTGCGCATCCTCGCCGATCTCGACTCGGCCGAGCGCGAAGCGGCGGCGGGTGCAGCGCCGCGAGGCCGGCTTAGGGTCAATTCCTATGTGCCGTTCGGCCAGCACCGGCTGATGCCGTTGTTGCCGCGCTTCCTGGAGAATTATCCCGAGATTTTCGTCGAAGCCGTGCTGACCGACAGTGTGATCGATCTTCTGGAAGAGCGCGCCGATGTCGCTATCCGCGCCGGGCCGCTACGCGAGTCACGCCTGGTTGCGCGCAAGCTTGGCCAGAGCCGGATGGTCCTGGTCGCGTCGCCTGCGTATCTTGAAGCACGCGGCACGCCACGCGCATTGTCCGACCTCGCTCGCCACAACATGCTGGCCTTCGGCTTCGCCAGGCATATCGAGGGCTGGCCCTTTGTCGATGCGACAGGCAAATCGATCATCATGCCGATTGTCGGAAACATGTCGCTCACCGACGGCGAAGCGATGCGGCGAACGACGCTGGCAGGAGCCGGCATAGCGCGGCTGGCGCGCTGGCATGTCGAGCCCGACATTGCCGCCGGACTGCTCGTGCCGTTGCTCGAGGAGTTCAATCCTGGCGACGAGGAGCCGACACATGCCGTCTATGTCGGTCATGGCAAGCATCTGCCGGCGCGGGTGCGGGCTTTCCTCGACTTTCTCGCGGAGACCGTTCGTCTCTGAAACGGAAAAGCCGCGCGTCCAAGGACACGCGGCTCCCGAAGGATGTCGGCTTGCGAAGACGGATTACGCCTTCGGCACGAACGGCGCCGGGCGCCGGCCGGCGCCTTGCCGCTCCAGCATCCAGCCGGGATATTCGGCAGGCAGCGCGCTCACCTCATCGAGCCTGGCGAGGTCGTCGGTGTCGAGCTTCAGACCTGTCGCGGCGAGGTTCTGCTCGAGTTGGTCCATGCGGCTGGCGCCGATGATGACGCTCATCACGAAAGGCTTTGCCAGGACATAGCCAAGCGCCACGGTGGCGACGCCGACATCGTGTTTTTTGGCAACCTCGCGCATGCCGGCGACCGCCGCCCAGGCGCGGTCCTCGTTGACCGGCGGGAAGTTGAACGAAGCGCGGCGGCCCTCGCCATTGCCCGGCGCGTCGGGACCGTATTTGCCGGAGAGCAGTCCGCCGGCCATCGGCGACCAGACCATCAGGCCGAGCTTCTCTTCGTTGATGAGCGGCACGATCTCGCGTTCGAGATCGCGGCCGGCAATCGAGTAATAGGATTGGATCGTCTCGAAGCGGGCAAAACCCTTGCGCTCCGCGATGCCCAGCGCCTTGGAGATACGCCAGGCCTGCCAGTTGGAGACGCCGACATAGCGGACCTTGCCGCTGGCGACGAGATCGTCGAGCGCGCGCAGCGTCTCGTCGATCGGCGTCACCGTGTCGGTGCCATGCAGCTGGTAGAGGTCGATATGATCGGTCTGCAGCCGCTCCAGGCTGCGGTCGACCGAATCCATGATGTGGCCGCGCGATGAGCCGCGCTCGTTGGGCCCGTTGCCCATGGCGCCATGCACCTTGGTGGCGATGATGACGTCCGAACGCTTGACGCCGAGGTCCTTGAGCGACTGTCCAAGCAGCTGCTCGGACTGGCCGAATGAATAGACGTCGGCCGTATCGAAGAAATTGACGCCGGCGGCGATCGAGCGGCCGACGATTTCGTTGACGCCCTTCTGGTCGAGGCTGGCGATCAGGCCCCATTGGGCATTCTGGCCGGCGGCGCCGAAGGTCATGGTGCCGAGGCAGAGTTCGGAAACGAACAGGCCGGTGTTGCCAAGTTGGTTATAGCGCATGGTGAGCTTTCCCCGAGAAAAGGATTGAATGACATCGGGGAAATAGGAACGGACCGTTTCGTTTCAAGCGCGGGCGCAAAGAATATCGTCCGGTTGGCGGGCCGGTAACGAGATCGTGACGATTGCCAGGGCGCTCAGCTTTCAACCAAAGCGAGGATCGCGAAGGCAGTCATGCCGAATGCGACGGCGGCAAGGGGCAGCAGGATTTCGATCGTCGCCGTGCTGGCCTTCATCGGGCTCTCGCCGGTGTCGAAATCGCCTGCCAACCAGTCGGCGAGCGTCGTGGGTCTGCCGGCAGCGCTGATCCGGTGATGGCGCCAGACACGGCCGGCGATGGCCGGCAGCACGACCGACATGACGATGAATCCAGTTACGACGAACAGCAAATAGTCGTCGTCGCCGCTGCCCGCGAAGCCGATCCAGGCCGACAATGCATAGCAGGCCGCAAGTCCAATCATGGCGAAATAGACCCAGCGGTGCAGTCCGCGGGAGACTTGTCGGTTTTGCATGGTGTGCTGACTGTGGCGTTTGGCGGTCATAGGGACCTCCTTTGCTATGAAAGGAGCCACTTGCTTCCTGTGCACGGAGCTAGCGCCAGGATTCTAGGCGACAATGCGGTGGTGTGACGCGGCCGGCCCAAGGAAAGGCCTACGCTTCCCAGAGGCGCTCCTTGCTACCGGCTGCCGAAGATCGCCGAGCCGACCCTGACGCTGGTCGCGCCGAAGGCGACGGCGGTTTCGTAGTCGCCGGACATGCCCATCGAAAGCTTCGCGACACCCGCTTCGCGAGCGAGCTTCTCCAGCAGCGCGAAATGCGGGCCAGGATTCTCATCGGCGGGCGGGATGCACATCAGGCCTTCGATGGCGAGGCCGTGCACGTCGCGGCAGCGCTTGACGAAGGCGACCGCGTCGCGCGGCTCGATGCCGGCCTTTTGTGGCTCGGAGCCGGTATTGACCTGGACGTACAGCTTCGGCGCGCGGCCTTGCCTGGCGATCTCCTTGGCAAGCTCCGCGGCGATCTTCTCGCGATCGACGGTCTCGATGACGTCGAAGAGAGCGACGGCTTCCTTGGCCTTGTTGGACTGCAGCGGGCCGATCAGATGCAGCTCCAGACCGGCAAATGCCTCTCTCAGCGCCGGCCATTTTCCCTGCGCTTCCTGCACGCGGTTCTCGCCGAAGACCCGGTGGCCTGCCTTGATGACGGGGCGGATGTCCTCGGCCGCGAAGGTCTTCGACACCACCACGAGCGTGACGGCGCCGGGCGGGCGCTTCGCCTCGCGTTCGGCGCTCGCGATCCTCGCCTTGACCGCGTGAAGCTGCTCTACGGCGCTCGTCATGCCACTATCGTGCCCATAGTTTTAAAGCTCGCGCCGGCTCGCCGCAGTTGACGGGTCCGGCAATCCATGGTGAACACCGCGACGACATTGTCTCGGCTGCCGGCCCAGGCGTGTCGATATTCAGGTGATGCCGGCCTGCAAATGCCGGTTTCCTGCGCTTCCGGTGCTCACGTACTTTAAGTACGCTCCGCTCCGGTTCTCGGAACCCGCCATTTTCGGCTCGGCCTGACCTGAATATCAACACGCCTTGATCCAGCACCGCGCACCTGCTTTTAAGTGAAAAACATCCGATGGCAACCGAACGTTATAATCCGCGCACCTCAGAGCCCAAATGGCAGAAGGCCTGGGCCGAAAAGAAGCTGTTCGAGGCCCGCAACGACGACCCGAAGCCGAAATATTACGTGCTCGAGATGTTCCCCTATCCGTCGGGCAAGATCCATATCGGCCACACCCGCAACTACACGATGGGCGACGTGGTGGCGCGCTACAAGCGCGCCAAGGGTTTCAACGTGCTGCACCCAATGGGCTGGGATGCGTTCGGCATGCCGGCCGAAAACGCCGCCATGCAAAACAAGGTCCACCCCAAGGACTGGACCTATGAAAACATCGCGGTCATGCGCGAGCAGCTCAAGATGATGGGCCTGTCGCTCGACTGGGCGCGCGAGTTCGCAACCTGCGATGTCGATTACTACCACCGCCAGCAGATGCTGTTCCTCGACTTCATCGAGAAGGGGCTGGTGACGCGCAAATCCTCCAAGGTCAACTGGGACCCGGAGGACATGACCGTGCTCGCCAACGAGCAGGTCATCGACGGCCGCGGCTGGCGCTCGGGCGCGCTGGTTGAGCAGCGCGAGCTGACGCAGTGGTTCTTCAAGATCACCGACTTCGCGCAGGACCTGCTTGACTCGCTCAACGGGCTCGAAGAGTGGCCGGAAAAGGTCAAGCTGATGCAGCACAACTGGATCGGCCGCTCGGAAGGGCTGCTGATCCGGTGGCCGCTGGCGGCGCCGGTCGGCGACACGAACGAACTGGAAGTATACACGACCCGGCCCGACACCATCTTCGGCGCCTCCTTCATGGCGGTCGCCGCCGACCATCCGCTGGCGAGAAAAGCCGCCGAGACCAATGTCGAGCTGGCCAAGTTCATCGACGAGGTCCGCCACATGGGCACCTCGGTGGCGGCGCTCGAGACGGCCGAGAAGAAGGGCTTCGACACCGGCATACGCGTCGTCCATCCGTTCGACGAGAACTGGACGCTGCCGGTCTATGTCGCCAATTTCGTGCTGATGGAATACGGCACCGGCGCCATTTTCGGCTGCCCGTCGGGCGACCAGCGCGACCTCGACTTCGCCAACAAATACGGCCTGCCGGTGATCCCGGTGGTGATGCCGGAAGACGCCGACGCAAAGACCTTCCAGATCATCGAGGAGGCCTATGTCGACGACGGCGTGATGATCAATTCGCGCTTCCTCGACGGCATGAAGCCGCAGAAGGCTTTCAACGAAGTCGCGAAGCTGTTGGAAGAAAAGACGATCGGCGGCCGGCCGATGGCGGAACGCAAGGTGAATTTCCGCCTGCGCGACTGGGGCATCTCGCGCCAGCGCTACTGGGGCTGTCCGATCCCGATGATCCATTGCGAGCATTGCGGCGTCGTGCCGGTGCCGAAGGCCGACCTGCCGGTGAAGCTGCCCGACGACATCGAGTTCGACCGTCCGGGCAATCCGCTCGACCGGCACCCGACCTGGCGGCATGTGAAATGTCCGCAATGCGGTCGCGATGCGCGGCGCGAGACCGACACGATGGACACCTTCGTCGATTCGTCCTGGTATTTCGCGCGCTTCACCGCGCCCTGGGCGAACGAGCCGACCGAGCCGAAAGCGGCCGACGAATGGCTGGCGGTCGACCAATATATCGGCGGCATCGAGCACGCGATCCTGCATCTGCTCTATTCGCGCTTCTTCACCCGCGCCATGCGCGAGACCGGTCACCTCGATCTGGCCGAGCCGTTCAAGGGCCTGTTCACGCAAGGCATGGTCGTGCACGAGACCTACCGCGTCGGCGGCCCGTCCAACAACGGACGCTGGCTGTCACCAAGCGAGGTCAGGCTCGAGGACGTGGGCGGCAAGCGCCGCGCCGTCGAGATCGCCACCGGCGAGGAGGCGACGGTCGGCGCGCTGGAGAAGATGTCGAAGTCGAAGAAGAACACGGTGAGCCCGGAAGAGATCACCGACGGCTACGGCGCCGACACCGCGCGCTGGTTCATGCTGTCGGACTCGCCGCCGGAGCGCGACGTCGAATGGACCGACGACGGTGCGGCCGGCGCGCACCGCTTCGTGCAGCGCGTCTGGCGCCTGGTGCAGATCGCGGCCGAGCAGCTTGCCGGTGTGAAACCGGCGGCGGCGACGGATGGCGAGGCGGGCGCCGTGTCCAAGGCCGCGCACAAGATCCTGAAGGCGGTCGGCGAGGATATCGAGAAGCTCGGCTTCAATCGGGCGATCGCGCGTATCTACGAGCTGGCCAACGCGCTGGCGACGCCGCTCGCCGACGTTGCCGAGGGCAAGGCCGATGCCGCGCTGAAAGGCGCCTGCCGCGAAGCGGTGGAGATCCTGGTGCACATCGTCGCGCCCGTCATGCCGCATCTGGCCGAAGAGTGCTGGCAGGAGCTCGGCGGCGCCGAGATGGTCGCCGAACGGCCCTGGCCGGTCTACGATCCTGCTCTGGTCGTCGACAACGAGATCGTGCTGCCGGTACAGGTCAACGGCAAGAAGCGGGGGGATTTGACAATTGCCCGCGACGCGGATCAAGGTGCCGTCGAAAAAGCGGTGCTGGCCCTCGACTTCGTGCAAAAAGCACTGGAAGGTAAGGCCCCGCGCAAGGTGATCATCGTGCCGCAGAGAATCGTCAATGTCGTTGCCTGATCCGGTGAAGTCAGAAGCGGCCCGCCTGCGCGGCCGCTTGGCGGTCTGCGGCATGGTCGCCGCGCTCGCGCTGGTCTCGGCCTGCACCGTGCGGCCGCTCTATTCCAACCAGCCGCTGTCGCCCGGATCGCGGCTCAGCGCGTCCGCCGAGCTCGGCTCGATCTCGATCAAGCCGGTCAATACCCGCTACGCGCAGCAGGTGCGCAACAATTTGATCTTCGCCTTCGGGCAAGGCTCGGGCGAGCCGGCCTCGCCGGCCTACACGCTCGATCTCGGCGTCACCGAGCTCGTCGAATCGGCGGCCATCGTGCAGGTGCAGACCCAGGAAGACGAGCCGACGGCGGGCACGGTCACGCTGACCGCCAATTACGTGCTGCGGGACACCGCGACCAACACGGTGATTGCCGTCGGCAAGCGCTCTATCCCGTCGTCCTTCGACCGGCCGCGCCAGGAATTCGCAGCCTACCGCGCGCAGATCGACGCGGAGAACCGCGCCGCGCGCGAATTGGCCGACCTTCTGCGGCTGTCGATCGCGCAGGACCTAGCCAAGCACGGCAAAAGGGCCTAGTTCCTCGTCGGGGATTGGCTGAAGCCTTCCGAACTTCGTCATCCTCGGGTCTGCGCGCGTCGCTTCGCTCCTTGCCGCCCGTGGATGACGATCGCGATAGGCGTCCCGGCCAATCGCCAAGGCATGTGACTTGCCAAGGCATAGACACTTTGCCACGAAAAAGGCCGGTTGCCCGGCCTTCTTCGCTACTTTTTGCCTTGCGCAATTCCCAGACGGAAAATCGTTACATACTTTTCCTGGAACTGCTCCGGCCTCAGCCGATCTTCTGGCCGGTCTTGGCCCAATCGGCGAGGAAGGCCGCGAGGCCCTTGTCGGTCAGCGGGTGATTGACCAGCGCCTTCAGCGTCGCCGGCGGCGCGGTGACGATATCGGCGCCGATCAGGGCGGCCTGCTTGACGTGGTTCACCGTGCGCACCGAGGCGGTCAGGATCTCGGTCTTGAAGTCGTAATTGTCGTAGATGGTGCGGATTTCCGAGATCAGCTCCATGCCGTCCGAGCCGGTGTCGTCGATGCGGCCGACGAAGGGCGAGATGAAGGAGGCGCCAGCCTTGGCGGCCAGCAATGCCTGGTTGGCCGAGAAGCAGAGCGTCACGTTGACCATGCGGTTCATCTCGGTGCGGATGGTCTTGCAGGCCTTCAGGCCGTCCAGCGTCAGCGGCACCTTGATGGCGATATTCGGCGCGATCTTGGCCAGCACTTCGGCCTCGGCCATCATGTCCTTGTACACAGTCGCCACGACCTCGGCCGAGACCGGGCCTTCGACGATGTCGCAGATCTGCTTGGTGACGTCGATGATCTTGCCACCCGATTTCAGGATCAGCGACGGGTTGGTGGTGACGCCGTCGAGCAGCCCAAGATCGTTGAGCTCCTTGATTTCCTTGATGTCAGCGGTGTCGACAAAAAATTTCATGGCGGTCTCCTTGGGGATTGCCGGGCGCCAGCCAGGCAGATGCGAGGGTCCCCTTTGATCTAGCCCAAAGTCAGGGCAAGGTCACGCCTGATGATGGAAGATTCGCCCTTTGTCGCAGCCGCGCCCGTGCTGGTGCCGATGCCGGCCGAACGGCCCTACACCTATGCCGTGCCGCCGGGCATGCGCGTGGTGCCGGGCTCGATCGTGCGCGTGCCGCTCGGGCCGCGCCAAGTCGCGGGCATCGTCTGGGACGGCGCCGTCGAAACCGTCGATGCGAAGAAACTGCGGCCGATCGAGGAGGTGTTCGACTGCCCGCCGATCGATAGGGCGATGCGCCGCTTCGTCGACTGGATCGCGCAATACACGCTGTCGGCTCCCGGCATGGTGGCGCGCATGCTGCTCAGGGCCCCCGAGGCTTTCGACCCGGAGCCGTGGATCGAAGGGCTGCAGCGCACGCTGGCCGAACCGGACCGGTTGACGGATGCGCGCCGGCGCGTGCTGGAGACGGCCGAGGGCGGACTTGCCTGGACGCGCTCGGGGCTGGCGCATGCCGCGGGCGTGTCCTCGACCGTCATCGACGGGTTGCGGGCACAGGGCGTGTTCGAGACGGTGATGATCCCGCCGCGTCCGGTGGTGGCGGCGCCTGATACCAGCCATGCCGTGCCGGAGCTGATGCCGGACCAGAATGTCGCGGCGGAGAAGCTGCGCACGGCAATCGCGGCCGATGCTTTCAATGTCACCCTTCTCGACGGCGTCACAGGATCGGGCAAGACGGAAGTCTATTTCGAGGCGGTGGCGGCTGCGCTCGACAAGGGCAGGCAGGTGCTGATCCTTTTGCCGGAAATCGCGCTGACGCATGCGTTCCTCGAACGTTTCCAGGACCGGTTCGGCGCCAAGCCGGCGGAGTGGCACTCCGACCTGCCGCCCCGGATGCGCGAACGTGTCTGGCGGCAGGTTGCGGAAGGCGGCGTGCGCGTCGTCGCCGGCGCGCGCTCGGCGCTGTTCCTGCCGTTCAAGGAACTCGGCCTGATCGTCGTCGACGAGGAGCATGACCCGGCCTACAAGCAGGAAGACCGCGTCTTCTACAATGCGCGCGACATGGCGGTGGTGCGCGGCCATATCGGTGCTTTCCCGGTCGTGCTCGCCTCGGCGACGCCGTCGGTGGAAAGCCGGGTCAACGCCGGCCAGGGCCGCTACGGCCGGGCGGTGCTGTCGTCGCGCTTCGCCGAGGCGGCGCTCCCCGACCTGAAGTCGATCGACATGCGGCGCTCGCCGCCGGCGCGCGGCGGTTTCCTGTCGCCGGTCTTGCTGGAGCAGATGCAGCGCACGCTGGAGAGGAAGGAGCAGTCGCTGCTCTTCCTCAACCGGCGCGGCTATGCGCCGCTGACGCTCTGCCGGGTCTGCGGTCATCGCTTCGGCTGCCCGGTCTGCTCGGCGTGGCTGGTCGAGCACCGGTTTCGCGGCCAACTCGTCTGCCATCATTGCGGCCATAATGAGCGGCGGCCCGAGGCCTGCCCGGAATGCGGCACGCTCGACCATCTGGTGGCCTGCGGCCCCGGCGTCGAGCGCATCGCCGAGGAGGTGGTGGCGCATTTCCCCGAAGCCCGCACCATCGTGCTTTCGTCCGACCTTCTGGGCGGCGTGCGCCGTCTGCGGCTCGAACTCGAGGCCGTCGCCAATGGCGAGGCCGACATCGTCATCGGCACGCAACTCGTCGCCAAGGGTCACAATTTCCCCGGCATGACGCTGGTGGGGGTGGTGGATGCGGATCTCGGGCTCGCCAATGGCGATCCGCGCGCCGCCGAGCGCACTTTCCAGCTGCTCAGCCAGGTGACGGGGCGCGCCGGCCGCACCGGCAAGAAGAGCCTCGGCCTCTTGCAGACCTACCAGCCGGATCATCCGGTGATGCGGGCGATCGTCTCGGGCGATTCGGAAGCTTTTTACGAGCGCGAGATCACCGAGCGCGAGCGGGCGGCGCTGCCGCCTTTCGGCCGGCTCGCCGGCATCATCGTCAGCGCCGCGACACGGGGCGAGGCGGAGAGCCATGCGCGGGGGTTAAGGCGCGCGGCGCCGCAGGCTTCCGATCTCTTCGTGCTCGGGCCGGCCGAGGCGCCGCTGTCGCTGATCGGCGGTCGTCACCGCTTCCGCCTGCTCATCCAGGGCGAGCGGCGCGCCGACATGCAAGGCTTCATCCGCGCCATGCTGGCCGACGGGCCGAAGCCGCGCGGCTCGGTCAGGGTGCAGGTCGACATCGACCCGCAGAGCTTTTTGTAAGAATGGGGTGACTAATCGTCGCTCGGCGGGTCTTGCAGTATATTCCAACACCAAACACCAAGCGCCTCAAAATGCCTGATGTTTGCAGTTATCACGGTGAGCTCGTTGGTTGCCGCCGTGGCCGCGATCAATATGTCTGCTAGACCGGGATTCTTCCCTTGTGCAGAGGCTGCCTCCTCCATTTGACCCGCCCTTCGCGCTATATCGGCATTGACCTCTAGAATCTGATCAGCGAAGTCTTCAATGGTTTCATTGAGCCAGGCAGTGAGACCCTCGGCGCGTTTTGTGGCCCCGGCGCGGGCCAGCTTGCATATGCCTTTCTCGATTTCAGTGATCGCTATAACCGGTATGAAGAGTGCCTGCTTTGCACCTTGGGTCACGATCCAGGTGGCGACGTCTTTTGCAAGCGGCGGCCTTCCAGGCGCGAATGCCGATAAGATGGAAGTATCCACAAGATAGCCGCTCAAAGGTCGATATCCCGCGACGGCGACTCATTCCTTTCAAACTCGATTCCTCCCGGATAGGTCAGAAGGAATTCCCCGAAATTTCGACGCTCGACCGGATAAAGCTTTTGCAAGTCTTCGACCGAAACGATGGCGGCTGCTGGCTTACCATGCTTTGTGATGATGGTGGGCTCGCCGCCCTCCGCGGCCTCGACGAGCGCCGAGAACCCTGCCTTGGCTTCCCGAACTTGCATTGTTTTCACAGCAACCTCCTTGTGGTCTCATGTAGTCATAATATAGGAATTGCTGAGGAAAGGACAGCGCGATCATGAAAACCCTCGGCCTCATCGGTGGCATGAGCTGGGAATCGACCGCGATCTATTACCGCCTGCTCAACGAGATCGTGCGTGAGCGGCTCGGCGGGCTTCATTCGGCCAAGCTGCTCCTGTGGTCGTTCGATTTCGCCGAGATCGCCGAACGGCAGCATGCCGGTGACTGGGAAGGCGCCGGCGTCCTCCTCGTTGAAGCCGCGCGCAGGCTGGAGGCGGGCGGCGCCGAGGGCCTGCTGATCTGCACCAACACCATGCACAAGCTCGCCGACGCGGTGCAGGCGGCCATATCGATCCCGCTTATCCATATCGCCGACGCCACGGCGCATGCCGTCGTCGATGCCGGCGTGAAGCGGCCGGCGCTGCTAGCGACGCGCTTCACCATGGAGCAGGACTTCTACAAGGGTCGGCTTGCCGACAAATACGGCCTCCAGCCGGTGGTGCCGGACCACGCCGGCCGCGACATGGTGCACCGGGTGATCTATGACGAGCTTTGCCAGGGCGTCGTCAAAGGCGAATCGAAATCCGCCTATCTCGACGAAGTCGGCCGGATGCGGCGCACCGACGACGTGGACGGCGTCATCATGGGCTGCACCGAGATCACCATGCTGATCGGCCAGGGCGATTTCGACGTTCCGGTGTTCGACACGACGCGGATCCATGCCGAGGCCGCGGTCGATTTCGCGCTCGCTTGATGCGCTGTACCTAATGTGCCCGCCATCCTCTGGCGCGGTTTCATTCCCTCGCTAGAATGCCGGTGTTTCAGAACAAGAAATACGAGGGGGATTATATGGACTTCGCGTTTCCGTGGCCCGCGAGCCAGGGTGAATGGCTGGCCTGGTCGAGCGCCGTCGTGACCCTGGCCCTCGGCCTGTTCCTGTTCCTGGCGCCGGGGCTTGCCTTTCGCGCGCTGCGCCTGCAGCCAAGGCCGGAGAAAGCGGCGGCGATCGCCGAAGGACGCGGCCGCATGTCGGGCTTCTATCTCGGCGTCAGCCTGTGCTGCATCCTGCTGGCGCAGCCGCTGCTTTACATGGCGCTGGGCTTCTCCTGGCTGTTCACCGCCTTCGGCCGGCTTCTGTCGATGATGTCGGACAGCGCCAACACCCCTTTCAACTGGGTTTCGATCGTGGTTGAATTGGCATTGGCGGCGCTGCCGCTGGCCTTTGCCTTCGGCTTCGTTCCGTGAATTCGACGCTTGAGCTTGGCCTTCGCCGCCTGATGCGACAAAAGTGCCTGAAAACCATGCCGGACGATGCATTGCGGTCTTAAAAAGCCTGTGCTAGACGGCAATCGACTTTCGACCGGGGATAGCGGAAGCCGCGCCTCCGTGCTTGGAAAAATGCAGTAAGGTCAAAGATTTAGCCAGAGTTTTCGCTCGCGCCAACAATCTGCGGCCTGTCAGACAAGAGAAAAGACGGTCCGTGGCCCAATCGTCATCGCCAATCTCAGCTGTCGCCGAACGCTACGCAGGCTCGCTGTTCGAGCTCGCGCTGCAGGACAATTCAGTCGCCAAGGTCGAGGCCGACCTCGGCGGCTTCGAGGCAATGCTCAATGACAGCGACGATCTCTCGCGGCTGATCAACAGCCCGGTGTTTTCCAGCGAGGACCAAGCCAAGGCCATCGCCGCCATCGCCGACAAGGCCAAGATCACCGGCCTGGTCGGCAATTTCCTGCGCGTGGTGGCCAAGAACCGCCGCCTGTTCGCGGTGCCCGGCATGATCAAGGCGTTCCGCCAGATCGCCGCCGACCATCGCGGCGAGGCGTCCGCCGAGGTCACCTCGGCGCATGCGCTGACGGCCGCGCAGCAGGATGAACTCAAGGCGGCGCTGAAAGGCATCGCCGGCAAGGACGTGGCCATCGCCATGACCGTCGATCCGTCGCTGCTCGGCGGGCTGATCGTCAAGATGGGCTCGCGCCAGATCGATACGTCGCTCAAAACCAAACTCAATTCGCTCAAGCTTGCACTGAAAGAGGTCGGCTGATGGACATCCGCGCCGCGGAAATTTCCGCAATTCTGAAAGACCAGATCAAGAATTTCGGCAAGGAGGCCGAGGTCTCCGAAGTCGGTCAGGTTCTGTCCGTCGGTGACGGCATCGCCCGCGTCTACGGCCTCGACAACGTCCAGGCCGGCGAGATGGTCGAGTTCCCGGGCGGCATCCGCGGCATGGCGCTTAACCTCGAAGCCGACAATGTCGGCGTCGTCATCTTCGGTGCCGACCGCGACATCAAGGAAGGCGACACCGTCAAGCGCACCGGCGCCATCGTCGACGCGCCTGTCGGCATGGGCCTGCTCGGCCGCGTCGTCGACGCACTTGGCAATCCGATCGACGGCAAGGGCCCGATCAAGGCAACCGAACGCAAGCGTGTCGACGTCAAGGCGCCCGGCATCATCCCGCGCAAGTCGGTGCATGAGCCGATGTCGACCGGCCTCAAGGCCATCGACGCGCTGATCCCGGTCGGCCGCGGCCAGCGCGAGCTGGTCATCGGCGACCGCCAGACCGGCAAGACCGCCATCATCCTCGACACGATGTTGAACCAGAAGTCGGTGCACGACAACGGCCCCGAAAAGGAAAAGCTCTACTGCGTCTACGTCGCCGTCGGCCAGAAGCGCTCGACCGTCGCGCAGTTCGTCAAGGTGCTGGAAGAGCGCGGCGCGCTCGAATATTCGATCATCGTCGCCGCCACCGCGTCCGATCCGGCGCCGATGCAGTTCCTGGCGCCGTTCACCGCCTGCACCATGGGCGAATATTTCCGCGACAACGGCATGCATGCGCTGATCAGCTACGACGATCTGTCGAAGCAGGCCGTCGCCTACCGCCAGATGTCGCTCCTGCTGCGCCGCCCGCCGGGCCGCGAAGCCTATCCGGGCGACGTCTTCTACCTGCATTCGCGCCTGCTCGAGCGCGCCGCCAAGCTCAATGACGACAACGGCAACGGATCGCTGACCGCGCTGCCGATCATCGAGACGCAGGCCAATGACGTGTCGGCCTACATCCCGACCAACGTGATCTCGATCACCGACGGCCAGATCTTCCTCGAGACCAACCTGTTCTTCCAGGGCATCCGTCCGGCGGTGAACGTCGGCCTGTCGGTGTCGCGCGTCGGCTCCTCGGCGCAGATCAAGGCGATGAAGCAGGTCGCCGGCTCCATCAAGGGCGAGCTCGCGCAGTATCGCGAAATGGCCGCCTTCGCGCAGTTCGGCTCCGACCTCGACGCGGCAACGCAGCGTCTGCTCAATCGCGGTTCGCGCCTGACCGAGCTGCTCAAGCAGCCGCAATTCTCGCCGCTCAAGGTCGAGGAACAGGTCGCGGTGATCTTCGCCGGCGTCAACGGCTATCTCGACAAGCTGCCGCTGAACCAGGTCGGCAAGTTCGAACATGGCCTGCTCAGCCATATGCGCTCGGCCGGCAAGGACGTGCTCGACGCTATCCGCAAGGAGAAGGCGCTGTCGGACGATTTGCGCGCCAAGCTCAAGGCCGAGATCGACGCCTTCGCCAAGACCTTCGCCTAACAACAAGCCGGACGCACGGGATCAGGTTTGAAGCATGCCTTCATTAAAAGACCTTCGTAACCGTATCGCCTCGGTCAAGGCGACGCAGAAGATCACCAAGGCGATGCAGATGGTCGCCGCGGCGAAGCTGCGTCGCGCGCAGGAAGCGGCGGAAGCGGCGCGTCCCTATTCCGAGCGCATGGGCGCGGTTCTGGCCAACATCACCCAGGCGATCGGCGGCGGCGGCGATGCCCCGGCGCTGATGACCGGCACCGGCAGGGACGATGTGCATCTGCTCATCGTCTGCACGGCCGAGCGCGGCCTGTGCGGCGGCTTCAACTCGCAGATCGCGCGCCTCGCCCGCGACCACATCCGCCGGCTGCTGGCCGACGGCAAGCAGGTGAAGATCATCTGCGTCGGCAAGAAGGGTTTCGACATCCTTCGCCGCGACTACGCTTCGATGATCCTCGAGCGTGTCGACCTGCGCGAAGTCAAGACTCTCGGCTTCGTCAATGCCGATGCGATCGCGCGCAAGATCATCCACCTCTTCAACGAGGGCGGCTTCGACATCTGCACGCTGTTCTATTCGCAGTTCAAATCGGTGATCAGCCAGATCCCGACGGCGCAGCAGATCATCCCGGCGGCGCAGGCTTCGGCCGTCGCCGAAACGGGCAACGGCGCCACCGCTGTCTACGAATACGAGCCGGAGCCAGGCGAGATCCTCTCTGACCTCATCCCGCGCAACATCGCCGTGCAGATCTTCCGCGCGCTTTTGGAAAACGCGGCCGGCGAGATGGGCGCCAAGATGAGCGCGATGGACAATGCGACGCGCAACGCCGGCGACATGATCAACAGGCTGTCGATCACCTACAACCGCCAGCGGCAGGCGCAGATCACCAAGGAACTGATCGAGATCATTTCGGGCGCCGAGGCGCTCTAATCACGCGCCGCGCGGGACATCCGGCGGACGGCGTGAACAACGGATAGACGAAAAGGGCAAAGACGATGGCGAAAGCAGCTACCCCGAAGACCGCCGCCAAGGCGGCAGAGGCCCCCAAAGCGGCGGCGAAAGCCGCTCCGGCCAAGAAGGCGGCCGCTCCGGCCAAGGCAGCAGCCCCCGCCAAGGCGGCAGCGACCGCCAACGCGCCGGCCTTTGCGGCCAAGCGCGTCGGCGCCGCCGGCAAGGTCCGCCAGGTCATCGGCGCCGTCGTCGACGTGCAGTTCGAAGATCACCTGCCGGCCATTCTGAACGCGCTGGAAACCGACAATGTCGGCAATCGCTTGGTGCTCGAGGTTGCCCAGCATCTCGGCGAGAACACCGTGCGCTGCATCGCCATGGACTCGACCGAAGGCCTGGTCCGCGGCCAGGACGTCTTCGACACCGGCGCGCCGATCTCGGTCCCGGTCGGCCCGGGCATGCTCGGCCGCATCATCAACGTCATCGGCGAGCCGGTCGACGAGGAAGGCCCGGTCGACGGCGTCGAACTGCGTTCCATCCATCAGCCGGCTCCGGCCTATGTCGACCAGTCGACGGAAGCGCAGATCCTGGTCACCGGCATCAAGGTCCTCGACCTGCTGGCGCCTTACGCCCGCGGCGGCAAGATCGGCCTGTTCGGCGGCGCCGGCGTCGGCAAGACCGTGCTGATCCAGGAGCTGATCAACAACGTCGCCAAGGCGCATGGCGGCTTCTCGGTGTTCGCCGGCGTCGGCGAGCGCACCCGTGAAGGCAACGACCTCTATCACGAGTTCATCGAATCGGGCGTCAACAAGAAGGGCGGCGGCCAGGGTTCGAAGGCAGCACTCGTCTACGGCCAGATGAACGAGCCGCCGGGCGCGCGCGCCCGCGTCGGCCTGACCGGCCTCACCGTCGCCGAATATTTCCGCGACCAGGGCCAGGACGTGCTGTTCTTCGTCGACAACATCTTCCGCTTCACCCAGGCTGGCTCGGAAGTGTCGGCGCTGCTCGGCCGTATTCCTTCCGCCGTGGGTTACCAGCCGACGCTGGCCACCGACATGGGCGCGCTGCAGGAACGCATCACGACGACGACCAAGGGTTCGATCACCTCGGTGCAGGCCATTTACGTGCCGGCCGACGACTTGACCGACCCGGCGCCGGCGACATCGTTCGCCCACCTCGACGCCACGACCGTGCTGAACCGCGCGATCTCGGAAAAGGGCATCTACCCGGCCGTCGATCCGCTGGATTCCACCTCGCGCATGCTCGACCCGATGGTCGTCGGCGAGGAGCACTACCAGGTCGCCCGCCAGGTGCAGTCGATCCTGCAGCGCTACAAGTCGCTGCAGGACATCATCGCGATCCTCGGCATGGACGAGCTTTCGGAAGAGGACAAGCAGACGGTTGCACGCGCCCGCAAGATCGAGCGCTTCCTGTCGCAGCCCTTCTTCGTCGCCGAAGTGTTCACCGGATCGCCGGGCAAGCTGGTCGATCTCGCCGACACCATCAAGGGCTTCAAGGGCCTTTGCGCCGGCGACTACGATCACCTGCCGGAAGCCGCCTTCTACATGGTCGGCGGCATCGACGAGGCGGTCGAGAAGGCGCAGCGCCTCGCGGCTGAAGCGGCATAATGAAGCGAATAGGGAGTAGTGAGTAGTGAGTAGAGAATAGCGGTGTGATCCGGACGGTTGCGTCCCTTCACTACTGACTACTCACTATTCCCTACCTGCTAAGTTTTACATGGCTGAAGCTTTCAAGTTCGAACTGGTCTCGCCGGAGCGGCTGCTCGTTTCCGAGCAGGTGGAGTCCGTGGTCATTCCGGGCGCCGAAGGCGAGATGACCGTGATGGCGCAGCACGCGCCGGTCATGACCACGATCAAGCCTGGCGTCGTCACGATAAAGACCGCGGGCGGCAAGGAAGAGCGCTTCGTCGTGTTCGGCGGTTTCGCCGACATCCTGCCTTCCGGCTGCACGCTTCTTGCCGAATCGGCGACGCATGTGAACGACATCGATCGCGCCGATCTGGCTCGCCGCATCCAGGAGGCCAAGGAAGACGCGGCCGACGCCAAGGACGACGAGAGCCGCAGCAAGGCCGAGCAGTTCCTCAGCCAGCTCACCACGCTAGAAGGCGCGCTGCTGCCGGCCTGATTTCGGCTGCCGACAAGCGATCGAGAAAGCGGGGCCTGCCCCGCTTTTTTGTTTGCCCGTTTTTTCGTTTGCGAAACAGTCCCGAATGCGAACGGGGTCGACTATGCCCGCGCTGCAGGTAACGGATAGGCCGGCAAACAAGTGTGAAGCCGTCCCGGCTCACCATCCAGCCAATACCGGGCACAAACGCTATCGGGCGGTTCCACTCTCGTTGCCGATGCCGAGCGCGGCGAGAGCCAGCTTCGGGCCGCCCTGCTTGAAATGGACGAAATGCGTGGCGACAAATTCGATCAATTTCCGCCGTTCCGCATGGCCCTTGGCAAAGCCGGCGAGATCGAACACGGCCGCCGTCATTTCTGCTGTCGGCAGATTGCGGCCGAACAGGTCGCCGAGGGCGGCATCGAGCGGATCGGTGAAATGGCCCTCCGGTAGGGTCCCGCCGCGCATGGCGCAAGCGGCGATCCAGGCGGCGACAACCAGCGACAGATGTTCCGGCAGCAGACCCGCTTCCAGCCGGGCGAGGGCGGAGGCGACGATGCGTTGCGGCAGTTTCTGGCTGCCGTCATTGGCAATCTGCGCGGTGCGGTGGGCGAGCGCGGTGTTGGAAAAGCGCGCGGCAAGCTCGGCCGTGTAGGCGCTTGTGTCGAGCCCGGCATCCTGCGGCAGCGTTGGGATGGCCTCCTGCCATAGCGCATCGACGAATTGCCGGATCGACGGATCGGCAAAGGCGCGGTCGACGGTGGCGTGGCCGCTGAGCAGGCCGAGATAGGCGATGCCCGAATGCGCGCCGTTGAGCAGCCTCAGTTTCATGTCCTCGAACGGTCGCACGTCCTCGACCATGGTGACACCGAACTTCTCCCAGGCCGGCCGCCCGGCGGGAAAGCGGTCCTCGATCACCCATTGCCGGAACGGCTCGGTCATCACCGGCCACGCGTCATCGAGGCCGAGTTCGCCGGCGATGCGGGCGCGATCGGTATCCGTCGTCGCCGGCACGATGCGATCGACCATAGAAGACGGGAAGGCCACTTCATCGGCGATAAGGCCTGCCAACGGCTGGCTGCCGGAGCCTGTCTGGGCGTCGCGCAATTTCGCGAACTCGATCAGCAGCCGATGCAGCGTCGCGCCGTTGGCCGGCAGGTTGTCGCAGCAGAGCACCGTGAAGGGCGGCGTGCCGGCGGCGCGGCGGCGCGCGAGCGACTCGGCGAGAAAACCATGCGCCGTCTTCGGCGATCCGGGGTTGGCGAGGTCGTGGACAATATCGGGATGCGCGCTGCCGAGCGCGCCGTCGGCTGCCCTGAGATAGGCCTTTTCGGTGATGGTGAGCGTGACGATGCGGGTGCGTGGGTCGGTGAGCGCGGCGAGCACCGCGCCAGGATCCTCCGGAGCGACGAGCAAGGACTGGATCGAGCCGATGACCTGCAGCCGTTCGCCGGCGCTGTCCCTGATTGCCAGCGTGTAGAGCCCGTCCTGCGGCTTGAGCGCATCGCGCGTGTCGGGACTGCGCAGCGAGACCCCGGCGATGCCCCAATCGCTCTCGCCGTCCGCCAGGCAGGCATCGACATAGGCGGCCTGGTGGGCACGGTGAAAGGCGCCGACGCCAAGATGGACGATGCCGGGCGCGACGGACTTGCGGTCGTAGCGAGGCACCAGAATTTCAGCCGGCAGTTCCGCAAGGGTAGCATTGGACAGGCGGCCGCTCATGGAAGCCAGTCTCCGATCGGAAAACGACGGCAGCGACGTAACACCCGCTGTCACCATACACAATGGCCGCGTTCCGTTGGAAAGTCATCATACAACTGCATAATATTTGTATGTTGACATTATCTCTGACCGATCTACCAATAGCGAAGCCTTGGGAGGAGCCGCGTGGCCGCATTGACCGATCCGGACCTGCTATTCGCGCCGGAAACGCGATCATTGGCGCGCGACCTTTACGCCGGTGTGAAGGACCTGCCGATCGTCAGTCCGCACGGCCACACCGACCCGCGCTGGTACGCGCTCAACGAACCGTTTCCCGATCCGGCGCAGCTCTTGATCGTGCCGGACCATTACATTTTCCGCATGCTGTTCAGCCAAGGCGTGCGGCTGGAGGAACTCGGCGTGCCGACGCTCGACGGTTCGCCGGTCGAGACCGACGGCCGGGCGATCTGGCGGCGGTTCGCCGAACATTATTATCTCTTCCGCGGCACGCCGACACGGCTCTGGCTCGACCATGTGTTCGAACATCTGTTCGGCATCGAGGAGCCGCTCACCGCGACCAGCGCCGACCGCATCTACGATACGATAGCCACGCTGCTGCAGCGCGACGACTATCGGCCGCGCGCGCTGTTCGAACGCTTCAACATCGAGGTGATCGCGACGACCGAAGGCGCGCTCGACGATCTCAAATGGCACCGGACGATCCGCGACAGCGGCTGGAACGGCCGTGTCGTCACCGCCTACCGGCCGGACGCCGTGGTCGATCCCGATTTCGAAGGGTTTGCTTCCAATCTCGATCGCCTCGGCGAGATCACCGGATGCAACACCGGAAGGTGGTCCGGCTATCTCGATGCGCATCGAAAGCGCCGCGCCTATTTCAAGGAATTCGGCGCGACCTCGTCCGATCACGGCCATCCGACGGCCGAGACCGCCAATCTTTCCGACGTGGCGGCCGAAGATCTGTTCAACCGCATCCGGAGCGGCTCCGAGGATGAGCGCGAGCGAAAACTGTTCCGAGCCCAGATGCTGACCGAGATGGCCAAGATGAGCCGCGACGACGCCCTGGTGATGCAGATCCATCCTGGATCATGGCGCAATCATTCGCCTTCTGTCTTCCAGAGATTCGGCCGCGACAAGGGCTTCGATATCCCGACCCGGACCGATTATGTGACGGCGCTGAAGCCGCTGCTCGACTGCGTCGGGCTGGAGCGCGACCTCACAATCATCCTGTTCACGCTCGACGAGACGAGCTATGCGCGCGAGCTTGCGCCGCTCGCCGGCGTCTATCCGGCGCTCAAGCTCGGGCCGGCCTGGTGGTTCCACGACAGCCCGGAAGGCATGCGCCGCTTCCGCGAGATGACCACCGAGACGGCCGGCTTCTACAACACCGTCGGCTTCAACGACGACACGCGCGCCTTTCCGTCGATCCCGGCGCGCCACGACGTCGCGCGGCGTGTCGACTGCGCCTTTCTGGCGCGGCTGGTCGCAGAGCATCGCCTCCGGGAGGAGGAGGCGCATGAGCTGGCGCGGGAGCTTGCCTACTCGCTTGCCAAGAAAGCGTACCGGCTCTGAGCCAGAGCATCCGTGATTTTTGAAGGGAGGAAAGAACATGTTGCGTATTTCGAGATTGCTGGCGGCGACATTCGCCATCGGGTCCTTGATGATCGGCACCGCGCGGGCCGAAACCGTCCTGCGCTCTTCGGACACGCATCCGGACGGCTATCCGACAGTCGAGGCGGTCAAATATATGGGCGAGCTGATCAAGCAGCGCACCAACGGGCGCTATTCGATCGAGGTCTATCATTCGGCGCAACTCGGCGAGGAAAAGGACACGATCGAGCAGACCCAAGCCGGCGTCATCGACCTCGATCGCGTCTCCATGGGGCCGTTCAACGGCATTGTGCCGGAAACCGCTGTGCCGTCGTTGCCCTACATCTTCCGCTCGGTCGAGCATATGCGCCATGTCATGGACGGGCCGATCGGCGACGAGATCCTGAAGGCCTTCGAAGCGCATGACCTTGTCGGACTCGCCTTCTACGATTCCGGCGCGCGCTCCTTCTACAACACCAAGAAGGACATCGCCTCGATGGCCGACATGAAGGGCATGAAATTCCGCGTCATCCAGTCGGACGTCTTTGTCGACATGGTGAACGCGCTCGGCGCCAACGCCACGCCGATGGCCTATGGCGAGGTCTATTCGGCGCTGCAGACCGGCGTCATCGACGGCGCCGAGAACAACTGGCCGAGCTTCGAATCCGCCAAGCACTACGAGGTCGCCAAGCACTACACGCTGGATCAGCACCAGATCGTGCCGGAGGTGCTGGTGATGTCGAAGGCAAGCTGGGACAAGCTCGCGCCGGAAGACCAGGCGATCGTGCGCCAGGCGGCCAAGGACAGCGTCGTCAAGATGCGCGAGCTGTGGGACGCGCAGGAAAAGAAGTCGCGCGACATCGTCGAGAAGGCCGGCGTCAAGGTCAGCGAGATCGACAAGCAGCCGCTGATCGACGCGATGAAGCCGGTCTACGACAAATATCTGTCGACTCCCGAGCTCAAGGACCTCGCCGCCCGTATCCAGGCGACGAAATGACTGGGATGGGCAACGGGCCCGGTGGCACGGAGGTTTCCGCGCTGCCATCCAGCCGGTCGGGTCCGAAAGGGTTCTGGCTGCGGGTGGAACGGACCCTTTCTGGGCTTGCGCGGTTGGCGTTATGGGTCAGCGGCACCGGGTTGACGCTGATGACCGTCATCATCTTCTGGCAGGTTTTCTCGCGCTACGTGTTGAACCGCTCGCCGAGTTGGACCGAATCCTCATCCGTGCTGCTGATGGGCTGGTTCATCTTTCTCGGCGCCGCCGTCGGCGTGCGCGAGCGCACGCATCTCGGCTTCGACGTGCTGCTCTATGTCTTGCCTGCCTCGGCCAAGGCGGTGCTGCGCAGCATTTCCGATCTCGTCGTGCTGGCCTTCGGCGCCGGCATGATCGTCTATGGCGTACAACTGGCCAGGTTGACCTGGAACACGGTGATGCCATCGCTCGCCTTGCCTGGCGGCGTCAGTTTCCTGCCCGTCATCCTGGGTGGCGGGCTGGTCTGCCTGTTTTCACTCGAGCGGCTGGCGGGGCGCTTTGCCGGGCTGCCGGTCGATGCCGACATCTACGCAACCGGCGAGGAGCTTTGAACCATGGCGCTGATCGTGCTTTTCGGCACTTTCGTCTTCCTGCTGGTTATCGGCACGCCGATCGCGTTCTGCCTCGGCGTCGCCAGCTTCGCGACGATCCTCACGATCGGCCTGCCACCCGTCGTGGTGTTCCAGCGGCTCAATTCCGGCGTCAGCGTCTTTTCGCTGATGGCCATCCCGTTCTTCATCTTCGCCGGCGACCTTATGGTTCGCGGCGGCATCGCCGCCCGCCTGGTGGCATTGGCCGGGTCCCTGGTCGGCCATCTGCGCGGCGGTCTGGGCCAAGTCAACATTGCCGCGTCGACCATGTTCGGCGGTATTTCCGGTTCGGCGGTGGCCGATGCCTCAGCCGTCGGCGGGCTGATGATCCCGCAGATGAAGGCGCGCGGCTACGGCGTCGACTATGCCGTCAACATCACCTCAGTCGGCGCCATCATTGCGCTGCTGATCCCGCCGTCGCACAACATGATCATCTATTCGATCTCGGCCGGCGGCCGCATCTCGATCGCGGATCTGTTCACCGCTGGCGTTCTGCCGGGGCTGTTGCTGGCCTTGTCACTGATGGTCACCGCCTATCTGGTGGCAAGCCGGCGCGGCTATCCGACGGAACCGTTTGCCGGTTTCGGCCGGACCTTGCAGTTGCTTGTCGCCGCCATTCCCGGGCTGATCCTGATCGGCATCATCTTTGGCGGCGTCCGATCCGGTATCTTCACCGCAACCGAAAGCTCGTGCATTGCCATCGTCTATGCTTTCCTGGTGACGTTGATCATCTACCGGTCGATGAGCTGGAACGATTTCGTCACCGCGACCACAGCGGCGGTGCGCACGACAGCGATGGTGTTGATGATTATCGGCTGCGCCGCGGCCTTCGGCTGGCTGCTGGCCTATCTCCGGGTTCCGGCAGCGCTTGTCGCGTTTTTGCAGTCCGTGTCCGACAACAAGCTGGTCATACTGCTTCTGATCAATGTCGTCCTGCTCATCCTCGGCACATTCATGGACATGTCGCCGCTCATCATTATCACCACGCCCATCTTCCTGCCGGTGGTCATGGCCTATGGCGTCGATCCCGTGCATTTCGGCGTCATCCTGATCCTCAATCTCGGCATCGGCCTTTGCACGCCGCCGGTCGGCGCGGTGCTGTTCGTCAGTTGCGCCATCGGTCGCATTCCCATCTGGACGGCGATGCGCTCGATCTGGCCGTTCTATGGAGCTGCCTTCGCGGTGCTGATGCTTGTCACCTACATACCGGAAATCTCATTGTGGCTGCCGAGCCTGTTCCATTAGGAGGGCACCACGTGTCCCAAACAGTTGCCGACCTCAGGGTCGAACGCAAGCCGAAACTGTCGGAGACAGTGGTCGCGGCGATCCGCAAGCAGCTCTTGGCAGGCGAGGTTCCGCCCGGACAGAAGCTGCCAACCGAAGGCCAGCTGACGGAGACTTTCGGCGTCAGCCGCACGGTCATCCGCGAGGCGCTGGCCAAGCTTGCCGCCGATGGCCTGGTCGAAGCGCGGCAAGGCGCCGGCGTCTTCGTCAGCGAGCACATCTCGACGACCTTCGGCGTTTTGGCCGCCGACATGGGAGCCAAGGATTCGGTCGCGCTCAACGTGCTCGAGGTCCGCCTCGCGATCGAGATCGAATCGGCGGGCCTAGCCGCCATCCGACGCAACGCCGCCCAGGAGGCCGCGATCCAGGAGGCCTTCTTCGAGTTCGAGCGGCTGCTGCTCGCCAGCCAGCCGACCGGCCCGGCCGACCTCGCCTTCCACCGCACGATCGCCAGCGCCACCAACAACCCGTTTTATGTCGAGATGCTCGATGTGCTGGGACGCCGCGCCATTCCCTGCGACGTGACCTCGCCCTGGTCGACAGAGCTCGTCCAGTCGGACGAGTACCAGCGCGGCCTGCAGCGCGAGCACCTCGTCATCCTCAATGCGATCTCGGCGGGCGATGCCGAGGCCGCGCGCGAGGCGATGCGCACGCATCTGACCCGCAGCCAGCAGCGCTACCGCGAGCGGCTGCAGGCCAGACAGGCCTATTATGCCAATTCGCTGAAAGCGGCATCGACCGAGTGACCGTCAGACAAGGCCTAGAAATGGACCAGACACACACACAATTCTCCTCGCGCTTCGCCATCGATCCCATCACCGCCGCGGCCATGGGAACAGACGAGCTGCGCCACCATTTCCACGTCGAGGGGCTTTTCCAGCCGGGCCTCGTCAGCCTGACCTACACGCATTACGACCGCATGATCGTCGGCGGCGCCATGCCTATCGACAAGATCCTGCCGCTCGAGGCGATCAAGCCGACCGGAACCAAGGCTTTCCTCGACCGCCGCGAACTGATCGCCGTCAACATCGGCGGCGCCGGCACCGTCACGGCCGACGGCATGGCTTACGAATTGGCGGTGCGCGACATGGTCTATCTCGGCATGGGCGCTGAGCAGGTGTCGTTCGGCTCGGCGGAGCCCGACAAGCCGGCAAAATTCTACCTGCTTAGCGCACCGGCGCATCGGCCCTATCCCAGCCAGTTGATCTGCATCGGCGACGCCAGACGGCTCGACCTCGGCAGCCAGGCGACCAGCAACGAACGCTCGATCTTCCAGTTCATCCACGCCGACGGCGTCAAGACCTGCCAGCTCGTCGTCGGCATCACGCAGCTCGCGCCAGGCTCGGTGTGGAACACCATGCCTTGCCATGTGCATGACCGGCGCATGGAAGCGTATCTCTACTTCGATCTGCCGGAAGGGCAGCGCGTCTTCCACTTCATGGGCGAACCGGACGAGACGCGCCACATCGTCATGCGCAGCGAGGAGGCTGTGCTGTCGCCGGGCTGGTCGATCCATTCGGGCGCCGGCACATCCAACTACGCCTTCATCTGGGCGATGGCCGGCGACAATGTCGACTATACCGACGTCGACCAGGTGGCGATGGATCAATTGCGGTGAGCGACCTTTCCGCCTTCAGCCTTACCGGCAAGCGCATCCTGGTCACCGGCGCCAACACCGGCATCGGCCAAGGCATCGCCGTGTCGATCGCGCGCGCCGGCGGCCTGGTCGTCGGCGTCGGCCGTTCGGCGATGGATGACACCGCCGGGAAAGTCGCGGCCGCGGGCGGCAGCTTCGAAGCGGTGAAGACCGATCTCGGCGATCCGGCCGAGGCAGCCGCCATGCTCGACCGGGTTTGGGACGAGAGCGGCCGGCTCGACGGCCTCGTCAACAATGCCGGCATCATCCGGCGCGCCGATGCGGTCGACCTGAGCGAAGCCGACTGGGACGAGGTGATGGATGTCAATTTGAAGACGATCTTCCGGCTCTGCCAGAGCTTTGCCAGGCGCGTGCTGGCGGAGCCCGGACGGCGCGGCAAGATCGTCAACATCGCGTCGGTGCTGAGTTTCCAGGGCGGCATCCGCGTTGCTTCCTATACGGCCTCGAAGCACGGCGTGCTCGGCCTCACAAGGCTGCTCGCCTGCGAATGGGCGGCGAAAGGCATCAACGTCAACGGCATCGCGCCGGGCTATATCGAGACCAACAACACCGAGGCGCTGCGCGCCGACCCGGACCGCAGCGCGGCCATCCTCGGGCGCATCCCCGCGGCGCGCTGGGGCCGGCCCGACGATATAGGCGACGCAGCCGTGTTCCTGCTTGCGCGGGCGTCGGACTATATGCATGGCGCGGTGGTGCCGGTCGATGGCGGCTGGCTGGCGCGGTGACCGTCTCCCGCCGGAAAACCGCGCCGGACCTTTCCTGGATTTGCTTTACAAGCCGAACGGAAGCTGAGCGATGACCGATATCTTTTCGCATGCGGGCGAAAAAGCCTGGGAGCCGACGCCGGACGGCAACAGGCGGCGCGTGCTGGTGCATACCGACGAATTGATGATGGTCGAGTTCGCCTTCGACAAGGGCGGAGTCGGGGCGCTGCACTCGCATCCGCATGTCCAGGCAAGCTATGTCGCCGAGGGTCGCTTCGAGGTCACTGTCGACGGCCGATCGGAGATCCTCGAAACAGGCAGCAGCTTCATCGTGCCGGCCAATCTCGTGCATGGCGTCAAGGCGCTGGAGGCCGGGCGGCTGGTCGACAGCTTTGCGCCTTGCCGGGCCGATTTCCTCGGTTAGGACAGGTCGGCGGCTCTATCGAACGCCGATTGGACCGGAGCGGTTTCACACCTTTCCGGAACCGCTGCGACCGCCATGTGATCGCGGCGGCCTGCCGCGAGCAGGCGATGCGCGGCATCGAGTATGGCCTCGACCGGCGCGTCGGCGACATAGGCCGAACGGCCTCGCCTTGGCGCCGTGACGACTTCGACCGCGTTTGAAAGGGGGCGCCAGCGCTCCATATTGGCGCCGTTGTTGACGATCACCGCCGGCGTCATGACGGCGGCCATCAGATGCGCCAGTCCGCCCTCCATGCCGATATAGGCGACCGCCATCTCGCCCAGCGCAAGCAAGAGATCGTCGAAGCTTGCAATGTCCGGCGCCAGTTCCGGACCGGCCACCTGGAGGCGGCCTTCCCTTGCGAGGAGCGCCAGTGGCGTCGGCCCGCCGCCGGGGGTCGCCAGATACAGCACCCGGTAGCCGGCATCGATGAGATTGCCGGCAACGGCCACCACCTGATCTTCGCTCATGCACTTCCTGCCCTGGGCATTGCCGCCAAGCAGGACGAGCGGACTGCCGCAACCGCCGCGCAGCTGGCGCGCCAGTGTCCGGGCGGCGTCCGGCACATCGAGCCTGTGGTCGAAAGGCAGATGCCGCCCCGCCAGGCGCTCGACCAGCCGGTGGTAGCGCCAGGCATTGTGTTCCGGCCGCAGCGTCAACCGCGTGCCCCAGCGCAGCGACAGAAGATGGCCGGCAAAGTTCGCTTCGTAGCGGATGCCCCGGCCCACAAGTCGAAGAGCCGTGAGCATGAGGCCCGGCACGCCGGTGCGCAGATCGACAACGATGGCTTTGCGGCCGCGCGGCGCGAATTCGGCGAGGATGGCTGAAAGCGGCGTCTTCGTCCTGAAATCGTCGACGAGATGCGCGACATGCTTGTGCAACGCATGCGACAGCGATGAGCCGCGCATGGCGCCGTAGACGACACGGCTTTGCGGAAAGGCCGTCCTCGCCGCCCGCAGGGCCGGAATCCGCAGCAGGCCGTCGCCAAGCGCGTCGTTGCGGGCATAGAATATCAGCACGGGCGCGGACGAATCCATGGCGGAGACGGATTCCATTGCTGTGGTGTCGGAGAAGCAGGACGACTGCGGAAGAATAATATCAGCAAGCCCCCGGCTGAGTTCTGCAAGAATATGCTTGGTTTCTTTTATAAAGAAAGCGCGATCTCGTCACCCCGCCGACGCCGGCCATGCGGGCCTTCTGTCGCGAATTCGGCTATGACATGCCTGCCTGGGGCCGGCGCCGCCGGGTGAAGCGTCTCAGCGCTGCTGCAGCGCCAGGCGTATGCCGAGCGCGCAATAGATGCCGCCGACCACCTTGCCCTGCCATTTCAACACCGCCGGATTGCGGCGCAGCAAGGAACCCAGGCCGCCCGCGCTGACGGCGAAGACGACCGTGCTGAAGAGCCCGAGCAGAACAAAGATGATACCCAGCAGCATCAGCTGCAGCACCACGAAACCACCTTGCGGGTGCACGAATTGCGGCAGGAAGGCCAGGAAGAACAGCGCGGTCTTCGGATTGAGCACTTCGGTCAGGATCGCCTGCCGGAAGGCCCCGCCCGCGGAAATGGGGAGGGTCGTGGCCGCCAGATCTGCCGGCGCCTTTTCGAAAATGGCGCGGATGCCGAGATAAACGAGATAGGCCGCGCCGATATATTTGACGATGCTGAACAGCATCGCCGAAGCGGCGACGACGGCCGAAATGCCGACGATGGCCATGATGGTGTGGATCACGTCGCCAGCCGCGACACCGGCGCCGGTGGCGATGCCGACCTTCGTGCCCGAGCTCGTCGCCCGCGCGACCGTGAGCAGCGTCGCCGGCCCCGGGATGAAGACGAAGCCTAACACGACCGCGATGTAGGTGACGAGCGTCGCGGGATCGATCATGCCAAGGCTCCTTTTGCGTCGAGCGTCGCTCTTCATTCGGAGCGGCTCGGCGTTATAGCACCGCAGAACGGGCCGGGGGAACTCTCGGGCGGCGAAGTCGGCGATCGCCGCGATTCGAGCGGAATGTCATGACGGCCTTCCACGCTTCGATGATTTCGTCGCAAGCGTACGCTGTCCCCACAGCCCTGTCGTTCGAAGCCGCCGGGAATGGACCGCGGCATTGCTTTGACCTTTCGTTTCAATGCACGTCGTTGTATCGAACGACAAGGCCGAACGATGCCGGATCGGCAATCGAGCCAAGGCGCCTGCCCCAGGCGGCGGCAAGATCAAGGGGGGCTGGCTTGGAAGAGCAAGCGACATGTGAGACCCGGCGAAGCCGGGCTGGAACGTGCAGGCTCCACGACAGGCGCGCTTGTCGCCAGGATGGAATCGGCGACCGGAAGCAGCCTGCCGCATGATCGCGCCACCCATTCTCACCGCGAGCCGGCTTGGGCTTATTGTGACGCCGGACATGTTGCCCGGCGGCGATGGGATCAACATCAACGGGCCGTCGCTTATCGGCATGCCGGACTGGGCGCCTGGGCGGCAGGGCGCCTACTATCTCTATTTCGCCGATCACGGGGGTTCTTATATCCGCCTCGCCTACGCCGATTCGATCGAAGGCCCGTGGCGCATCCATCCCGGCGGGGTACTGTCCCTCGCTCAATGTCCGTTCATCAAAGGCCACATCGCGTCTCCCGACGTTCATGTCGATCAGCGGAATCGCCGCTTCGTTATGTATTTTCACGGACCGGCAAAAGGCGGAGAAGGCCAGACGACCTTTGCCGCGACATCCGGTGACGGCCTTCATTTCAATCCGCTTTCCGAGCCGCTCGGGCCTTCCTATGCCCGGTTCTTCCGCCACGATCAGTGGTGGTACGGTCTTCTCGGGACAGGAGCCATCACCGTCTTCCGCTCCAGGACCGGCATCTCCGATTTCGAACGGGGCCCGGCCGTTCTGTCCGGCATGAAGCATCTTCCCACCCCGAGGCATCTTGCACTGCAGAAATCCGGTCGCTGGCTGCGGGTCTTTTACACGCGCAGGGGCGACGCGCCGGAACGGATACTTCACGGCACGATCGATCTCGCCGAGGACTGGAGACGCTGGACGGTCAAGGGCGAGACCGTACTGCTGCGGCCGCAGACGGACTTCGAAGGCGCGGGCTTGCCGGTTTGCCCCAGCCGGGACGGGCCGGCCGAAGGCGCGGAGAACGCGTTGCGCGATCCTGCGATTTTCGAGGAGAGAGGCCGCACCTGGCTGCTCTACGCCGTTGCCGGAGAGAGCGGCATCGCCTTGGCCGAGATCACGTCGAGGGACGTTCCTGGCAAAGCAGCCCAGATGCCGGCGACCACTCTGCGCCGTGGCGCAAGACGACTGTTCTGGCGATTGCGCAAGGCTGCGCCCCGGCTGCCCTCTGCAATGACGTTTCGCAAAAGAATCTTCATTGCCGGCTGTGCTCGCAGCGGAACCACGCTAAGCCGTCGTTTGATGGCGTGTTTCGACGATATCTATGTTCATAGGGACGAAGCGCCGTATCAGGCGCTGCTCGAACTGGATCGCCCCGAAGTCAATCTGGTCGTCAAACGCACCTATGAGAGCCATAAGGACATCGAGCATCTGCCTGGCTCGGTCGGATTGATCTATTGCGTGCGGCATCCTTTCGACGTGCTCACAAGCTCCCATCCAGAGACGGTGAACGAACGGCGTTTTCACGTAACGACCGAGCGCTGGGAGGCGGAGTATGACGGGTTGACGCGCCTTAGAAAGGCTCAACCCGAAAGAGCCGTTTTCTATCTGCGCTATGAGGAATTGATCGCCGAACCCGATATCGTCCAGGGCAGGATCGCCCGGTCGTTCGGCCTGTCACCGGTCACGCTTTACAGCCGCGATGCGGACAATCCGATACGGCCGACGTCGCTGAGAAAATGGGAGCGCAATGAAGAATTCCAGACCTATCTGCATAGCCTGCCAGCGGCGTTCCTCGCCCGCGTGGAGAGCTTCTGCCACGAATTCGGCTACGAAATGCCGGCCTACACCTTGAACGCGGGAACGGCGCGGTGATGCCGGCGCAGGCAGTGAGCATCCGGGCCGAGGATCACAAGCGGCGCGTCCTGAAGGATGTGTTCGGCTTCGACGATTTTCGCCCCGGGCAAGCGACCGTGATCGAGGCGTTGCTGTCCGGGCGGCATGTGCTGGCGGTGATGCCGACAGGCGCCGGCAAATCGCTCTGCTATCAGGTTCCGGCGCTGGTCAAAGGCGGGCTTACCATCGTGGTGTCGCCGCTGGTGGCGCTGATGCAGGACCAGGTCGCCGCCTTGCGCCTTGCCGGCGTGGCCGCCGACACCATCAATTCCTCGCTCGACCGCGACGCCAATGTCGCTGCCTGGCGCCGCGTGGCGTCCGGGCAGACGCGGCTGCTCTATATGGCGCCGGAGCGGCTGATGACGGAGCGGATGCTCGAAGCCCTGTCCCGGCTCGATGTCGGCCTGATTGCCATCGACGAGGCGCATTGCATCTCGCAATGGGGACCGGCCTTCCGGCGCGAATATGAAGACCTGTCGCAATTGCGCGGCGTGTTTCCGCAGGTGCCCATCATCGCGCTGACGGCGACGGCGGACGAGGCCACGCGCGCCGACATCGAAGCGCGGCTGTTTGCCGGGCGCGCCGAAACCCTGGTGCTGGGCTTCGACCGGCCCAATATCAAGCTGGCGATAGAGCCCAAGCAGGACAGCAAGCGCCAGCTGCTGCGCTTCATCGAGCGTCACCAGGGCAAGAGCGGCATCATCTATTGCCTGTCGCGCCGCAAGACAGAAGAAATGGCGGCTTTCCTGGAGAAGAACGGCGTGCGCGCGCTCGCCTACCATGCCGGCATGAGCAAGGAGGTGCGAGAGGCGAACCAGAACACCTTCATGAGCCTGTCCGGCGTCGTCATGGTGGCGACCATCGCTTTCGGCATGGGCATCGACAAGCCCGATGTCGCCTATGTCTTCCACACCGACCTGCCCGGCAGCCTGGAGGCGTATTACCAGGAGATCGGCCGTGCCGGCCGCGATGGCCGAGCGGCGGAAGCGCACATGCTCTACGGCGCCGGCGACATCCGCACGCGCCGGATGTTCATCGACGACGAGGATACCTCGCCCGAGCACAAAAGACGGGCGCATCGCCGGCTCGACACGCTGATCGGCTATTGCGAGACGGCGCAGTGCCGGCGCCAGGTGCTGCTCGGCTATTTCGGCGAGGAGGCGCAAGCCTGCGGCAATTGCGACAACTGCCTCGACCAGGCGCCGCGCGCCGATGGCGGGGCGGAGGCGCGGATCATCCTCGCGGCCGTCGTGCAGAGCGGCGAGCGCTTCGGCGCCGCCCATGTCATCGACATCCTGCTCGGCCACGAGACCGAAAAGGTGCTGGCCAGAGGCCATCAGCAGCTCGCCAGCTTCAGGACCGGCATCATGCACCGGAAGCCGGTCTGGCTGTCGCTCATCCGGCAACTTGTCGCCGGCGGCTTCCTGGTGCCGGATCCCGACGGCCATGGCGGCCTCGCCATCTCGGAAAGCGGCCGCGCGCTCGGCCGCGGCGAGGTTGCGTTCGAGTATCGTGTCGAAGGCCGGGACCGTCTGGCGCGCGGCAGGAAGCGTGCCGCGCAAGGCTCTGCCACGGGCGAGGGCGTGGACACTTCCTTGCTGGCCGCGCTCAAGACGCTGCGGCTGCGGCTCGCCAAGGAACGCCAGGTGCCGGCCTATGTGGTGTTTTCCGACCGCACCCTGATCGACATGGCCGAGCGCCGTCCGCGCGACCTCGACGACTTTGCCGAAGTGAACGGCGTGGGTGCAGCGAAGCTCAAGGAGTTCGGGGAGGCGTTCTTGAGTGCGATCGCGGCGCACCCGTCAGAAAGCTGACAACACGCACGTCTCAGCCTACTGCCGCCGGAGTCTGCCGCTTAACCCACGCCTTGGACGGCCTGAACCATGGCGTTTACGGCTTCAACGGGCTGCAGGCCAGCTTCGCGCACCAGCGTGCGCCAGGTGAAGAAGCTCAGCGCCACCCGTAGCAACGCTCGCTGGCTGCCGCCAAGGCCTTCGCCGAGCACCCCCTGGCAGGTCGCGAAATACGGGCCGATGCTCATCTCGACAGCCTCCCGGGTTGGCGGGTGATGTTCGGCGTCGCGCAACACGCTGGCCACCACGCTTTCATTGCGCCCGTACCATTCATAGATCGCCAGCAGCGCGATCCTCATCCGTTCGCCTGGGTCGGCCACAACTCGCCACGGCTCCGGGCTCGGCAGCGGATGCGTCTCCATATGCGTGCTCGAGCAGGCCTGCAGCAGGCTGCGCTCGTCGGGGAAGTGGGCGTAGAGCGTGTGTCGCTGAACGCCGGCACGCTCGGCGACCAAGCTGAAGGTCGTTGCTGCGGGACCAACGCTACCGTGCAGGTCGATCGCAGCTTCGACGATGCGCCGCCGGGTTTCCGCCTGCTGCTCGGCACGGCGTTTAAGGGTGTATTTGCGGGTCATGTATTTAAATGCACACGTATGTGCATCCATTGTTGACAGGGCTCTAATATTTCGCTACACACATATGTACTTCGATTTTGGTCGAAGTCCAGCCCGGGATCAACCGGGAGAGGGAACGCAACCATTGTTTTGCAGGAGATTCCATGGAAACGAAAATCGACGAAATCGCCGAGGGCATCTACCGCCTATCGACCTATGTATCGGACATCGCTCCGCCCGTCGGCTTCACCTTCAACCAGTTCCTGGTCATGGGCGATGAGCCGCTCATGTTCCACACCGGTCTGCGGAAGCTGTTCGCGCTCAACCGCGACGCGCTTGCCCGTATCATCCCGCCGGAGCGTCTTCGCTGGATTGGATTTGGCCATTTCGAATCCGACGAATGCGGCGCCATGAACGAGTGGCTCTCCGTTGCGCCGCAAGCAACGGCCGCGCACGGACAGACAGGCGTTTACGTGTCGCTCAACGATTTCGCGGATCGTGCGCCGCGGGTGCTGAAGGATGGCGAGGTGATGGACATCGGCGGCGGCAAGCGCGTGCGCTTCATCGATACACCGCACACGCCGCATGGCTGGGACGCCGGCGTCATGTACGAGGAATCGACCGGCACCCTGCTCTGCGGCGATCTGTTCACCCAACTCGGCAACGACCGCGCGCTGACCGACGGCGATGTTGTCGGCCCGGCGATCGCCGCCGAGGATCTGTTCAAATATTCGGCACTCAATCCCGGCATGGGCACGACGATCCGCGAGCTTGCCAAGCTCGCGCCACGCACTCTGGCGCTCATGCACGGCCCGTCATTTTCCGGCGACGGGGCTGCGGCCCTGCGGGCGCTTGCCGACGACTACGACCGCCGTGTCTCGGCTCAGATGACCGAAGCCATGCAGAGGCTGGCAGCATGAGCGCGCTCGTAGACGGTACAAAGACGGACTGCCGGATCACCGGCGTTTGCAGCCGGCAGGGGCGCACCTGCCCGAACGCCGGCTTCGTATGCTGCATCCTGCTTCGGGCTCAGGATGTCAGTCCTGCGAAGGGCACCGCGCGAATGCGTAGCCTGAAATGAATGAGCGGCCTCCTTCGCCAAGGCTTCGGAGGCCATCTTCGCGAAGGATCGCCAATCAGCTGGCGAGGCAGCATTTCTTGAATTTCTTGCCGCTTCCGCAAGGGCACGGATCGTTGCGCCCGATGTCGCGCCAAGGGTTGGTGGCTGGTGTGACGCTGGAGAAGGCCCGGTCCAGCCATGAGGCTTGCCCATCCTCGTCCTCGTCAAGATCGAAATCGTCGTCGCCGAACTCGAAGTCGTCGTCGCCAAAATCGAAGTCGTCGTCATCGTCAAGGCCGCGGGTCCAATCCAGCGCCACAAGGACATCCTCGATGTAACTCAGACTGGCGCGATCGAACCGGCCGATGTCGCCGGGCTGCTGCTCGGCTTCCCGCAGGTCGCTTTCGAAATCACTGCGTTCAAGCGCATCTTCCGGGATACGGCCCTCGTCCCAAGCGCTGTAGACAAGCGGAACGAGGTCTCGCAGGTCAAGCATCGCGATGGCTTGCAGCCAGCCGATCCACGTGTAATCCCAGTCGTCGGCAAGCCTCTCCCTGTAGAACCGTTCCACGAAATCCCTTGTCCGGTCGCGCTCGATGCGACCTTCCCAGGTCAAAAAGGTCACCGCGCCAAACGCCGCGTCGCGAATGAATTCGTCGGCGGAGCGGTCGGCAATGATGCCGAACAGCGCTTCGGCGTCGCCATCGAATACGCCTACGATGATGCGCGACAAGGTTTCGGTTATGGCGTCGCCAAGCAGCCGGTCGGCTTCCTTCCCAGGGCGGCGCAGCAGACGCAGCAAAGGTTGGCATGCCTGGGTGTCACGGGCGCCGCCGAGGATATACACGCCCCTGAAGAGCAGCATCTCTTCATCGTCCGACAAAGGCTGTCCGTTGGCGGCGCGTTCAAGGACGGCGCGCAGCGCAGGCGCTGATTCTTCTATCCTGATCGTGCAGACCGCGATTGCGAGATTCGGCACCTCGCGTTCGGTCGCCACGGCATGGAGATAGCGGTCTATCGGATACAGCTCGAAGTCGCTGCTGTCGTCGGAAAGCAGCTTTTCCAAATCTTCTTTTTTCATCGCGTCCAGTCGCGTCGATGGAGCCCTGGCTAGGCGCCGTGCTATCGATTCCCCAGCCACACACTTGTGTCAATCATGAGAGCGACGATGAGCGAATACCAATACTACGAATTCCAGGCGGTCGATCGTTCCCTTAGCAACACTGATCGCCAGGGGCGTTTCCTCGAACGTTTGACGTTGCCGGGATAGATGGCGCTTCCCTGAGAAAGACGAACGGTCATCAACGCTCTGGGACCCGCAGGACGCACGCCTGCACCGTCGGATTCAGGCTGGGTCACGGGAGGGTGTCTTCCAGGACAGCTGCACAGGCGCGACCGGACTACCGGCGACACCCCGAGGCGGGATACCCTTCGGAAGCGTCGTCCGTTCCGATGCCGTCGATATCATCAACAGGCGATTGTGCCGCTCCATGCCCAGACACGCCAGTCGTGCCCCCGATAGCCGGCAGTCTCACGATAAATGCGACTGAGGCAATGCGGATCGCTCGGCGGGCGATCGATGGCTGTGGCCGCCGAGCTGCCGGTCCGACGTCTCTGGCGAATAGCCCCGGCGCCAACAAGCCGCCGCTCAGCCCTCGCCGAGCTTGTTGGCGAGCTCCGCCTGGATCTGGCGCAAAACAACGGAGGCGGTCTCGAGCTCTTCGTCGCCGATCAGCGAGACCAGCTCGTGCCTGAGCTCGGCAAGCACCGCGTTGATGGTTTTCATCCGCGCCTCGCCTTCCTTGGTCAGCGACACGATCTTGGCCCGGCGGTCGCTTGGATCCTCCCGTCTCGCGACAAGGCCTTCCGCCACCAGAAGGTCGATAAGACGGACCAGCGAAGGACCTTCGAGGCCGGCCTGTTCGGCAACCGCGCCCTGGCGAGCTTCGCCGCCCAATTGCCACAGCGCCAGAAGGGGCATGGCCATGGCGTGGGACAGGCCGCAGCGATCCAGCCGCTCGTTGGCGGTGCGGCGCCAGAGGCGCGCCACGTTGGTTATGATCTGGCCGATCGTTTCGCGGCTTCTGGACCGTTCATTTTCCATTGCTAATCGTTCGCATACAATCTATTAGGATGCAATCTATATCGGCGAGACAACACGATCGATCCGTTGTATCCGGACAGATCCGTTCTCACCAAGTCTCCGTTCTCAACACGGGGGACCGGCCTCGGCCCGTTCCCCCAAAGGTGTTTTCGATGTCCGTTGCCTTCGACGCAGTGCCAGCAGCTTCCCCCGCCAATCCCCGCTCCAGGGTGATCCTGGCGAGCCTCATAGGCACCACGATCGAGTTCTACGATTTCTATGTCTATGCCACGGCGGCGGTGCTCGTGTTCCCGCATCTGTTCTTCCCCTCCGGCAACGACACGACGGCGCTGCTCGCCTCATTCGCGGTGTTCGGCGCGGCCATGATCGCGCGGCCGCTGGGCGCGATCTTCTTCGGCCATCTCGGCGACCGGCGCGGCCGCAAGATCACGCTGGTCGGCGCGCTGCTCACCATGGGCCTGGCGACATTCCTGATCGGCCTGCTCCCGACCTATGCGAGCACTGGATGGCTGGCGCCGGCCCTTCTGGTGGTGCTGCGCCTCGCTCAGGGTTTTGCCCTCGGCGGAGAGTGGAGCGGCGCGGCGCTGGTCGCGACCGAGAACGCGCCGAAGGGCAAGCGCGCCGTCTACGGCACTTTTCCGCAATTGGGCGCGCCGATCGGCTTCATCATCGCCAACGGCCTGTTCCTGATCATCGCCGCCATGTTGCCCTCGGACGACCCCTCGCGGCCTTCCATGGCCTTCCTGTCCTGGGGCTGGCGCATCCCGTTCCTGTTTTCGCTGATCATGGTGGCCATCGGCCTCTGGGTGCGGCTGAACCTCGTCGAAAGCGCCGCCTTCGACAACACCGTGCGCGCCGGCAAGGTCAGGAAGATGCCGTTGGCCTCGGTCGTCAACACGCATTGGAAAGAGCTCGTCCTCGGCACGTTCTACATGCTCGCCACCTATGTGCTGTTCTACCTGATGACGACGTTTTCGCTGAGCTACGGCCGCGCCGCGCCCTCGGCCGCCGTGCCCGGCCTCGGCTATGGCTACACGACCTTCGTGCTGATGATGATCATCGGCGTGGTCTTCTTCGGCGTCTTCACCATGGTCTCGGGGCCCTGGGCCGATCGCTGGGGCCGGCGCCGCACGCTGATCTGGATCACCATCGCCATCGCGATCTTCGGGCTGTCATGGGTGCCGATGCTGCATGCCGGCACGGTCGGCGTCATGGCTTGGCTCATCATCGGCTTCAGCCTGATGGGCATGACCTTCGGCCCGATGGGAGCGCTGTTGCCTGAACTTTTCCCGGCCAATGTGCGCTACACCGGCTCGGGCATTTCCTACAACGTGTCGTCCATCCTCGGCGCCGCGGTCGCGCCTTTCATCGCCGTGGCGCTGTGGAGCACGGGCGGCGGGCCTCTCTGGGTCGGCGTCTATCTCTCGGCCATGGCGGTGCTCACGCTGGTCGCCCTGCTGATCGGGCGCGAGACCAAGGATGTTGACATCAACCGCTAGCCAACCGTGGCGCCCGCCAGTGAGCAGGCGGGCGCGAGAGCCAAACCCATGACGCTTCCCTCCTGGCAGGACTGGCTGTTTTCGATCAAGGCGTTCCTCGCCTCGATGCTGGCGCTCTATATAGCGCTTTCGTTCGATCTGCCGCGGCCATACTGGGCCATGGCCGCCGTCTATGTGGTGGCCAATCCGCTTGCCGGCGCGACCTCGTCCAAAGGGCTCTACCGCGCGCTCGGCACGCTGATCGGCGCGGCCGGGGCCGTCCTGCTGTTGCCGACCTTCGTCAATTCGCCGCTCTTGATGAGCATCGCCGTGGCGCTGTGGACAGGGGTTCTGCTCTACATCTCGATGCTCGACCGCACGCCGCGCAGCTATGTCTTCATGCTCGCCGGCTATTCGCTGCCGCTGATCGCGCTGCCGGCCGTCGATGCGCCGCAGACGATCTTCGACATCGCCTCGGCGCGCAGCCAGGAGATCATCCTCGGCATCGTCTGCGCCAGCTTGGTGGCGCAGCTGGTGTTCCCGATCGGGCTATCTTCCCTGATGTCGTCGCGTATCTCCACTTGGCTGGGCGACGCCGCCCAGTGGGCCGGTGAAATCCTGCGCGGCGAGGGCGCTGCGCGGCCGGCGCCTCCGGTCCGGCAGAAGCTGGCATCCGACATTTCCGGCTTCGACATCCTCATCAGCCAACTCGGATACGATCACCAGACGCACGGGCTTACGCGGCAGGCGCGGCAATTGCGCGGGCGTCTCATGCTGCTGCTTCCCCTGCTTTCCTCGCTCGATGACCGGCTTCATGAACTGAGATCGCAGGACCGGGTGCTGCGCGACGATCTCATCGCCCTGCTCGACGATGTCGGGTGCTGGCTGCAGGCCGTGGCCGATCCTGACCGCGCCGTCGCGCTGCGTTCGCGCATCGCCGATCTGCGTCCGCCTGCCTATGCCGTTGACTGGAAGAGCCTGATCCTAGACAGCGCGCTCGCCCGGCTGCGCGAGATCGTCGATGCCTGGCACGATTGCCTCGTCCTGAAGAAGCAGATCGCGACCGGCGAATCCAGCGGTGAAAAGCTTGCTTTCCGCCGGCGCCGGACCTTCTCGCGCACCCGCCATCACGATTATGGAATGCTGTTCTTCTATGCCGCTTCGGTGATCGTCGCCGTCCTGATTGCCTTCGCCCTGTGGATCTACTCGGGCTGGGCCGAAGGCTCCGGATTCGTGCTGATGGTGGCGGTCGCCTGCTCGTTCTTCGCGGCGACCGACCGGCCCGCGCCGCTTCTCCTGTCGATGTTCATCTGGTGCACGGCGAGCCTTGTGGTCACCGCGGCCTATCAGTTCGCCATCCTGCCCTCGATCCAGAGCTTTCCGTTGCTGGTTCTCGTGCTGGCGCCGCCGTTCCTTGTGCTCGGCACTATCATTCCAAGGCCTCAGCTCAACATGCTGGCGATGCTGCTCACCGTGAACACGGCGTCGTTCATCGCGCTCAGCGACAGGTTTTCCGCCGATTTCACCTCCTTCGCGGGCGGTGGGCTCGCCGCGCTCGCCGGCGTCGGTTTCGCGCTTGTGTGGACGCTGGTGGTCCGGCCTTTCGGTGGCGAGATCGCCGCCCGGCGACTGGTGCATGCCGGCTGGTCCGACCTTGCCCAGCTTGCCGCGGGCGAGCGCGCCGAGGACCAGCGCAGGCTCGCGGGGCGCATGCTCGATCGCCTCGGGCAACTCGTTCCCCGGCTCGCATCCATGGAAAACAAGGAGCTGTCGACGATCGACGGCTATGCGGAAATCAGGCTGGGGCTGAACATCGTGGAGTTGCAGCGGCTGCGCAACCGGCTCACCTCGGACGAAAGGACAGCGGTCGGCGAGGTTCTGTCCGCCATTGCCGTGCTGTTCAAGGAGCGGCTCCGGCTCGGCGAGCCTGTTGCGGCGTCACCGGGGCTGCGCGAACGCATCGACGCCGCGCTCGCCCTCGTCGCGGGCCGTCAGGCCGCGCCGGCGCGGCGATCCGTCGACGCGCTGGTCGGGCTGCGGCGCGCGCTGTTCCGAAACGCCGCGCCACCCGTTCATTCGACAGTGCCGGAGCCGATGCTCCTGGTAGCGGAGTAGATACATGCAGAACGATATCAGCATTGGCGGTGTCTATCTGCCGGGGCTTCTGGTCGCGATGCTGGCGGCCTTCGTGGTGGCCCGGATCGTCTGGCAGGTGCTGTCGTGGACCGGCCTCTATTCGTTTGTCTGGCACCGGGCGCTTTTCAACCTCGCGCTGTACATCCTCATCCTCGGGGCAATGTCCTCGCTCTCAAATCGGCTGTTCTCATGAAATACCGTCTTCTTCGACTGACCGGCAGGGTCCTCGTCACGGCCGCCGTCGTCGCCGTCGCCTGCGTCGCCGCCTGGAAGCTGTGGGACGACAACATGAGTGCCCCATGGACGCGCGACGCGCATGTGCGCGCCGATGTCGTCGGCGTCACGCCGGACGTCTCAGGTCTCGTGGCCGAGGTCCTGGTCAAGGACAACCAGGCGGTCAGGAAGGGCGACGTGCTGTTCCAGGTCGACCGCCAGCGCTTTGCCGTCGCCCTTGTGCAGGCGCAGGCGGTGGTGGAGGGCCGACAGGCGACGCTCGACCAGGCGAGGAGAAACCTGGAACGTCTGAAACGCCTGACAGCCTCGGCGGTCAGCGTCCAGCAGATCGAGGAGGCGCAATCGAGCGTGGCCGAGGCGGAGTCGGAAAGCCTGCAGGCAAGCGCTGCGCGCGACCTGGCGCAGCTCAATCTCGACCGCGCGCAAGTCAGGGCGCCGGTCAACGGCATCATCACCAATCTCAGCCTTCGCCCTGGCGACTATGTCACGACGGGCGCGGCCACGATGGCGCTGGTCGACACCGACACGGTCCGCATCGACGGCTATTTCGAGGAGACGAAACTGCCGCGCATCGAGGTCGGCGCCAGGGCGTCGATCCGACCGATGGGATGGAAATCGTCACTGTCGGGCCATGTCGCAAGCATTGCCGCCGGCATCGAGGACCGCGAACGCACCTCCGGGACGCTGCTGGCGGACATCAACCCGACCTTCACCTGGGTGCGGCTGGCGCAGCGCGTTCCGGTGCATATCGTGCTCGACGGCGACGCCGCCACCAAGGCGAGGCTGGTCGTCGGAACCTCCGCGACAGTGACCATCGACCGGGCGGCCGCCGACTGAAAACCCGACGATCGGGTCACTCACCAAGCTGTGGCTGCGACCAGCTTACCGCCAATCGATCTGCTTGAGCCGGCTAACGCCAAAGGCACACCCGGACGTCATTTCCAACGTAGCAGGCGCCTTCGCGGTGAAGCTCTCCCCAATCTTTTCCGTCGCCGTGCGTGTCGCGAATATCCCCGTTCGCATAGCCCGCCCAAAGATCGCCGTCCTTGTAGACAACGGCCCAGTAATCCTTGGACATTTCACCGGCCCCGCTATGCGTGTCGGGATAGTCGATACTCGCAAATACCTGATGAGGTCCCTGGATGTTGAAATCGCCGCCCTGCTCGATCTGATAGGAGCATTTTCCGGAGATGCGGGTCTGACCATGAACGACAAGCAGGCAGCGGCCCCATTTGTAACCGCTCGGCAAACGATGCTGTGGTTGCGCATGCGAAGGCGAAACGGAAAAAGCAATTGCCAGGGCAGCCGCGATGGTTCGACCAATCAACAGCCGATCCGAAGAGCGACCGGGACACAGTTGGATTTCGCCCAGCGCGCATATCGAACGATCCTTCGCAGGATGATCCCCTGAGATCATATTATTATCGACCATGGTCGGATTTCTGTCACGCGTATGTGTGCTGCTTCACGACCCGGGTATGGATCGATCGAAACGCGGTCTGGACTCGAGGCGTTCTTAAGTCGGGCGAGCCCTACTTCGCTAAAGCTTCGGAGGGCATCCTGCTTCGCACGAAGGATCGTGCTTATCCTGCGAAGCTCGAAGAGCGAAGCAAGATGGCGGAGAGGGAGGGATTCGAACCCCCGATACCCTTGCGAGTATGCCGCATTTCGAGTGCGGTGCATTCGACCACTCTGCCACCTCTCCGCGAGGTCATGGTCGGCCGTTGCCGGCGCGGCGCACTAGATAACGGCTGACTGCTGGAGTTACAAGGCCCTATTCGACCGATTTCCAGCTTCCGCGAAAAGCGGCGGAGAGGGGACGGGCCGATATTTGCCGGCAACGTCGCTCAATGTATCTCCAGGGGCGGCCCGCTTGCCTTGACTCCGGCGCAACCTTCGGTTAGGGACAGCCCGCATTCGGCGTGGAGGCTCTTCCGCGCCGCTTGTTTTTTGAACCCGCAGACTGACAAAAAGACGGCCGAACCGCCGACGCGGTTCATCGAGGCCGACCGAACAGCGAAAGGCAAAAAATGTTCGCAGTCATCAAAACGGGCGGCAAGCAGTATCGCGTCGCCGCCAACGATCTCCTGAAGATCGAGAAACTCGAAGCCAAGGTCGGCGATATCGTCGAGATCGGCAACGTGCTCGCGCATGGCGAGGGCGAGAATGTCACCTTCGGCGCGCCGTTCGTCGATGGTGCTCTGGTCACGGCGGAAGTCGTCGAGCAGGGCAAGAACCGCACCGTCATCGCTTTCAAGAAGCGCCGCCGCCAGAATTCGCGCCGCAAGATCGGCCACCGCCAGCTTCTGACCACCGTCAGGATCGCCGAGATCCTGCTGGGTGGCGCCAAGCCGTCGAAGAAGGCCGCCGCCAAGCCGGAGGCCAAGGCCGAGGCAAAGGCTCCCGAAGCCAAGGCGGAAGTCGCCGCCGAGGCGAAGGCCGAAGCCGCGCCGAAGGAGCCGAAAGCCAAGAAGGAACCCAAGGCAGAGGCCGCTCCGAAGGAAGAGGCTAAGGCCGAGACCGTCGCCGCGCCGCTGTTCAAGGCGCCGAAGGGCGAGCCGGACGACCTGACCGTGATCAAGGGCATCGGCCCGGTCGCGGCGAAGGACCTCGCCGAGCAGGGCATCGTCACCTTCGCGCAGCTCGCCAAGCTCTCCGACAAGGATGTCGCCAAGATCGACGAGCACATGCCGTTCAGCGCCGACCAGATCAAGGACTGGCGCGAGCAGGCCAAGGAACTGGCGAAGAAGTAATTCTTCCGGCGACGATCGTCGCCGGTACGGGACTTGAAACGGAACGCGAACGCGTTCATAAGACCATTCAAGCGCCTCAGGGCGCATCGGAGTTAGTCAAATGGCACACAAGAAAGCTGGCGGTTCGTCGCGCAATGGTCGCGATTCGCACTCCAAGCGTCTGGGCGTGAAGAAGTTCGGCGGCGAAGCCGTCGTCGCCGGCAACATCATCATCCGCCAACGCGGCACGACCTGGCATCCGGGCACCAATGTTGGCATGGGCACGGACCACACCCTTTTTGCGCTCGACGCCGGCGCAGTCACCTTCAACAAAAAAGCCAACGGCCGAACCTACGTATCGGTGAACCCGATTACCAAAGCAGCGGAGTAGCCGGTTCCGCACCATAACACCGGCGCCCATCTCGGGAACCGGTGTCTGGCCAGGCCAGGAAAAGGATCAGGAGAGATGGGCTTGCCCTCTCTCCTTTTTCATTTTTCTTTGCCCTGGAGGACTAAATGGTTGCCGAAGCGGAAGATACCGAAGACGAAAGTTACGCGATCGATTGCCCGGTGCTGGCCACCGAGCGGCTGGTCATGCGCGCCCCGCGCGAGAGCGATCTCGAGCAACTCGTCACGCTTGCCGACAACCGGCATGTCGCCGAAATGCTGGCCCGCATGCCGCATCCCTACGGCGAAGCCGAGGGCCGCACCTTCCTTGCCATGGCGGCGTCGCGTCGCGCCGGCATCGTCTATGCGCTCACCCTTGCCGGCACCGGCACCTTCGTCGGCTGCGCGGGCTTGAACACCACCGATCGCGGACTGGAGCTCGGCTACTGGATCGGCGAACCCTACTGGAAGCGCGGTTATGCGACGGAGGCCGCGCATGCGCTGGTCGACCTCGCGTTCCAGAACACTTCGATTCAGGTGCTGCATGCCTCGACCCGGGTGATCAATCCGGCCTCGCGCCGGGTCATCCACAAATGCGGCTTCCAGTATGCCGGCCAGGGCATGCTGAACTCGATCGTCGCCGGCCAGGTGCCGGTCGAGCGCTACCGGCTCGACAGGAAGACCTGGACCAGTCTCCGCAACTGGGTCCACTTCTAGGCATATTGAAATTCAGGTGAGGCCGGCCTGCAAATGCCGGCTTCCTGCGCTTCCGGTGCTCACGTACTTTACGCACGCTCCGCTCCGGTTCTCGGTAGCCATCATTTTCGGCTCGGCCTGACCTGAATAGCAACACGCCTAGGCGTCGGCGCTCGAAGGCGACTCAGCCCAGTTCGGCCCAGAGCGGCAAATGATCGGAGCCGACGGCGTCCCGGTCGGACCACAGGCGCTGCAGCGACTTGGCCAACGAGGCGCTGGTGAAGACGTAATCGATGCATTTGTGGCGGCTTTTGTCGCCGGGGCGGTCGGGGTCGACCCAGGTGACAAGGTCGGCGACGGCCAGACGCTGAGCGACGTCGACGGCGAGATCGGCGGTCAACGGCATGCCGAACTCATGGTCCGGCCGGCCGGCGAGTTCGATATATTCCGGCGAGCCCGGCAGCATGTTGAAGTCGCCCATGACGATGAAGGCTTCCGGATAGGGCAGGTCCGGCAGGCCGATCTCGGGAATGCCCGACAGGCCGCCGCCTTCCAGCGCATAGTTCAAGAGGCGCTGGCGCAGGAAACGGATCTGGCCCTGGCGCTCGACCGGGCTGCGGTGGTCGAGATGGGTGGAATAGAAGCGGATGAAGCCGAGCGGCGTCTCGATCAGCGCCTCGAGCGCGCCGCGCTGGAAGTTCATTGTCTCGAGGCTGCGGCTGCGCGGCAAAAGGAGATTGCGCGACAGATGGATAGGCGTCTTCGACAGCACCATGTTGCCGAGCTGGAAACTGGTCGAGACGGCGCGGCCGTTCTCCAGGCGCGAGCCGATATTGACCTCGAAATTGCTGCCATAGGCGGCAAAATAATCGGGCAGCGCCTCGCCGATCTCGGCCACCATGTCGCGATCGCCGTTGCGCGGATTGTTGCGGGTCACCTCCTGCAGCGCGATCACGTCGGCACCGCGTACCGCATCGGCGATGCGGCCAAGATCGTATTTGCCGTCGAGGCCGATGCCGAACTGGATGTTGTAGGTGACGACCTTCATTCGAGCATTTCCCCAACCCTGGCTCGCGAACAGTGCTACTGCGTCCTTTGCAAAAGAGCATCAGGCGCTTTAGTCGCAAAACAGCCTCGCCCTTCGTCCCGCCTTGGTTTAGAGCAATCCCGCAAGGCCACCAGCAGAAACTTGAAACGCAGATGAAATTCCTCGACCAGGCAAAGGTTTACATCCGCTCCGGCGATGGCGGCGCCGGATCGGTGTCGTTCCGGCGTGAAAAATTCATCGAGTTCGGCGGACCGGACGGTGGCGACGGCGGCCGCGGCGGGGATGTCTGGATGGAAGCGGTCGACGGGCTGAACACGCTGATCGACTATCGCTACCAGCAGCATTTCAAGGCCAAGACCGGCATGCACGGCATGGGCCGCAATATGACGGGCGCCAAGGGCGCCGACGTGACGCTGAAAGTGCCGGCGGGCACGCAAGTCTTTGCGGAGGACAATGAAACGCTGATCTGCGACCTGACGATCGTCGGCCAGCGCTTCCTGCTCGCCAAGGGCGGCAATGGCGGCTTCGGCAACCAGCATTTCAAGACCTCGACCAACCAGGCGCCGCGGCGCGCCAATCCCGGCCTGCCCGGAGAGGAGCTGAGCATCTGGCTGCGGCTCAAGCTGATTGCCGACGCCGGTCTGGTGGGCATGCCCAATGCCGGCAAATCGACCTTCCTTGCCGCCGTCACCGCCGCCAAGCCGAAGATCGCCGACTATCCTTTCACCACGCTCTATCCCGGCCTCGGCGTCGCCCGCATCGACGGCCGCGAATTCGTGCTGGCTGATATTCCCGGGTTGATCGAGGGCGCGCATGAAGGGGTCGGCATCGGCGACCGTTTCCTCGGCCATGTCGAGCGCACGCGCGTATTGCTTCACCTGGTCTCGGCGCAGGAGGAAAATCCCGGCAAGGCCTACAAGACCGTGCGCGCGGAGCTCGATGCCTATGGCCATGGGCTGACCGACAAGGTCGAGATCGTCGCGCTCAGCCAGATCGATATCCTCGACCCGGATCAGCGCAAGAAGAAGGCCGCCTCGCTGAAGCGCGCCGCCGGCCGCGCGCCGCTGCTTGTCTCGGCCGTCACCGGCGAAGGCGTCGAGGCAGTGCTGCGCGCGCTGATGGCGGTGGTCGCGGAAGCGCGCGATGCCGTTCCGGCTCCTGTCGACACGCGCTGGCGATAAGACCCATGAAATCACTGAAATCATACCGGCGCATCACCGTGAAGATCGGTTCGGCGCTGCTCGTCGACCGCGCGACCGGCCTGAAGCGCGACTGGCTGACCTCGCTTGCCGACGACATTGCGGCGCTTGCCAATACCGGCGCGGAAGTGCTTGTCGTATCCTCAGGAGCCATCGCGCTTGGCCGCACCATTCTCGGCCTCGGCAAACGCGCGCTGAAGCTCGAGGAGAGTCAGGCCGCCGCCGCGGTCGGCCAGATCGCGCTTGCCGGCGCCTGGTCGGACGCGCTCGGCAAGGACGGGCTGAAGTCGGGCCAGATCCTCTTGACGCTTGGCGACACTGAAGAACGCCGCCGCTACCTCAACGCGCGCGCGACGATCTCGACCCTGCTCAAGATGAAGGCGGTGCCGGTCATCAACGAGAACGACACGGTGGCGACGTCGGAAATCCGCTACGGCGACAACGACCGGCTGGCGGCGCGAGTGGCGACGATGATGGGCGCCGATCTCTTGGTGCTGCTTTCCGATATCGACGGGCTCTACACGGCGCCGCCGGCTAAGGATCCGCAAGCAAAATTCATCCCCGTGGTCGACCGCATCACGCCGGACATCGAGGCGATGGCGGGCGTGGCCGCATCCGAGCTGTCGCGCGGCGGCATGCGCACGAAACTCGACGCCGGCAAGATCGCCAACGCCGCCGGCACCGCCATGATCATCACTTCGGGCACCAGGCTGTCGCCGCTGATGGCGATCGAGCGCGGCGAGCGCGCGACCTTCTTCAAGCCGAGCGCCAATCCGGTGAAGGGTTACAAGACCTGGATCGCCGGGCAGCTCGAGCCGGCAGGCCGGCTCACGGTCGATGCGGGTGCCATCGGCGCGCTCAAATCGGGCAAGTCGCTGCTGCCGGCGGGCGTTAAACTGGTCAGCGGCAATTTCTCGCGCGGCGACACGGTGGCGATCCTGTCGCCCGAGGGCCGCGAGATCGCGCGCGGCCTTGTTGCCTATGATGCCGCCGATGCCGTAAGGATCGCGGGCTTGAAGACGGCCGAGATCGAAAACGTGCTCGGCTACGAGGCGCGCTCGGCGATGATCCATCGCGACGACCTTGTGGTAAGCGTCGGCGGCGACCAAGTATTGGCCGACGACTAGAGCATCGGCCGACGACCAAGCGGAGGGATGAACCATGCTGAAGCTGCATGAAAAATCCGGCGAAGACACCGTGGCGCTGATGGCCGATATCGGCCGCCGCGCCCGCGCCGCCGCGCGACCGTTGGCCGTCGCTTCCACCAAGGCCAAGAATGCCGCGCTCGTCGCCATGGCCGATGCCATCCTGCGCAACGAGCAGGCGATCCTCGACGCCAACGCCATCGACATGTCGAATGGCGGGGAGGCCGGGCTGTCGGGCTCCTTCATGGACCGCCTGAAGCTCACCTCCTCGCGCATCGAGGCGATGGCCGACGGCATGAGCGAGATCGCCGCGCTCAAGGACCCGGTCGGCGACGTCATCGCCGAATGGGATCGGCCGAATGGCCTTCATATCGAGCGCGTGCGCACGCCGCTCGGCGTGATCGGCGTCATTTACGAAAGCCGCCCCAACGTGACGGCGGACGCCGGCGCGCTTTGCCTCAAGGCGGGCAATCCGGTGATCCTGCGCGGCGGCTCGGATTCGAACAATTCGTCGTCGGCGATCCATGCCTGCATGGTCGAAGGGCTGAAGGCCGCCGGCCTGCCGCAGGATGCCATCCAGCTGGTGCCGACCACCGACCGCGCCGCCGTCGGCGAGATGCTCAAAGGCTTGAGCGGCAATCTCGACGTCATCATCCCGCGCGGCGGCAGAAGCCTGGTCGGACGCGTGCAGAACGAGGCGCGGGTGCCGGTCTTCGCGCATCTGGAAGGCATCTGCCATCTTTATGTCGACCGCTCGGCCAAGCTCGACATGGCGGTCAAGATCGCCGTCAACGCCAAGATGCGGCGCACCGGCGTATGCGGCGCCGCCGAGACCTTGCTGGTCGACCGCGCGGTGGCCTCCACGCATCTGGTGCCGATCCTCGAAGCGCTGCGCGCCGCCGGCTGCGAGATCCACGCCGATGCCGAGGTGACGGAAGCGTTCGCCGACGCCAGCCCGGCGACCGATGCGGACTGGGTGACGGAATATCTCGACGCCATCATCGCGGTGAAGCTGGTCGACGATGTCGCCGGCGCGATCGAGCATATCGAGACCTTCTCGTCGCACCACACCGAGGCGATCGTCGCCGAGGATGCGCAAGCGGTCGAGAAATTCTTCAACGAGATCGACTCGGCGATCCTTCTGCACAACGCCTCGACGCAGTTCGCCGATGGCGGCGAGTTCGGCATGGGCGCCGAGATCGGCATCGCCACCGGCAAGATGCACGCGCGCGGGCCGGTCGGCGTCGAGCAGCTCACCTCATTCAAATACCGCGTGCGCGGGTCGGGACAGGTGAGGCCTTGAAGCCGTTCGCCTTAAGGGGTTGAAGCTTGCGCCCAGGCCCCCCTCTCTGGCCTGCCGGCCATCTCCCCCTCAAGTGGGGAGATTGGCAGCTTCGGCGCCGGCGCTCGGCTTGCAACGCCGGCGATTGGCGAAAGCATAGGCAACATCTGATCTCCCCCCTTGAGGGGGAGATGGCCGGCAGGCCAGAGAGGGGGGCCTAGCACCATGCTTTCGTCCCCTCAGCCCATCGTCCCCGCTTACTACCTCCGCATGCCGCACGCCGCCAAGGGGCTGACCGTCGGGCTGTTCGGCGGTTCGTTCAACCCGCCGCATGCCGGTCACGCGCTGGTCGCCGAGATCGCGCTGAGAAGGCTCGCGCTCGACCAGCTGTGGTGGATGGTGACGCCCGGCAATCCGCTGAAGAGCGCGCGGGAACTGGCGCCGCTCGCCGAGCGCGTCGAGCTGTCCGAAAAGATCGCCAGGAATCCGAGGATCAAGGTCACCGCCTTCGAGGCGGCGCAGCACGTGCGCTACACCGCCGACACGCTTGCGCTGGTCAAGGCGCGAAACCCGGGCGTCGATTTCGTCTGGATCATGGGTGCGGATAGTTTGCGCGACTTCCACCGCTGGCAGCGCTGGCGCGAGATCGTGCTGACTTTCCCGATCGCGGTCGTCGATCGCCCGGGCGCCACGCTCTCCTTCCTGTCGTCGGTGGTCGCCAAGACCTTCGACTATGCCCGCGTCGACGAGGGCGACGCGCCGCTGCTTGCCCGCATGCCGGCGCCGGCCTGGACTTTCATCCACGGTCCGCGCTCCTTGCTGTCTTCCACCGCGATCCGCAAGGCGGCGAAGGGGTGAGCGCCCTCCTTCTCCTGCAAGGGGAGAAGGTAAGTCCGGCCATGTCGCTTTTGCGGCGGCTTTTTGCCTGTTCGTAGGCCAAGTTTGCGTGGACATGCTGAAGCAGAATCAATCCGCGAACGATCCCAGCCGCGCCGCGCAATCGGCGCCACTGATCGCCATTGCCAGCGTCATCGTGTCGATGGCGCTGATCGCGATCGGCAACGGGCTGATGTTCGCCTATATCCCGGTGCGGCTCGGCGCCGACGGTTTCGACCCGACCTGGGCAGGGCTGATCGTCACCGGGCTTTCGGCCGGCGGGCTTGCCGGCTGCATCCTGACCGGGCCGCTCGTCAAGCGAGTGGGCCATGCCCGCGCCTTCATGGTGCTTTCGGCGCTGATCGCGCTTTCCAATGCCGCGATCGGCGCCGGGCCGATCCCGTTGCTCTGGATTGCGGCCCGGGCGCTCTACGGCTTCGCCATTTGCGGGCTGTTCATCGTCGCCCAGAGCTGGCTGAACGACGCCTTGCCGAATTCGATCCGCGGCCGGATCATGGCCGTGTTCTACGTCGCCTATATTGGCGGATTGGGCGTTGGCTATGCGACGCTCGCCGCGATCGACATCCATACAGCCGCCGCCGCGCTGATCGGCATCACCTTCACCGCGCTTTCCATCCTGCCGGTCGGCATGACGCGGCTTGCCCAGCCGCCGGCGCCGCAGGCCGCGTCGGTGGCGCTTCGCCGCGCCTGGCGGATCTCGCCGGTCGGCGTCGCCGGCATGCTGGCGGTCGGCGGCCTCTCGATGATCGTTTCCGGTTTTGCGCCGATCCATGCCACCGCCAAGGGCTACAGCCAGGCCGACGTGGCGCTGCTGTTGTCGGCGATGCCGGTCGGCACGCTGATCCTGCAGATCCCGCTCGGCTGGATTTCCGACCGTACCGACCGCCGCTACGTGCTGGCGGGGGCGGCGGCGCTCGCGACCGTCGCCAGCGTGCTCGCCATTGTCTTCGACGGCGGCGCGCTGATGGCGCTGGTGGTGATCTATCTCATCTGGGATGGGGCGTCGGAATCGATCTACGCGCTCTCCAGCGCGCATGCCGCCGATCGCGCCGGCAAGGACGAGCTTCTGGCGCTGTCGAGCTCGATGCTGTTTGCCTGGTCGCTGGCCGGCTTCATCGTGCCGGGCATCGTGACGGCGCTTTCCGCCGTCTTCGGCACCGCGACCTTCATCTATGTCGGCATCGTCATCGCATCGGCCTTCTGCCTGTTCGTGCTATGGCGCGTGATGGCCGGCCGGCCGACGCCCGCGGCCACAAGCGGCAGTTTCGCACCGATGTCGGCGCAGACACCCTTGCCGGTAGAACTTGCCTTCGCGCCGGACGAACAGCAGCGACACGTCAAAGATTGACAAGCTGCGCATCTTCGCGACTTTTGGCCCAAATTCGATCAAGATCAGAGATGTCGAAGAGCTATAATCCCGCAGCGGTGTGGAAGCCTTTTGGCACGTTCTCCATGGTGAAAATCCATGAGGGCGGGCAACTCGTTCACCTAAAAGGCCAAGTTTCGCTTGACCGTGAAGGGCAGATTGTCGGGAAGGGCGATATGCGGGCTCAGGTCCGGCAAACCCTCGAAAACATCAAGGCCGTGCTCGCGGCCATCGGTGGGGAGATGGCCGATATCGTATCGCTGACCCAGTATACGACCGACATAGAGCGGTTCATGGCGTCGGGAGACATCCGCAAGGAGTTCTTTTCAGAGCCCTATCCCGTAACGACAACCGTCGAGATCGTGCGACTTTATCATCCGGACTTGCAGATCGAAATCGCGGCAATAGCCGAGATACCTCGAAATCGGTTCAGAATGCCGGCAGATTGAAAATCGCTGTTGCGAGGCTACTGCTTGCGGGCCTCCGGCGCCGGCATTTCCGGCGGCGGCAGCGGGATCGAGATGCCTTCGCTGTCGAAAGCCTGCTTGGCGCGCTTGGTCATGTCGGTCTGGGTCGAGAAATAGTCGGCGGCCGACGTCCAGTAGCGCAAGGTGAGCGAAACGGTGGTGTCGCCGAGATTTGCCACGAAGGCGATCGGCGCCGGTTCGCGCCGGATGCGCTTTTCGGCGCCGGCGATGGCAAGTAGCGTCTTTTGCGCGCGGTCGATGTCGTTCCAGGAGCCGATGCTCAAGCTCACGTCGGTGCGGCGCACGCCGTTGCGGGTGAAATTGCGCACCGGCTGGTTCCACAGCGTCGAGTTGGGTGCCAGCACATAGACGCCGTCGACGGAGCGCAGCTTGGTGGCGAAGAGGCCGATCTCCTCGATGGTGCCGGCAATCGAGCCGACCTCGACATATTCGCCGATGCGGAAGGGCCGGAGCGCCAGGAGCATGATGCCGGCGGCGATGTTCTGCAGCGTGCCTTGCAGAGCCAGCCCGATGGCCAGGCCGATTGCGCCTATTGCCGCGATGATGGAGGCGGTCTGCACCCCGAACTGGCCGAGCACCATGATGGTGACCAGGATCAGGATGGCGTAGCGGACGATCTTGGAGAAGAAATGACGCAAGGTCGCGTCGAAGCCGTGGATATGGCCGAGGCCGGCGGAGATCGAGCGCTCGGCGACACCAGCGACGAAATAGCCGACAACCAGCAGGATTATGGCGCCGATGGCCGAGAAGGAATAGGAAACGATCAGCGTGCTCAGCTGCGCAAGCCCGGCCTGGATGGTGATGAGGGCGCTTTGCGGGTCGGTTGGCATGGATGAAGTCCCCATTGGTCAGTGAGCCGATAACCTATGCAAAGCGCAAAGGGTTCCGATTTTTCGGGACGACGGAGCCTGCCAAGCAGAGCCGCGTTGGCGCGGGCAGGGCGCGCCCGTCTTGAAACTGCAATGGAACTCTGCCTATCTATGTGGTGTCACCTTTTGCATGGTGATTTGGTTGTTCTTGTTGGGAAAGGAAACACACTGAGAACAGCACTGCGGAAGAAGGCTGACATCATGCCTTCGCCGGCAGGGATCAGCGGAAACGACGCCGCGTCCCTCGCCATCGACACAGTCCTTGCCAGTCTGGAAGACTCCAAGGCCGAAAACATCGTCTCAATCGACATCCAGGGAAAATCGAGCCTCGGCGACTACATGGTCATCGCCTCGGGCCGATCGCACCGTCATGTCTCGGCTGTCGCCGATCACCTCCTCAAGGCGCTGAAGGATGCCGGCCTCGGCACGGCGCGCGTCGAGGGGCTGGCTGGCGCCGACTGGGTCCTGATCGATTCGGGCGACATCATCGTCCATGTCTTCCGCCCCGAAGTCCGCGAATTCTACAATCTGGAAAAGATGTGGCAGGCGCCGGATCTCGAGGAAGAGACCTTGCACTGAGCCTTGATCCGTGTGCCGTGAACCGTCACGGTACGCGTTAGGACAAGCTCGCCGGGGCGAGGATGAAGATCACCGTTCATGCCGTGGGCCGGATGAAGACCGGCCCCGAGAGAGAACTCGCCGACCGCTATTTCGAGCGCTTTTCGAAGAGCGGGCCGGCGGTCGGGCTGGAATTTGCCGGCATTGTCGAGGTTCCCGAGAGCCGCGGACAGAGCGCCGACGAGCGCCGCCGCGAGGAAGCCCAGAAGCTGCAGGCCCAGTTGCAGCCGGGCACTGTTCTCATCCTGCTCGACGAACGCGGCAAGTCGCTCTCCTCGGAGGACCTGGCCGCCCGCATCGGCCAGTTGCGCGACGGCGGCCGCAAGGCGCTCGTCGTCGCCATCGGCGGCGCCGACGGCCATGACAGATCCTTGCGCGAGCAGGCGGACCTGGTGCTGTCGTTCGGCGCGCTGACCTGGCCGCACCAGCTGGTGCGCGTGATGCTGGGCGAGCAGCTCTACCGGATCGCCACCGTCCTTTCCGGTCATCCGTATCATCGATCGTGAATAACGGCATCGGCCGAAAAGCTGGGGATTGCCGGCCTGCGCCGCGATTTCCGCCTCAATCGCGCGGCAACCGGGTGATTGGGCGCTTCCAACATGGTTGATGGTTCGTTAACGAAGCGGCGGATACAGTCGAGGCCTGATGTCTGAAGGCTGGAATTCCAGAACGCGCGCTTGGCGCAGCCGCTGCGGTTTGACCCTTGTCGCCGCCGTGGTCACGTTCGGGCCGGTCCGGGCGGCCGAAAATTCGCTCGACCTTGCGCCCGATCCGGATCAGAGCCGGGCCGAATACGAGCAGGTTTCCAAGGAGATCACTTTGTCGTCGGAGCGGCTGGGCAAGCTCGCCGCCGACATCGCCTCGGTGCGGAAGGACTATGCCTCGATCACCGCGGCGCTCATCCAGTCGGCGATGACGGAACAGAAGCTCGGCCAGGACATCGAGGATATCGGCGCCAAGCTCGAAGGGCTGAAGGCCGAGCAAGGAAAACTGCGCGCCTCGCTCATGGCGCGGCGCGACGTGCTGGCCGAGGTGTTGGGCGCCCTGCAGCGCATGGGGCTCAATCCGCCGCCGGCGATCCTGGTCAAGCCCGAAGATGCGCTGTCGTCGGTGCGCAGCGCCATCCTGCTCGGCGCCGTCGTGCCGGAATTGCGCCAGCAGACCGACAGGCTGATGGCCGACCTCAAGGAGCAGACCCGCGTCACGGCCTCGATCGAGGCAGAACGGGCGAGACTCACCACCGCCGTCACCGACCAGACGGCCGAGAAGAAGCGGCTCACCATGCTGCTGGAGGCCAAGAAGAAGCTGCAGGCCGATACCCAAACGGCGATGGCGGCCGAACAGCAGCACTCGCAGCAGCTGGCGGCGAAGGCGAGCAGCCTCAAGGACCTGATCGCCTCGCTCGAAGCCGACAAGGCGCGCAAGGGGCAGGACCAGGTCAAGGCGGGCGAGCGGAAATCGACGGACAACGACACGACGGCCTCGACCACCGAGCTCGCCGCGCTGCCGGTGCCGGAGGCCAATCGCCTCACCGGATCGGCGCCGTTCTCGGCATTGCAAGGCCAGATCGCGCTGCCTGTCATCGGCAAGATCAAACTGCGTTTCGGCGCCGACGACGGCAATGGCGAGGCGATGCAGGGCGACATGGTTGCGACACAATCGGGAGCCATCGTCACCGCGCCGGCGGATGGAAACGTGCTTTATGCGGGGCCGTTTCGCTCCTATGGTCAACTCTTGATCCTCAATGCGGGCGACGGTTATCATGTCGTCCTGGCGGGGATGAGCAGAATCAGCGTCGCGACCGGACAGTCGGTGCTCGCAGGAGAGCCGATCGGCGCGATGGGAGAGGCCCGGGTGGCAAGCACCTCGGCCTCGCGAAATGGAAATGCGGCGCTGGAACTCTATGTCGAGTTCCGCAAGGATGGAAAACCCGTCGATCCGGCCCCATGGTGGGCGGACCGATTTTCTGGAAGGACGTGAAATGATGCGGAAACTGTCGCTTCTGTTTGCCGGCGCGCTGATGGGCGCATCGGCAATGAGCCTGGTCTACGGCGCACCGGGTTCGGCGGCGAACGCTGCGGGTTCGGAAACCTACAAGCAGCTGGCGATCTTCGGCGACATCTTCGAGCGCGTGCGCGCCAATTACGTGACGCCGCCGGACGACAAGTCGCTCGTCGAGAACGCCATAAACGGCATGCTGGCCTCGCTCGACCCGCACTCCTCCTACATGAACGCCGAGCAGGCGCAGGACATGCGCGTGCAGACCAAGGGTGAGTTCGGCGGCCTCGGTATCGAGGTCACCATGGAAAACGACCTCGTCAAGGTCATCACGCCGATCGACGACACGCCGGCCGCCAAGGCGGGTGTGCTGTCGGGCGACTACATCGCCAAGATCGACGGCGAAGAGGTGCGCGGCCTCACGCTCAACGACGCGGTCGAGAAGATGCGCGGACCGGTCAACACGCCGATCAAGCTCACCATCCTGCGCCAGGGCGCCGACAAGCCGATCGAAATCACGGTGGTGCGCGACGTCATCAAGGTCAAGGCGGTGAAGTACCGGGTCGAGAACGACATCGGCTACATGAAGATCACCTCCTTCACCGAGAAGACCTATGACGATCTCGAGAACGCCATCGAGAACATCAAGAAGCAGGTGCCGAACGACAAGCTGAAGGGCTATGTGCTCGACCTGCGCCTCAATCCGGGCGGTCTGCTCGACCAGGCGGTCAGCGTGTCGGATGCCTTCCTCAAGCGCGGCGAGATCGTCTCGACCCGCGGCCGCGATCCGAAGGACGTCACCCGCTTCGACGCCAAGCCGAAGCAGGTCGACGACATCAACGGCAAGCCGATGATCGTGCTGGTCAATGGCGGCTCGGCGAGCGCCTCGGAAATCGTCGCCGGCGCGCTGCAGGACCTGCGCCGCGTCACGGTGGTCGGCACCCAGTCCTTCGGCAAGGGCTCGGTGCAGACCATCATCCCGCTCGGCGAGAATGGCGCGCTGCGGCTCACCACGGCGCTCTATTACACGCCGTCGGGCAAGTCGATCCAGGGCAAGGGCATCACGCCCGACATCAAGGTCGACCAGCCGCTGCCGCCGGATCTGCAGGGCCGCGACCTGACCCGCGGCGAATCCGATCTCAAGGGCCACATCAAGGGCGCCGACGAGAGTTCCACCGGCTCGGGCTCGGCTGCCTATGTGCCGCCGGATCCGAAGGACGACCTGCAGCTGATCTATGCCGAGCAGCTTCTGCGCGGCGAGAAGACCGATCCGTCGTTCCCGCCGAACCCGGACAAGGCCGTGCTGAACCAGTAATGCGGTCCGGCTCTGGCCGGCTGCGCGAAGCAATGCAATGCTGCCGGGGCCGCGAGGTTCCGGCAGTTTGATTCGGGGACCGCGGTTGGGGTATCGCGCCAGCGATTGCGAAGTTTACGCGAGATGTCACGAAAAAGTGACCTTGGCCGGCTTCCGGGGAAACACGACTTGGCTGAGATCGGCAAGGACATCGAACGCCCGCTCGGACAGACGCTCCGGCCTCAGCGCAAGGCCTCGCGCGGCATCGGCTCCGGCACGCTCGTCGCTGTGCTGGCCGTGCTTGCCGTGATCGGGGTTTCCGGCGCTATCGCGCTGCGTGAAAAGCCGTTCCGCAAGCCGGAAGAAGTGGCTGTTTCGACGCCGAAGGTCACCGCTGCGCCTGCCCCTGCGGCGGCAGCGGCGCCCGCGCCGGCTCCGGTAGCCGCGGCGACGCCACAAGCCAGCACGCCGATGAAGAGCGGCGGCCCGCAGATCATCCACGTCCAGACCGAAGAGGGCGACGGCCCGCCGAAAGCGGCGATCGTGATTCGCGATCCGTCGACGCTCGGCCAGAACCTCAAGGTCGCCCATATTCCGGACAGGGCGCTGATCGAGGCCAGCGACACCGGTCCGCTGCCGATGCGCTCCGCCGACGGCAGGCGGCCCTTCGACGTCTATGCGCGACCTTGGTCGGGCGCGCGCGGGGCACGGGTGGCGATCGTCATCGGCGGACTCGCCGTCTCGCAGACCGGCACGCAAGCCGCGATCGCCAAGCTGCCGGCCGAGGTGACGCTGGCTTTCGCGCCGCAAGGCAACAGCATCGGCCGCTGGATGCAGGCGGCAAGGCAGAGCGGGCATGAAATCGTCATGCAGGTGCCGCTCGAGCCGTTCGATTATCCGAACGTCAATCCCGGCCGCAACACGCTGACGGTGTCGGCCAGCCCGGACGAGAACCTGAAGAGCCTGCACTGGGCGCTGTCGCGCACGACCAACTATACCGGGGTCATGAACTATATGGGCGCGCGCTTCTCGACCGACGCCTCGGCGATGGAACCGTTCATGGCCGAGCTCGGCAAGCGGGGGCTCGCCTATATCGACGACGGGTCGTCCGCCCGCAGCGCTGCGCCTGACCTTGCGCTCAAGGACGGCGTGCCGTTCGTTGCCGGCGACATGGCGATCGATGCCGTGCAGGACCGCGGCGAAATCCTCAAGAAGCTGGACAGCCTGGAAGCGACGGCGCGGGCCAAGGGCAGCGCCGTCGGCATCGGTTCGGCCTTCGATATCACCGTCGACACGGTGACGTCCTGGATTGCCGAGGCGAAGAAGCGCGGCATCGAGATCGTGCCGATCTCGGCGGTGGCGATCGATCCGCAAAAAGGCTAACCCTACCCGCCTCGCCGAAGTCAATTCTCAAAGACGGCTGGAACGCTGACCCATGGCCAAGAAGATCGATCTTGAAACGCTGCCTTACCGTCCGTGCGTCGGGCTGATGATCCTCAACGGAGCAGGCCTGGTCTGGGTCGGGCACCGCATCGCCGAACCGGACAGCGAGTTCGCCGGCACGACGCAACTCTGGCAGATGCCGCAAGGCGGCATCGACAAGGGCGAAGAGCCGATCGAGGCCGCGAGCCGCGAGCTCTATGAGGAAACCGGCATGCGCAACGTGTCGCTGCTGGCCGAGGCGCCGCGCTGGATCAATTACGACCTGCCGGAGCATCTGGTCGGCGTCGCCTTCAAGGGCCGCTATCGCGGCCAGACGCAGAAATGGTTCGCCTATCGCTTCGAGGGCGACGAAAGCGAGATCGAGATCAATCCGCCGCTCGGCGGCCATACCGCCGAATTCGACGAATGGGCCTGGCGGCCGATGCGGGATCTGCCGGAGCTGATCGTGCCGTTCAAGCGCAAGGTCTATGAGCAGGTCATCGCAGCGTTCCAGCATCTCGTCCCCTGAGCGGTCGTCCGCCCCGGTTGTCGCGCCGGCCCTGTGGCCGTATTGATTGCCGATGCAATGAGCGGGGGTCGCCATGAACGACGACACCGGACGCGGGTTTCCGGCACATGATGCAAGCAGCGGTTCGACGGTGAGCGAGGCGGCCGCCGGCGCGATCCTGACGATCGACCTCGGGGCCATCCGGGAAAACTACCGCCGGCTAAAGCTGCGACTCGACGGCGTCCGCTGCGCCGGCGTGCTCAAGGCCGACGGCTACGGGCTTGGCGCCGCGCAAGTGGCATCGGCGCTGGCGAAGGAGGGCTGCGACATCTTCTTCGTCGCGCTGCTCGGCGAGGGCATCGCGCTGCGCAAGGCGATCGGGCCCGGGCCCGACATCTTCGTGCTGAACGGGCTGCCTCCGGGTTCTGCACCGGAAGCCGCGGCGGCTCGGCTTTGGCCGGTCATCAACAGCGCCATGCAACTGAAGGCCTGGCGCGAGATCGCGCGAGGCATGGGCCAAAGCCTGCCTGCCGCGATCCAGGTCGACAGCGGCATGGCCCGGCTCGGCATGGCGCCGGCGGAAATCGAGGCGGTCGTGGGCGAGGCCGGCGCCTTCGACGGCGTCGACATCCGTTTCGTGATGAGCCATCTCGCCCGCGCCGACGAGCCGCAACAGGCGGCGAACGAGAAGCAGCGACGCGAATTCGAATTGCTGCGCAAGATGCTGCCCGCGGCGCCCGCCTCCCTGGCCAACTCGTCCGGCATCTTTCTCGGACCGGCCTACCACTACGACATTGCCCGCCCGGGAGCCGCGCTCTACGGCGTCAATCCGACGCCCAACGCACCCAACCCGATGCTGCCGGTGATAGGGCTGCAAGCCAAGGTGGCGCAGACGCGGCAGGTCGGCGCGGGCGCGGGCATCGGCTATGGCCACACCCAGCAAGCCGAGGGGCCGCTCAGGCTGGCGACCATTTCGCTGGGCTATGGCGACGGCTGGCACCGGCGCGCCGCTTCGGCCGCCTGGTTCGAGGGCGTGCGGTTGCCGTTCATCGGGCGCGTGTCGATGGACTCGATCGTCCTCGACATTTCGGCGCTTCCGGCCGGCCGGCTCAGGGAAGGTGAGCTCGTCGAGCTCATCGGTCCCTCGCAAAGCGTCGACGACGCGGCCGGCCACGCCGGCACAATCGGCTACGAGATATTGACCAGCCTGGGTGCGCGCTTTCACCGCCGCTACCTAGGAGCTTGAGACAGGCGCCTTGCTTGACAAGCCGGGGCTTCTCGGCAAGGTTCGGGGCATGAGCAACCTCGCTTATACCAAAACCTGCTTCAGGGTTTGCCCCATCGCGGGAGCGTAGCCCCGACGTGGCCGCCAATGCCGGCGGCCGCGTGAACCGGGGCGTTTGAATTCCAGACATTTCATCGAGCCGGCGGCCTTTGCGGCCCGGCTTTGTTCGCCGCCCTCGACGTGGCGGCTTGCGCGCATTCGCTTCGCCGATGCGCCAGCATATGAGGTATGCCATGCCCACAGCAACGCAATCGCGTTCCACCATCCTTGTCAGCGCGGCGGAACACGACCGGCTGAGCAGTCTCGCCAGGGCCTTTCTCAACCGCACGCCCGATATGGCCGAGGACCTGCTTGCCGAGATGGACAGCGCCCGGGTCGCCACCGAGGCGGCAATGCCCGCCGACGTGGTGCGGATGGGCTCGACGGTGACGCTTCAGGATCCGGAAGGAAGCCTTCAGACGGTGACGGTGGTCTATCCGGCGGAGGCCGATATCGCCGAAAGACGCATATCGGTGCTGACGCCGCTTGGAACCGCGCTGATCGGCGCGCGCGCCGGCCGCACGGTCTCCTGGCGGAGCCGCGACAGCCGGGTTCTCTCGGCAACGATCGACGCCGTCGAACAGACGCGGAGGGCGCCATGACCAGGGCTGTCTACCGGCTGACGGCCAAGGACTTCGCGGTGATCGAGGCGATGCTGATGCGCCGCCGCGCGTTTGCCGATCCGATCGCGCCGTTGCTCGAACGCAAGCTCGCTGAAAGCCGCGTCATTGCGACAGGAGCCGTCGATCCCGACCTTGCCACGCTCAACAGCCGGGTGATCTTCCGCGTTGGCGGCGGTTTACTTCAGACGCGGACGCTGGTGCAGGCCGAAGCATCCGCTCCCGTCGGCTCCGGCCTGCCGGTCGCCACGTGGCGCGGCCTTTGCCTGCTTGGCATGAAAGCGGGCCAATCCGCGCTGGCCGAGCGGCCCGACGGCCCTGCCGAGGAGATCCTTCTCGAGGATGTGGCCTATCAGCCGGAGGCCGCGCGGCGAGCGGCGCAGGATCGCGCCGCCGAGCGACCTCGCCACGGCCTCAAGCTGGTCCACAGCGCATCCGCCGGTGACTGGCCCCTTGGCGGGCGCGGCAAAATCCGGCAGACAGAAGGGGACGATCCGGGCCCTTCCGCGGCATGATCGGCCTTTGAGGGAGCATGGAATGAAAGTCATCGTGCTGGGCGGCGGCGTGATCGGAGTCACCACCGCCTACTTCCTCGCCGAGGCCGGTCATGAAGTGACCGTCTACGATCGCCAGCCGGGGCCGGCGCTCGAAACCAGCTTCGCCAATGCCGGCGAAGTATCGCCGGGCTATGCCTCGCCCTGGGCCGGGCCCGGCATCCCGGTCAAAGCCGTCAAATGGCTGTTGATGAAATACGGACCGCTGGTGGTGCGGCCGGCCTTCGACCCGAATATGTGGACGTGGCTCCTCAAGATGCTGCGCAACTGCACGGCCGAGCGCTACGCGCTCAACAAGTCGCGCATGGTGCCGCTTGCCGAATACAGCCGCGACACGCTGAAAGCGCTGCGCGAGGCGACCGGCATCACTTACGACGAACGCAGCAAAGGCACGCTGCAGCTCTTTCGCAAACAGAAGCAGCTCGACGGCACCGGCGGCGACGTCGAGGTGCTGAAGAAATATGGCGTGCCCTATGAAATCCTCGATCGCGACGGCTGTACCGCGGCCGAGCCGGCCCTTGCGGCGGTTCGCGATAAATTCGTCGGCGGCCTCAGGCTTCCGGGTGACGAGACCGGCGACTGCAAGATGTTCACCGACAAGCTCGCAGAACTCTGCGTAGCGCGCGGCGTGACCTTCGAATACGGCTCGACCATCCGGCGCATCGTCAGGAACCGCAATCGCCTCACCAATGTGCTGACCGATCGCGGATGGAGGTCCGCGGACGCCTTCGTGATGGCGATGGGCAGCTATTCGGCGCAGTTCATGCGCTCGCTGGGGCGCCCAATTCCGGTCTATCCGGTCAAGGGCTATTCGATCACCGTGCCGATCAGCAATGCCGAGGCAGCACCGGTGTCGACCGTCATGGACGAGACCTACAAGGTGGCGATCACCAGGCTCGGCGACCGCATCCGCGTCGGCGGCACGGCGGAGATTTCGGGCTATGATCTTCGCTTGCAGGAATCGCGCCGCCGCACGCTCGAACACTCGGTCGGCGATCTCTTTCCCGGCAGCGGCGACCTCAAGGCGGCGAGCTTCTGGTGCGGCTTGCGGCCGATGACGCCGGACGGACCGCCCTTGATCGGGCAAAGCGAGGTCGCCAACCTCTTTCTCAACACCGGCCATGGCACGCTCGGCTGGACCATGGCTTGCGGCTCGGCCAAGGTGCTGGCCGACATCATGTCGAACCGGGTGCCGGAGATCAACGCGCGCGACCTCAGCCCGGAACGCTACCTCAAACCTATCTGACGGGCTTTGCAGCTGCTTCGGCGGGGCTCGCGTCAGAATGCCTGCCGGACCCAGGTGTCGCTGAACAGCAGCCGGTAGGCCCAGCCGATGGTGACATTGGTGGCGACCGGGCGCGAATGGGCGAGGTAGTCTTCATAGACCGGCTTCATGCGGCGGTAGAAAGCCGGATCGAGCACGACCATGCCGTTCTCCGAGTCATGGAAGAAGCTGCGGTTGTTGAGGTTGACCGAGGAGATGGCGACCAGCCGTTCGTCGATCATCATGATCTTGGAATGCAGCACGACATCCGGCGCCTTGAACTCGCGGATGTCGATGCGGTCGCCATATCTCTCGACGAACAGCTTGTTGAGCGCGGTGAGGAACCGGCCGCCAATGTCGCCCTTGAGGTCGATACGGCCGACGACATCGATCTTCACGCCCCTGGCCAGCGCCCGGTCGATGGCCCGGGCGATATCCGGCGTCAGGTTGAGATAGGGATTGACGATCTCGATGCGATGCTCGGCGGTGTCGATCAGTTCGACGAAATAGGCCTCCAGCGCGTGCCCGTCCTCGTAGGGCACGGAAATGAAATGCCGCGCCACGCCGCGCGGGCTTCCACCGGGAACCGGAATGGAAAACGGCCGCGACAGGTTGGTGTCGGCGTCGCGCAGCCAGATTGTGGACAGATGCGCGGCCAGCGTCTCGACGGTCGCCGGGTCGGCGATCTCGATGTCGAAGTCGCTCCAGTTGGAATAGTAATTCAGCGAGAAGCCGTCGGTCTTGCCGTATTGCTCCAGGTCCGGATAGCGGGTCAGGTCGACGGGCTTGTGGAACAGGAAGCCGTCATGGATGTTGCGCCCGCCGATGATGACGCGCGAGCGACCGGGCTCTTCGGCCAGCGTCGCCAGCATCTTGATATGGTGAACCTTGTGCAACTGCGAGATCTGCTCGTCGAACGGCGCGCCGTGGTCCGCCTGCCAGCGATATTCCTGTAGTTGGACGTTGGGGAACTCAGCCGCCAGCCGGTGCAGCAGCGCGTCGTCCTTCTCACGCTCCAGCACGTCGGTCACCAGGATGCGCACCTTGGTGCCAAGTGCTGCGTGATGGCGAATCAGCCGCTCCATGATGCGGCCGGAGAAATCCGCCTTGAACTCCAGCGACGACAGATAGATCAGCCTGAGTTTCGGCGCGCTTGAGAAATCGAGCGGCAGTTCGGGGTCGGCCTTGTCGATGGCGCTGTCGGGCAGCGTCCGGCCGAGCAGGGCCTCGACCTTGGCGTTGAAGCCGTCGCGCGATTTGCGCAACAGGGTCGGCGACCCCAGCGCCAGCGCGCAGGTCTGCGACAGCCAGCGGCTGGCATAAAAGACGCGGTCGAGTTCCTCCATCCCCGCCGGGTCAGGCACCGGACAGCGGTCGTAGCGGCTGTCGAGCCCCGCGATCCAGGGATCGGCGGTCTCCTCGCGCAGCAGGGTCAGCGGCGCGCCGGCCGGCGCCAGGGTGGAGCCGACGCGCAGATCGCAGCGGGTCAGCGCCTGGTCCGGAAACAGGCTGACGGAGGTTTCGGCGACGGGCAGGCTCAGATGGAATGGAGAGGCAGCGGCGACGGTGATGGATCGCCCCGACGCGCGGATCGCGAGCGGGCCGTTGCAGGTGCCGCCGATGTCGACTTGCAGTTGCCCCGCCTGGCGCAGCACGATCTCGACCGAGCGCGCCTGCAGGCCGGAGAAGCTGAAGGTCTTGGGCGCCGAGGGCCGCGCGGCGGCATCGAGATAGAGTGTCTGGCGCGACATGCGCCAACGGCCGGTGAACCGGCCTTCGCCCGGCTTGCCTCGCGTCGGCGCCAGCTCGGTGTCGTCGAGCGGTTTGGCGAGCCGTTGCAGCGTCGCATAGGTCGTGTGGAAGCCGCTGTTCTGGACATCTCGCCAGTCGCGGCCGAAACGGCCGGTGCCGTTGGCGCGGTCGAGCGCATCGAGGCGGCTTTGGGCGAGCAGCGCCTGGAACTGCTTGTCATAGGCGCTGTTGCCGTCGCCTGCGAAGTAGTGGGCTCCGGCTATCTCGGCGCCGCTGCTGTCCACCGAGACCGGCAGGCGGCCGCAGGCGCCGTCGCCCGGAAAGAAGGCGCAGGCCGAATGCCCAGGCATGCCGGCGCAACTGGCAAGCGCTGCCAGCGCCAGTCCAAGCAACGCCCTGGTTATGGCCGACCCGAGCTTCATCCAGTTGCCCCGTTCATGGTCTTGAGCTGGGCCGGATCACGTGGCGGCATGAAGCCTTGCGGAAAGATCCTGCAGACCGGAAACGCGAAGGTGGCGATCAGCAATTCGGCCTCGCTTCGCATTTTGCGCGGCGCCGTCCGGTCGGCGCGGATCTTCCTCGCGGAGGCGACGAGCGCGCCGTCGCAGTCGCAATGATTGTGCCGGGCAATGTAGCAGGCGTCGTGGACCTGGCAGGCGGCGTCGAGACGGTCGACCGGCTTTGCCGACAGATCGCCGGTGCGGGTGCCTGGGCCGCAATAATTGCCGATGACGAAAGGCGAGGGGCGCGCCATGGCATAGCGGACGGGCTTCGGCAGATCCGCTTCCGGAACCTTGGTCCAGGGGTTGGCGCAGTCCGACAGAAAAATCAGCGGCAAAACGGCAAGTACGGCTCGCATTTCTCCGCCGGCGTTCCGAAGATTGTCCCCCTTGCGCCCGGTCATGACATGGCCAGGCGCGCTGGTGCCACAGTCGCTGAATTTGTGGCGGAGGCAAGGCGGCAACGACCAACTGGCTGTGATAGGATCGGCCGCGGCGAGGGGACTTTGGGATGCGTGTTTTTCTTGTTGCGGCGGCGGCCTCATATCTGACCTGCACCCCGGTGGCGTTTGCCGCGGACAAGACCGTTCACGACAAGGAGCACGGCTTTTCGCTGACCTATCCCGAGGAATGGACGAGCGAAACCACCTTTGGCAATACCATGCGGCTCAAGGTCAAATCCGGCGAAGAAGGCCTAACCTGCAGGGTGTCGCAAAATCTCTACGACCCGACCGCCCCGGACAATCCGCCCGATCCCAGGGCATTCATCGAGAAGGACTGGTCGGCGGAAAACTGGCAGACCATGATCGGCGTCGCTTATCAGTCGGCCGGCTTCAGCCAGGACCGGCTGGCGCATTTTCCGGACGGCTATCCGGTGCGGGTCGCCGACATGGATTTCCACTACGCCGACGACAATGTCAGCTTCTACGGCCATTCCCGCATCGCGCTGACGCTGCGCAGCTCGCATTACGGCTTCGTCGATTGCGGGGTCACGGGCGACAGCGCCGACGAGGCGGCGCTCAAATGGGCGCCGCTTGCGGACGAAGCCGGGAAAGTGGTGAGTTCGTTCGTGCTCGACGCGGATTAGACAAAAAGACCGCGCTCGCGTTCCACCACTTTGGTGATGAAATTGGCGACGAGCTGGACGCGGCGCAGCGGCCTCACCGATTCATGATAGACCAGCCAGTAGGCGCGGCGGATCGGCGCGACGATGTCGACGGACACAAGCTCCGGCATCGAACGGGCGACGAAAGTGTGCAGGATGCCGATGCCGGCGCCGGAGCGCACCGCCTCGGCCTGGCCGAGCGCCGAGGAGATGGCGAAGCTGGTGCGCCATTCGGGGCTGAACTCGGCGGCATAGTCGAGCGACGGGCTGACGATGAGGTCCGGCACATAGCCGATCAGCGTGTGCCGGCCGAGTTCGGCCGGCACTTTCGGCAGACCGTTGGCTTCGGCATAGGCGCGGGAGGCGAAGAGGCCGAGCGTGTAGTCGACCAGCTTGCCCGCCACCAGCCGCCCTTCGCTCGGCCGCTCGACGGTGATCGCAATATCGGCCTCGCGCCTGGACAGCGAGAAGGAGCGCGGCACCGGCACCAGCTGGATGGTGAGCTCGCGGTGCAGTGCAGTCAGCTCGCCCAGCCGCTTTGCCAAGAAGGCGACGCCAAATCCGTCCGGCGCGCCGATGCGCACCGTGCCCGAAACATCGTCGCCCTCGCCGGCAATGGTCGAGCGCGCGGCGATCATGTCGCTCTCCATGCGCTCGGCTATGTCTAGGAAGCGCTCGCCGGCCGGCGTCAGCTCGCTGCCGGTGGTCAGGCGGCGGAAGAGTTTTGTGCGAAGCGCCTCTTCAAGCGCGGCGATGCGGCGCGAGACGGTGGCGTGGTTGAGCTCAAGGCGTTTCGCCGCACCGAGGATCTGGCCGGCGCGGGCGACTGCAAGGAAGATGCGGACGTCATCCCAGTTCATAAGAAATCCCCGACGACAGCGCACCTGTCATTTGCGACAATTAATGCACACTCCATTGTCGTTGTCTATTTTCCGCACAACGGTTGCGTTTTGGCTCGCGTTGCCATCGCCGCCGCAAAGGCGGACAATGCATCATCACCAAACAAGGGAGAGAAGGCATGATCGAATACGGTCATTTCATCGGCGGCAAGCGTGTCGCCGGCACCAGCGGCCGCAAGCAGGATGTGATGCAGCCGATGGACGGCACCGTGCGCGGCACGGTGGCGCTTGCCTCGCAGGCGGAACTGCGCGCCGCGGTCGAGAATGCCAAGGCGGCGCAGCCGAAATGGGCCGCCACCAACCCGCAGCGCCGCGTGCGCGTGCTGATGAAATTCCTCGAGCTGGTCGCCCGCGACTATGACGAACTGGCCGACATCCTGGCGCGCGAGCACGGCAAGACGATCGCCGACGCGCGCGGCGACATCCAGCGCGGCCTCGAAGTGGTCGAGGTCTGCATCGGCGCACCGCACATGATGAAGGGCGAGTTCACCGACGGCGCCGGTCCCGGCATCGACGTCTATTCGATGCGCCAGCCGCTCGGCGTCGTCGCCGGCATCACGCCGTTCAACTTCCCGGCCATGATCCCGCTGTGGAAGATCGCGCCGGCCATCGCCTGCGGCAACGCCTTCATCCTGAAGCCGTCGGAGCGCGATCCGGGCGTGCCGATCCGTATCGCCGAACTGTTCATCGAGGCCGGCCTGCCGGCCGGCATCCTCAACGTCGTCAACGGCGACAAGGAAGTGGTCGACGCCATCCTCGACGATCCGGACATCAAGGCGATCGGCTTTGTCGGCTCGACACCGATCGCGCACTACATCTATTCGCGCGGCACCGCGGCCGGCAAGCGCGTGCAGTGCTTCGGCGGCGCCAAGAACCACATGATCATCATGCCCGACGCCGACATGGACCAGACGGTCGATGCGCTGATCGGCGCCGGCTACGGCTCGGCCGGCGAGCGCTGCATGGCGATCTCGGTGGCGGTGCCTGTCGGCAACGACACCGCCAACCGGCTGATGGAGAAGCTGGTGCCGCGCGTGGAAAGCCTGAAGGTCGGTCCGTCGACCGATTCGGCGGCCGATTTCGGCCCGCTGGTGACGGCACAGGCGCTGGAGCGCGTGAAGGGCTATGTCGATATCGGCGTCAAGGAGGGCGCCAAGCTCGTCGTCGACGGCCGCGGCTTCAAGATGCAGGGCTATGAGAACGGATACTATATGGGCGGCTGCCTGTTCGACAACGTGACGGCCGACATGCGCATCTACAAGGAAGAAATCTTCGGGCCGGTGCTGTCGGTGGTGCGCGCGCCGCGCTACGAGGATGCCATCAAGCTCGCCAACGACCACGAGATGGGCAACGGCGTCGCCATCTTCACCCGCGACGGCGATGCCGCGCGTGACTTCGCCAGCCGCGTTCAGGTTGGCATGGTCGGCGTCAACGTGCCGATCCCGGTTCCGATCGCCTATTACACCTTCGGCGGCTGGAAGGCATCGTCCTTCGGCGACCTCAACCAGCACGGTCCGGACGCGTTCCGCTTCTACACCAAGACCAAGACGGTCACGTCGCGCTGGCCGTCCGGGATCAAGGACGGTGCGGAATTCGTCATTCCGACGATGAACTAGCCGGACGGTTTCCTGTTTGCACGTCCTCGCCTTCGGCTGCGGGCCTGCAGGCAGGCATCAAGGATGGCGCGGAATTCGTCATCCCGACGATGAACTGAGCCCGGACAGGTCGTCCAAGCCAACATTGGGGAGGCGCGGTGCAAGCCGCGCCTTCTTTTTGTGGATGCAGGTGGAATGCTGCGGCTTTCGTCCACCAGCCTTGCACTGTCCAGATCACGCCGCCAAAGGCGAAGCGCAACTTCAGGTGCATGAATTCTGATGCATCGCGCGAGGAGAGCATCCGCACCTTCTAATAATTCCATCGCCGTGTGATGGAACCAACAGACCACCCTCCGTCTTAGGCTGTATTCCTGCCATGCGTGCAGGCAAATCAAACAGCGCCGGTGGCAGCCGGGGTTCGCGTCTGGCGCGAGGAGGTGTCAGATGACACGATTTCTTATGGCGACAATGCTGGCGGCGGCGGTGGTCACCGGTGGATCGGCGTCGGCGAACGCGGCGGCGCAATGCGCTCCGCGCGCCGACATCATCAAGGCGCTCGGCGACAAGTTCCACGAAAGCGAGGCCGGGCGCGGTCTGATCAATCCTAACGTCGTGCTCGAGATCTTCGTGTCGGATCAGGGCAGTTGGACCGTGCTTGCCTCCGACACCAAGGGGCAAAGCTGCATCCTTTCCGTGGGCGAGGGCTGGGACAGCCCTACGATCGCGGCAGCCATGCCAGGCGCATGAGAAATTCGCCGTAGAGTGTCCGCTCCCGGGTTGGTTGCGGGCGGCTCAGGCGCTGTCAGCGCCCCCCGCTTGTTTACGGAGCGAAGCTTCACCATATCGAATCCAGGGAGTCATGATCTCCCTGGGACAGACCGGAAACCAGAAGGAGTGACGTGATGAAAACGTCGAATCTGGCCTGGAGCGCTCCGGCACACTGAGGCGGCCGAATGTGCCTCCCTTGCCGGAATGCGAAGGCGAAGGAGGTGCCCAATGGCACGCGATTTTTCGTTTCGATGGGTCAAGCTTGCAGTCGTTGGCGCCCTGATGGCGCTATCGGCTATCCCGGCGCGGGCGCAAGTCATCTGCGGCGGCCATGACTATCTGGTCGCGAGGCTGGCGGAAGCATTCGAGGAGAAGCGGCTGGGATATGGCGTGGCCGGTCAAGCCGCCATCTTCGAGGTGTACGTCTCGGCAAGCGGAACCTGGACCATCCTGATGACCGACGTCAAAGGCCAGAGTTGCATCCTGGCGGCGGGCGACGGATGGGAAGACACGCAGGCCACCGCGGTCGGGCAACCCGGCGGCTGAGGACGCCTCTGGCAGGCGCTGACCCCGCTCAGCGCGTGGCGGCCACCTCGGCATGACCGCGCAGCAGCGCCATCAGTTTCTTGGCGTCCTTGGCGGCGCCTTCCTCGTCGCCGTCGAGGATGGAACGGATCAGCGCCACGTGGTGCTCGGCTGATTCGGCCAGCCCGGTGTCGGCCTTGTAGCGATACCAGAAGCGGCGGCTGTGCGTCTGCAAGGGGGCGGCCACGCGCGCCGCGAAAGGGTTGTCGGCGGCGATTGCCAGCGCCTCGTCGAGCGCCTTGTCGGCCTGGATGAAGGCAAGCACGTTGCCGGAGATCACCGCCTTCTGCATGGCCAGGGCCGCCTCGTGGAACAGGTCGGCGGCCTCGCGCGTGACGAAGCGGGCGGCCGAGCGGGCGAGCACCACCTCGATGCCGCGCCGCGCATCCAGCACCCGCAGCCAGTCGCCGGCGTGAAGCGGCGCGACCGCGATGCCAGCGCGGGGTCTTATGTCGAGAAGGCCTTCCCAGGCGAGCCTCTGGATCGCCTCGCGCACGGGGGTGCGTCCGAGACCCAGCCGCTCGATCAGCGCGCCTTCGGTGACGAAGCTCGACGGCGCCAGCTCAAGCGTGACGATCATATGCTCCAGCGCGCGGTAGGCCTTGGTCGCCGCCGGCTCGAAGGTCGCGTTCGTGTCAGCGGATATCAGAGGGGAGATCAATGGCAGGCTCCTGATATATTTTTCATATATCATAGCGGATTCAGCATTGACGAGCCAGCTTTTAATAGATATACGACTGATATATCAATCGGAGAAACAAATCATGTGGACCGGAGTTTTCCCCGCCGTCACGACCAAATTCACAGCCGACGACCGACTCGACCATGCCGAGATGGAGCGCTGCTACGGACTGCAGATGGAGGCCGGCTGCGACGGCATCATCGTGTGCGGCTCGCTCGGCGAAGGGCCGATGCTGTCGCCGGACGAAAAGATCGAAGTGCTGAAGACGGCGCAGAAAGTCGCCGGCAAGAAGCCGGTGCTTTTGACCGTCAACGAGCCCGGCACGCGCGAGGCGGCGAGCATTGCAAAGCGCGCCGCCAAGGAAGGCGCCGACGGGCTGATGGTGGTGCCGAGCCCGATCTACCACACCGACCCGCAAGAGACGGTCGCCGCCCTTCGTGCAGTTGCGGAAGCCGGCGACCTGCCGGTGATGATCTATTCCAACCGGCTCGCCTATCGCGTCGACGTGGCCGTCGAGCTGATGGAGGAGCTGGCGTCGGACAAGCGTTTCGTCGCCATCAAGGAATCGTCCGACGACATCCGCCGCTCGACCGAGATCATCAACCGGTTCGGCGACCGCTACGACCTCTTCACCGGTGTCGACAATCTCGCCTTCGAGGCGCTGTCGGTCGGCGCCATCGGCTGGGTCGCCGGCCTCGTCACCGCCTTCCCGCGCGAGACGGTAGCGATCTACCAACTGATGAGAGAGGGCCGCCGCGAGGAAGCGCTGGCGATCTACCGCTGGTTCCGGCCCTTGCTCGACCTCGATGTCTCCACCTATCTGGTCCAAAACATCAAGCTTGCCGAAGTGCTGGCGATCGGTACCAATGACCGTGTGCGCATGCCGCGCCAGCCGCTGTCGGGCGAACGCCGCAAGGCGGTCGAGAAGATCGTCCGGGATGCGCTGGCGGTGCGGCCGAAGCTGCCGTCGTTCCAGAACTCTCCTCGATCGGCAGAGAAGATGGTGGCAGCCGAATAAGGGACAGCCTTCACGTGCAGAAAAATTCCGAGGAGGGGCGCCGCCCCTCATCCGCCCTTCGGGCACCTTCTCCCCGTGAACGGGGAGAAGGGGAAGACATCGCCATCATCGGTGGCGGCATCGTCGGTATCTGCGCCGCGACCCTGCTCTCAGAAGCGGGTCGCGGCGTTACCGTCTTCGATCGTACCGGCATCTGCGAGGAGACGAGCTCCGGCAATGCCGCCGCCTTCGCCTTCTCCGACGTGCTGCCGCTGGCGCATAAGGGCATGATCCGGCAATTGCCGAAATGGCTCGCCGACCCACTCGGACCTTTGGCCATCCCGCCGGCCTATCTGCCCAAGCTGCTGCCCTGGCTGATCCGCTTCTGGCGCGCGGGCGCCGCCAAGCACTACGAAGCGAGCCTGGCGGCGCAGGTCGGTATGATGAAGCTCGCCGAAGCCGAATGGATGGGACTGCTCGACCGCTCCGGCACGCGGCCAATGCTGCGTGAGGATGGTTCGCTGGAATTCTATGAGAGCGAGGCGGAGTTCCGTGCCTCGCTGCCCGGCTGGGCCGAGCGCGGGCGTTTCGGCATCGGCTTTCGCCATGTCGAGGGCGAAGAAATGGCAGCGCTCCAGCCAGGACTTGCGCCGCGCTTCGTCAAGGGCACCTTCGTGCCAGGCTGGAAAACGGTCGCCGACCCCAAGCTGCTCGGCAAGGCGGTCTGGGCCTATGCGGAAAGGCTCGGCGCTCGTTTCGAGCATGCGCGTATCGAACGCGTGGAAGCGGACGCAAACGGCGCCACGATCGTCCTGGCCGACGGCACCAGGCGGAGGGCAAGGAAACTCCTGATCGCCGCGGGCGCCTGGTCGCATCTCCTGGCAAGGAATATCGGCGACCGCATCCCGCTCGAAACCGAGCGTGGCTACAACACGACGCTGCCGGTGTCCGCCTTCGACGTGAAGCGGCAGCTGATCTTTTCCGGACATGGCTTCGTCATCACGCCGCTGGAGACAGGCCTGCGAGTCGGCGGCGCGGTCGAGTTCGGTGGCATCGAGCGGCCGCCCAACTTCGCGCGGTCGAAGGCGATGCTGGAGAAGGCGAAGCGTTTCCTGCCCGGGCTCGACCCGTCGGGCGGCCGCGAGTGGATGGGTTATCGCCCGTCGCTGCCGGACTCCTTGCCGGTGATCGGCGCGGCGCGCGCGCCGAATGTCTTTTATGCCTTCGGGCACGGCCATCTCGGCCTGACCCAGTCGGCCGCGACCGGCCGCTTGATCCGCGATCTCGTTGTCGGCCAGACTCCGCCGCTCGATCTCACCCCATTCCGTCCAGAGCGTTTCTGAAAAGAGAATATGATGGCCAAGAAATCCTTCTTCTGCATCGACGGCCACACCTGCGGCAATCCGGTGCGCCTTGTCGCCGGCGGCGGGCCGCTGCTCGAGGGCTCGACGATGATGGAGCGGCGGGCGCATTTCCTCGCCGAATATGACTGGATCCGCACCGGGCTGATGTTCGAGCCGCGCGGCCATGACGTGATGTCGGGCTCGATCCTCTATCCGCCGACGCGCGAGGACTGCGACATCGCCATCCTGTTCATCGAGACCTCGGGCTGCCTGCCGATGTGCGGCCACGGCACCATCGGCACGGTGACGATGGCGATCGAGCATGGGCTGGTGAAGCCGAAGACGCCGGGCGTGCTGAGGCTCGACACGCCGGCCGGCCTGGTCATCGCCGAATACAAGCAGGTCGGCGAATATGTCGAGGAGGTGCGCATCACCAACGTGCCGTCGTTCCTCTATGCCGAAGGCCTGACCGTCGAATGCCCGGTGCTCGGCGAGATCAGCGTCGACGTCGCCTATGGCGGCAATTTCTACGCCATCGTCGAGCCGCAGCAGAATTACCGGGACATGGCCGACTATTCGGCGGGCGACCTCATCGCCTGGAGCCCGGTGGTGCGGCAGCGCCTCAACGAGAAATACTCCTTCGTGCATCCGGAGAATCCCGGCATCAACCGGCTGTCGCACATGCTGTGGACCGGCAAGCCGAAGCATGCCGAGGCCGATGCCCGCAACGCCGTGTTCTATGGCGACAAGGCGATCGACCGCAGCCCTTGCGGCACCGGCACCTCGGCACGCATGGCGCAACTCCATGCCAAGGGCAGGCTCAAGCCCGGCGACAGTTTTGTCCACGAATCCATCATCGGCTCGCTGTTCAAGGGCAGGGTCGAAAAAGAGGTCAGCGTCGCCGGCAAGCCGGCGATCATCCCCTCGATCGGCGGCTGGGCCCGCATGACCGGGCTGAACACGATCTTCATCGACGACCGCGATCCTTTCGCGCACGGCTTCGTCGTCACCTGATACGATCAGGGGCATGCGCTTTGGCTTCGCTTTCCGCTTTCGCCGACACCTGATCGCGGAACCAGTCGGCGAATTGACTTCGGCCGCTGACGCCGAGCCGACATCGTCAGAAAATAGCGCTTGTCGTCCTCGATCGCCGCCCGAGGGGGGCCGAAAAGCACAGTCTCAATGGAGAGCGAGGCTCTGCTTGCCGAGACGTCGCTTCAAGGCTTTTCTATTTCGGCGAGACGCCTTCCGTCGAAGGCGTCTCGCCGTCATATGGCCGTCACAGATGACGCAAACCTCACCCAACGGAAGGCGCGGCGGTCGAAAAAGCAGCGCCTCGGTTCTTGCAAGAATTCTTCTCATCAACTTATTTTGACGCCGATTTCTTCGACATGAAGCCCATCATAAGGTTGAATCGTCAAAGACATTGCGTTGTGCCAATGCTACGGTCCGCGATAGTCCAGGGGTCGGGCGCGAAAAAAACGGGCAATCGGACGGCGTGCTTCCAAACCACGCAGAGCGATTGAAAAATCACGTTGCAATCCGGGCTCGAAACTTTACGACTAGGGGAAATACGAAAAGGAATGCGTCCTGAAAGGCGACATTCCAGGGGAGCCGCATAAATATGCAGTACTTCGTCCAGCAGCTTATCAATGGGCTGACGTTGGGATCGATCTATGGCCTGATCGCGATCGGCTATACGATGGTCTATGGCATCATCGGCATGATCAATTTCGCCCATGGCGACATCTTCATGGTCGGCGCCTTCACCGCGCTCATTGTCTTCCTGATCCTTGGCGCATTGTTCTATTCGGTGCCGGTCGTGGTGGCGCTTCTGATCATGATGATCGTGGCGATGCTGCTGACCAGCCTCTACAACTGGACGATCGAAAAAGTGGCCTATCGGCCGCTGCGCGGATCGTTCCGGCTGGCGCCGCTGATTACCGCCATCGGCATGTCGATCGCGCTGTCCAATTTCGTGCAGGTCACGCAAGGCCCGCGCAACAAGCCGATCCCGCCGATGGTGTCGCAGGTTTACACGATCGACGGCATCAGCATCTCGCTGAAGCAGATCATCATCGTGCTCGTCACCGCCGCGCTGCTGGTGATCTTCTGGTACCTCGTCAACAGGACGGCGCTCGGGCGGGCGCAACGCGCCTGCGAGCAGGATCGCAAGATGGCGGCGCTGCTCGGCATCGACGTCGACCGCACCATCTCCATCACCTTCATCATGGGGGCCGCCCTTGCCGCCGTCGCCGGCACGCTGTTCCTGATGTATTACGGCGTCGTGGTGTTCTCGGACGGCTTCGTGCCGGGCGTGAAGGCCTTTACGGCAGCCGTGCTGGGCGGCATCGGCTCGCTGCCCGGCGCGGTGCTCGGCGGACTGCTCATCGGCTTCATCGAGAGCATGTGGTCGGCTTATTTCTCGATCGACTACAAGGACGTCGCCGCCTTCTCGATCCTGGCGATCGTGCTCATCTTCCTGCCCTCCGGCATCCTCGGCCGGCCTGAAGTCGAAAAGGTCTGATCTCATGGCCGTTACCGTGTCTTCGGAGCGCGACACCGTCGCTACTCCAGTCCAGCGCGCTTTTCGCGAAGCGCTCTATGCAGGCGCCATCTCGCTTGGCCTGTTCGTGCTGTTCATCGGTCTCAGGACAGACCAGAACATCAGCAACGAACTGATCCTGGTGCAGCGCTGGGGCCTGCTGGCCATTGTGGTCATCGCCACTGCCCTGGGCCGCTTCCTGTATATCGCCTATGGCCAGCCCTTCGTGGCCAGCCTGAAGATCGCCGACATCGACACAGGCCTGCTGCCCGACACCATGGCGGCACGCTTCTTCAGGACGCCCTACTTCATAGCAGCGGTCGTTGTCGCAGCCTTGCTGTTTGTGCTGGCCGGCTCGCTTGACGGGCTGCTCGGACCCGACCTTGCCGGCTACGCACGCTTCGTGCGGGCGCTGGCGATCATCTATGCCATCGCCTGGGTAATGTATTATTTCCGGGCCTTCATCCACGCCCACTTCTCGGCGTTGGGCATCAGCGCGCTGGCGCTCTATCCGATCGTCGTCGTGCTGGTGCTTGCGCTGATGACAGGATCGATGGCGGGAGGCTTTCAGGGTTCTCTGAAGTGGGTCGACAATTTCGGCATACAGATCCTGATCTATGTGATGCTGGCCTGGGGGCTGAACATCGTCATCGGCCTCGCTGGCCTGCTCGATCTCGGTTATGTCGCTTTCTACGCTGTCGGCGCGTACGCCTACGCGCTGCTCGGCACGCATTTCGGCCTGTCGTTCTGGATCCTGCTTCCAGCCGCGGGCTGCATGGCCGCCTTCTGGGGCGTTATGCTCGGCTTCCCGGTGCTCAGGCTGCGCGGCGATTATCTGGCGATCGTGACGCTGGCCTTCGGCGAGATCATCCGCCTCGTCCTGATCAACTGGCGCGAAGTGACCAACGGCTCGGCCGGCATATCCGGCATTCCCAAGGTCTCCTTCTTCGGCCTGATGTCGTTCAACGTCTCTGATCCGAACTATATCGCCAAGGTGCTGCACATCGCCACATCGAGCGCCTATTACAAGATCTTCCTTTACTATCTGATCCTCGGACTCTGTCTTTTGACCGCCTTCGTTACCATCAGGCTGCGCCGGTTGCCGGTCGGCAGGGCGTGGGAAGCGCTACGCGAGGACGAGATCGCCTGCCGCTCGCTCGGCATCAACACCACCACCACCAAGCTGACGGCGTTCGCCACCGGCGCCATGTTCGGCGGCTTCGCCGGCTCGTTCTTCGCCGCACGGCAAGGTTTCGTCAGCCCCGAATCCTTCGTCTTCCTGGAATCGGCGATAGTCCTTGCCATCGTCGTGCTCGGTGGCATGGGTTCGCTGGTCGGCATCGCCGTAGCGGCACTGGTGATGATCGGCGGCACTGAAGCGTTGCGAGAACTCGACTTCCTGAAGCGGGTCTTCGGTCCCGATTTCACGCCTGAACTGTACCGCATGCTGCTGTTCGGCATGGCCATGGTCATCGTCATGCTGTGGAAGCCGCGGGGCTTCGTCGGCAGCCGAGAACCGACGGCCTTCCTGAAGGAGCGAAGAGCGGTTTCAAGCTCCTTCACCAAGGAGGGGCACGGCTGATGAACGCGACCCCTTCCTCGAAAGACTTCATCCTGCAGGTCGAGCATCTGTCGATGAAGTTCGGCGGCCTGGTCGCTATCGGCGACCTGTCGTTCCAGGCCAGGCGCGGCGAGATCACCGCGCTGATCGGCCCGAACGGCGCCGGCAAGACCACGGTGTTCAACTGCATCACCGGCTTCTACAAGCCGTCTGAGGGCATGATCACGCTGAACCGGAACGACGGCTCGACGTATCTGCTCGAGCGCCTGCCCAACCATGAGATCCCGGCGCGCGCCAAGGTAGCGCGCACTTTCCAGAACATCCGCCTGTTCTCGGGCATGACACTGCTGGAGAACCTTCTGGTCGCACAGCACAACAAGCTGATGAAGGCTTCGGGCTATACGCTTCTTGGCCTCTTCGGCTTTCCGAGCTATCGCCAGGCCTCGGCCGAGTCGATCGAGCTCGCGAGGCACTGGCTGGAGAAGGCCGATCTCGTCGACCGCGCCGACGATCCCGCCGGCGACCTGCCCTATGGCGCGCAGCGGCGCCTGGAAATCGCGCGCGCCATGTGCACGGGGCCGGAGCTTCTGTGCCTGGACGAACCGGCCGCCGGCCTCAATCCGAAGGAATCGGCGGCGCTCAACGAGCTGTTGATGGGCATCAAGAGCACCGGCACCTCGATCCTGCTCATAGAGCACGACATGTCTGTGGTGATGCAGATCTCCGATCACGTCGTGGTGCTCGAATACGGCCGCAAGATCTCCGACGGCAATCCGCAGTCGGTGCGCACCGATCCGCGCGTCATCGCCGCCTATCTCGGCGTCGACGACGAGGAGGTGCAAGAAGTGCTGACCGAAGTCGGCGACGAGGACGTCATCGAGCAGCTCGACACCGGGCCGGATGCGGCGCACGGACCGGGCAATTCCGCTTCAATGATGGCCGGGCCGGTTTCCGACAGCGTCGAACACGCCGACGAGGGCGAGCGGGTCACGGTGTCGAAGGGCGCCTCGAAAGCGGCGCAGGTCGATGCGCGCGCCGCGGCGATCGCCAGCAAGCCGATCGCGGCTCCGGCAGCGACGAAGCCGGCGGCGAAGAAGCCGGCCGCAAAAGCGCCGGCGAAAAAGGCAACCGCAAAGGCCCCGGCCACGAAAGCCGGCGGCATCTCCAATCGCCTCGACGCGCCGCGTGGCGGCAAGGCAGACAGTCTGATCCGCATCAAGGGTATCGGTCCGGTCAACGAGCGCAAGCTGAACGAGCACGGAATCTTCCATTTCGACCAGATAGCGGCCTGGAAGAAGGCCGACATCGAGGCGGCGGAGGCCTATCTCGCCTTTGACGGGCGTATTGCCCGCGAAGACTGGATCGGCCAGGCGAAGACGCTGGCGAAGGAAGTGGCGGCCAAGCCCGCGACGCGTGGAGGGCGTAAATAATGGCCGGCACAACGCTGCTCGACATCAAGGGTGTCGAGACCTACTACGGCAACATCCGCGCGCTGAACGGCGTCGATGTCAGCGTCAACCAGGGTGAGATCGTGGCGCTGATCGGTGCCAACGGCGCCGGCAAGTCGACGCTGATGATGACCATCTTCGGCGCGCCGCGCGCCCGCACCGGCACCATCACCTTCGCCGGCACGAACATCACCAAGATGCCGACGCATGAGATCGCACGCCTGCGTATCGCCCAGTCGCCGGAAGGACGCCGCATCTTCCCGCGCATGACGGTGATGGAAAACCTGCAGATGGGCGCCAGCCTCGACAACCTCAAACATTATGACGAGGACGTCGAGAAGGTGTTCACGCTGTTCCCTCGGCTCAAGGAACGCATCGGCCAGCGCGGCGGCACGCTGTCGGGCGGCGAGCAGCAGATGTTGTCGATCGGGCGCGCCCTGATGGCGCGGCCGAAACTGCTTCTGCTCGACGAGCCGTCGCTTGGTCTCGCGCCGCTGATCGTCAAGCAGATCTTCGACGCCATCCGCGAACTCAACAAGACGCAAGGGTTGACCGTGTTCCTGGTCGAGCAGAACGCTTTTGGGGCGCTCAAACTCGCCACGCGCGGCTATGTCATGGTCAACGGCAATGTGACGATGAGCGGCACCGGCAAGGAACTGCTCGCCAATCCGGAAGTGCGCGCCGCCTATCTCGAAGGCGGACATCACTGAGATCGAGGACATCAATCATGCAAGGCATTATCTACGAAGAAGCCTCGATCTGGCAGTTCCTGTTCGTCACCTGCCTGCTTGGCGGCTGGGCGGCATGGATGACCGGCAAGGCCGCCGCTCAGACTTGGAGCACCTACGTTCAGCTGTTCTTCTACATGCTCGGTCTCGGCATCGGCATCAGATTCATCCATCACGCCTTGTTCGACGGCACGATGTTCTCACTGCATTACTATATCATCGATACCATCGTGCTGATGATATTGGGCTTCCTCGGCTATCAATACACGCGCACCAACCAAATGGTCACACAGTATAACTGGCTCTATGAAAGAGCTTCCTTATTAAGCTGGAAACCGAAAGGTTGACGTTCACCATTACGCCGTTTCCGGCATGAATCGGCGTGACAAGTGCCTGAAAATCGGCATTCTATGCTTTCTGCGATAAGGGTGGGCATCGCATGAAAGTATCATCCACGCCCACTCCGTAAATGGGAGCGTTTCAATGAAAAAATCACTCTTGTCCGCCGTTGCGCTGACCGCGTTCGTCGCGTTCAGCGGCAGCGCGTGGGCCGCTGACATCCTGATCGGCGTCGCCGGTCCGATCACCGGCCCGAACGCCGCTTTCGGCGCACAGCTGCAAAAGGGCGCGGAACAGGCGATCGCCGACATCAACGCGGCGGGCGGCGTCAATGGCCAGCAGCTCAAGCTCGAGATCGGCGACGACGTCTCCGATCCCAAGCAGGGCATCTCGGTCGCCAACAAGTTCGTCGCCGACGGCGTCAAGTTCGTCGACGGCCATTTCAACTCCGGCGTCTCGATCCCGGCCTCGGAAGTCTACCAGGAAAACGGCATTCTCGAGATCACGCCGGCCGCGACCAACCCGAAGTTCACCGAGCGCGGCATGTGGAACACCTTCCGCACCTGCGGTCGTGACGACCAGCAGGGCAAGGTGGCCGGCGACTACATCGCCAAGAACTTCAAGGATGCCAAGATCGCCATCATCCACGACAAGACGCCTTATGGTCAGGGCCTCGCCGACGAGACCAAGAAGAACCTCAACGCCAACGGCATCACGGAAGTGTTGTACGAAGGCGTGAATGTCGGCGACAAGGACTTCTCCGCCCTCATCGCCAAGATGAAGGAAAACGGCGTCACGCTCATCTACTGGGGCGGCCTGCACACCGAAGCCGGTCTGATCATTCGTCAGTCGGCCGATCAGGGCCTGAAGGCGCCGCTGTTCTCGGGCGACGGCATCGTCTCCAACGAACTGGCTTCGATCGCGGGCGACGCCGTTGCCGGCACGCTCAACACCTTCGCTCCGGATCCGCGCAAGAATCCGGCCGCCAAGGAAGTGGTCGAGAAGTTCCGCGCCAACGGCTTCGAGCCGGAAGCCTACACGCTCTACTCCTATGCCGCGGTGCAGATCATCGCCCAGGCCATCGCCAAGACCGGCTCGGCCGACGACGCGCAGAAGGTTGCGGAGACGATCAGGGCCAACACCTGGAAAACCGCTATCGGTGACATCGGCTACGACGCCAAGGGCGACATCACCCGTCCTGACTATGTCATCTATGAGTGGAAGAAGGGCGACGACGGCAAGTACAGCTACTTCGAGAAATAAGCCGGCAAACCCTAAAGCAGGTCGTGAGATCTGCTTTAGCCTACGTTTCGGAAATGCCCGGCGCGAGCGCCGGGCATTTTCGTTTGCGGGTGGGGCCGACCGGAAAGCTCCGCGCCGCGCGCTCGGGAATGCCCGTCGGCCGCCCGCTTACGGTATTCGAAGAACGGCAATAACAGTTTGACGCAAACAAGCGACTTAAATCGTTTTAGGTGTCGCTCAAATTTGTTTGCACTGCAGCATTTTCACGCTAATCATTGCGCCGGTTCATCTTCCCCTACGCTGCTGGAGCCCAGTCCTTGGCCATCACGAAGATCCTCGTCGCCAACCGGTCCGAAATCGCCATCCGCGTGTTCCGCGCGGCCAACGAGCTCGGCCTCAAAACCGTGGCGATCTGGGCGGAGGAGGACAAATATTCGCTGCATCGCTTCAAGGCCGACGAGAGCTACCAGGTCGGGCGCGGACCGCATCTGGCCAAGGACATGGGGCCGATCGAAAGCTACCTGTCGATCGAGGAGGTGATCCGGGTCGCCAGGTTATCGGGCGCCGACGCCATTCACCCCGGTTACGGCCTGCTGTCGGAAAGCCCGGAATTCGCCGAGGCCTGCGCCGAGGCCGGCGTCACCTTCATCGGCCCGAAGCCGGAAACGATGCGCCGGCTGGGCAACAAGGTCGCCGCGCGCAACCTGGCGATCGAGGTCGGCGTGCCGGTCGTGCCGGCAACCGATCCGCTGCCCGACGACATGGACGAGGTCAAGAAGCTCGCCGCGACGATCGGCTATCCGGTGATGCTGAAGGCCTCGTGGGGCGGCGGCGGCCGCGGCATGCGCGCCATCCGCGCCGAGGCCGACCTCGCGCGCGAGGTGATGGAAGGCAAGCGTGAGGCCAAGGCCGCCTTCGGCAAGGACGAGGTCTATCTCGAAAAGCTGATCGAGCGCGCCCGCCATGTCGAGGTGCAGGTGCTGGGCGACACCCACCGCAATGCGGTGCACCTGTTCGAGCGCGACTGCTCGATCCAGCGCCGCAACCAGAAGGTCGTGGAGCGCGCCCCGGCGCCCTATCTCAGCGAAGAGCTGCGCCAGGAGCTTTGCGGCTATGCGCTGAAGATCGCGCGCGAGACCAGCTATATCGGCGCTGGCACGGTCGAGTTCCTGCAGGACGCCGACACCGGCAAGTTCTATTTCATCGAGGTCAATCCGCGCATCCAGGTCGAGCACACCGTCACCGAGCAGGTGACCGGCATCGACATCGTCAAGGCGCAGATCCATATCCTCGACGGCTTCGCCATCGGTACGAAGCAATCGGGCGTGCCGGCGCAGAAGGACATCAGGCTGAACGGCCACGCGCTGCAGTGCCGCATCACCACCGAGGATCCGGAGCACAATTTCATTCCGGACTACGGCCGCATCACCGCCTACCGCGAGGCGGCGGGCTTCGGCATCCGGCTCGACGGCGGCACCGCCTATTCGGGCGCGGTCATCACCCGCTTCTACGATCCGCTGCTCGAAAAGGTGACGGCCTGGGCGCCGACGCCCGGCGAGGCGATCTCGCGCATGAACCGGGCGCTGCGCGAGTTCCGCATCCGCGGCGTCGCCACCAACCTCACCTTCCTCGAAGCGATCATCAACCACCCGCGCTTCGCCGACAATTCCTACACGACCAGGTTCATCGACACGACGCCGGAACTGTTCGAGCAGGTGAAGCGGCAGGACCGCGCCACCAAGCTACTCAACTACCTGGCCGATGTCAGCGTCAATGGCCATCCCGAGACGCGCGGCCGGCCGATGCCGAAGGCGAATGCGGCCGCGCCAGTGGTGCCCTATCTCAATGGCCATATCCCGGATGGCAGCAAGCAGAGGCTCGATGCGCTCGGCCCGGAGAAATTCGCGGCCTGGATGCGAAAGCAGCGACAGGTGCTGGTCACCGACACGACGATGCGCGACGGCCACCAGTCGCTGCTCGCCACGCGCATGCGAACGCATGACATCGTCGGCATCGCCGGCACTTACGCGCGGGCGTTGCCGCAGCTGCTTTCGCTGGAATGCTGGGGCGGCGCCACCTTCGACGTCGCCATGCGCTTCCTCACCGAGGACCCGTGGGAGCGGCTGAGCAAGGTGCGCGAGGCGGCGCCGAACCTTCTGCTGCAGATGCTTCTGCGCGGCGCCAACGGCGTCGGCTACACCAACTATCCCGACAATGTCGTCCAGCATTTCGTCCGCCAGGCGGCGAGCGGCGGCGTCGATCTGTTCCGCGTCTTCGATTGCCTGAACTGGGTGGAGAACATGCGGGTCGCCATGGACGCGGTCGGCGCCGAGGGCAAGCTGGTCGAAGCGGCGATGTGCTACACCGGCGACATCCTCGATCCGGCACGCGCCAAATACGACCTCAAATACTATGTCGGGCTGGCCAAGGAACTGGAGGCTGCCGGCGCGCATATCATCGCCGTCAAGGACATGGCCGGCCTGCTGAAGCCGGCCGCGGCGCGCGTGCTGTTCAAGGCGCTGCGCGAGGCGACCGACCTGCCGATCCATTTCCACACGCACGATACATCAGGCCTCTCGGCGGCGACGGTGCTGGCGGCGGTGGAGAGCGGCGCCGACGCCATCGACGCGGCGATGGATTCCTTCTCCGGCAACACCTCGCAGCCTTGCCTCGGCTCGATCGTCGAGGCGCTGAAGGGCACAGAGCGCGATCCCGGTCTCGATCCGCAGTGGATCCGCCGCATCTCCTTCTATTGGGAAGCGGTGCGCAACCAGTACGCCGCCTTCGAGAGCGATCTCAAGGGACCTGCCTCGGAAGTCTACCTGCACGAAATGCCGGGCGGCCAGTTCACCAACCTCAAGGAACAGGCGCGCTCGCTTGGGCTGGAGACGCGCTGGCATGAGGTCGCGCAGGCATATCACGACGTCAATTTGATGTTCGGCGACATCGTCAAGGTGACGCCGTCGTCCAAGGTGGTCGGCGACATGGCGCTGATGATGGTCAGCCAGGATCTCACCGTCGCCGATGTCGAGAATCCGGCCAAGGACATCGCCTTCCCGGATTCGGTCGTGTCGATGCTGCGTGGCGATCTCGGCCAGTCGCCGGGCGGCTGGCCGGCAGCGCTGCAGAAGAAGGCTCTGAAGGGCGAGAAGCCGATCACCGTTCGGCCCGGCTCGCTGCTGAAAGCAGCCGACCTCAAGGCCAGCCGCAAGGACATCGAGACGAAGCTCGACCGCAAGCTCTCGGAATACGAGTTCGCGTCGTGGCTGATGTACCCGAAGGTGTTCACCGACTTCGCCGCGGCGCAGGAGACCTATGGGCCGGTGAGCGTGCTGCCGACGCCGACCTATTTCTACGGCATGAAGTCGGAAGACGAGATCTTCCTCGACATCGAGAAGGGCAAGACCTTGGTGGTTCGCTGCCAGGCGTTCGGCGATGTCGACGACAAGGGCATGGTCACCGTGTTTTTCGAGCTCAACGGCCAGCCGCGCCGCGTCAAGGTGCCCGACAGGGCGCATGGCGCTTCCGCCGCCAAGGCGCGCCGTAAGGCCGAGCCCGGCAATGAGGGGCATGTCGGCGCGCCGATGCCGGGCGTCGTGTCGGCGCTTGCCGTGGCGGCCGGACAGGCGGTCAAGGCTGGCGACGTGCTGCTATCGATCGAGGCGATGAAGATGGAAACCGCGCTCCACGCCGAACGCGACGGCGAGATCGCGGAGGTGCTGGTCAAGGCCGGCGACCAGATCGATGCCAAGGATCTCTTGATCGCCTTCAAATGAGGTGTGTCGATATTCAGGCGAGGCCGGCCTGCAAACGGCGGCTTCCCTGCGCTTCTCGGTATCCGCCATTTTCGACTCGGCCTGACCTGAATATCGGCGCACCTTAAGATGTGCCCAGCCGTCCACAGCCGCTCGACAAGTGTCTTGACCCGCCGCGTCCGCTCGGGCAGGGAACCCGCTCCAATTCGCCGTGGCGGGAATCGCCATGGCTCCAGAAGACGCGGAGAAAAAAATGGCCGACGAAATCACCGAGACCAGCCAGACTGTAGCCGCCGGCCAGCTGCGCACCATCATCGAGCGCATCGAGCGGCTCGAGGAAGAGAAGAAGACGATCTCCGACGACATCAAGGACGTCTATGCCGAAGCCAAGGGCACCGGCTTCGACACCAAGGCGATCCGCACGATCGTGCGCCTGCGCAAGAAGGACCAGGCCGAGCGCCAGGAAGAAGAGTCGATCCTGGATCTCTACAAGGCCGCCCTCGGCATGGCGTAAGCCTCGTGGCCGGAGACCGGCCATGAACGAATTCGACTTCGGCGGCCGTCGCGCCTCGGAGTTCCGCCATCGCGGCTTCTGGGCGCTGTTCGCGGAGAGGCATCCGGAAGAAAGGGGAAGGATGGCGCGGCGCGGGCCGTGGTTCTGGCAGCGTGGGCTGCCGGACTTCGCCCTGGTCCTTTCGATGTATGTCGCGCCGGCGCAGAACCATGTCGGCGTCTTCTTCGGGCGCAATGAGAAGTTCGGCGCCACGGAGTCCTGGTCGCGGCTGAAACCGTTCCAGCCGGCGATCGAGGCCAGGCTGAAGCTCAGGCCCGAACAGAGCTGTGAGGGTCTCGGCATCAACTCGATGTGGCGGGTGAACTGCTACGCCGAGGACAACTGGCCGGCCATGACCGACTGGCTGGTGAGGGAATGCTCACGCTTCGAAGAAGCCGTTGTCGAGGTGCTCGGAGACGAAGGCCTGCCGTAAGATTGACTGCCTACCGCTGCGCTTACGCGCCTTCAGCTCGCCGCCGCCCATCGCGGCCGATCTCATCCAGACGCTGCTGCAGGGCCAGGTGATCGAGCGATGTTATCGGCAGGTTCGTGAACAGCGCGATGCGGTTGCCGACCATGCGATAGGCCTCGGCGAAAGCGAAATGCTGCTCGGCTTCAGTGCCACTGGCCTTGGAGGGATCGGGGACAGCCCAAAGCGCGGTCATCGGATGGCCTGGCCAGACCGGACAGCTTTCATTCGCTGTGGTGTCGCAGAGGGTGAAGACGAAGTCCATCTTCGGTGTGTCCGGCCCTGAAAATTCGTCCCAGCTCTTCGACCGGGCAAACGACGTGTCGTGGCCCATGCTCTCCAACAACTGAATCGCATGGGGATGGACGGTGCCTTTCGGTCGCGAGCCAGCAGAATAGCCCTTGAAGCGGCCGGCCCCGAGCTTGTTAAGTATGGCTTCGGCCATGATCGAGCGGGCCGAATTGGCATTGCAGAGAAAGAGAACGTTGTAGACCTGATCGCTCATTCCGAACTCCTGGGTGTTGCGGCGAAAACGACAGAATACGATATGGGTCACGTGTCTGTGATCGTACAGGTTTTGGCGGCGGATTCTGCGGCATCAGCATCAAATTTCGCGGCATCATCCCGCCGAAACCCCCGGCGCTCCGCTCAACGAGGCTTGATTGATGGGTGACTTCGACTCCACGGGCGTGACAGCGCTAATCGATCACAAAGCCGGCTTCTTGCGCTCACGCTGGAGGGGCGAAGCGCCGCTCGACCGGCTGTTCTGGCGCGACATGCTGCTTGTCGGGACGATCTTGAGCGTCGCCTCTTCGGCGCTGGCGCTGGTCCTGCTTGGGCTGAAGCTGCCGCTCTGGCTGGTGCTGGCGGTGCATTTCCTCCCCGTTCCCTACACCATCTTCCTGACGGTCGCCGTCTGGCGGACCGCGGAGAAGACCGGGGGTTTCAAGGCGCAACTGATGATGCTGGGTTCCGCGCTCTGGCTGATCGCGACGGCCATCGTCTAAAGCGCGTCGCGTCGAAACGGATTCACGCGACGCGCTTTAGGTCGTTGCTTGATGCATGTCGTTGTCGCAAAACCGAGGTCACTTTTGCGCGACATACATTAGAGCATGAAAAAGGGCGGCCGAGACCGCCCTTTGCGAAGTCATTCCCGAGGCTTCAGGCTGCCGGCTCGAAGCGCAGCGCCACGCCATTGATGCAATAGCGCAGGCCGGTCGGCGGCGGGCCATCCTCGAAGACATGGCCGAGATGGCTGCCGCAGCGCGCGCAATGGCATTCGGTGCGGACCATGCCGTAGCTACGGTCGACGGTGGTGTCGATCGAGCCCGGGACCGGATCGTTGAAGCTCGGCCAGCCGGTGCCGCTCTCGAACTTCAGCTTGGATTCGAACAGCGGCTGGTCGCAGCCGACACAGTAGAAGGTGCCGGCGCGCTTCTCGTAGAGCAGGGCGCAGCTGCCGGGGCGCTCGGTGCCGTGGTTGCGCATCACGGCATATTGCTCCGGCGTCAGCCGGGCGCGCCACTCGGCATCGGTGCGGGTGACGGGATAGGCGTGGGTGTCCATGGAATCTCCTCGGCCTTGGCGGCTCGTCGTTGCTTGCAACGGGTATTCGTCGGAACATAGGCATTTGTTACAAACGCCGCCAGTGAAAGCGAGCTAGTGCTTGCGCGACAACTGTCTTGTCGCTGCCTCAAGCCCGGCCAATGTCAGTGGGAACATGCGGCCGCCGAAGATGTCGCCGATCAACTGGATCGAATGCGTGTAGCGCCAGTTCTTCTCGGCTTCCGGGTTTAGCCAGATCGCGTTCGGCCATTGCCGCAACAGGCGGTCCAGCCACACACTTCCGGCCTCCGGATTCCAATGCTCGACCGAGCCGCCTGGGTGCACGATCTCGTAGGGGCTCATCGAGGCGTCGCCGACGACGATCACCTTGTAGTCGGGCCCGTATTTGTGGATGAGGTCGAAGGTCGGGATCGTCTCGGCCTGCCGCCGCCGATTGTCCTTCCAGACGCGCTCGTAGAGGCAGTTGTGGAAGTAGAAATATTCGAGCTGGCGGAACTCGGCGCGCGCGGCCGAGAACAGTTCCTCGACGCCGCGTATATGGTCGTCCATCGAGCCGCCGACATCGAAGAACATCAAAAGCTTCACCGCGTTGCGTCGCTCGGGCCGGGTTTTGACGTCGAGATAGCCGTGCTCGGCGGTGGCGTGGATGGTGCCGGGAAGGTCGAACTCCTCCTCGGCGCCCTCGCGCACCCAACGGCGCAGCCGCTTCAGCGCCACCTTGATGTTGCGGGTGCCGAGTTCGACGGTGTCGTCGAAATTCCTGAATTCGCGCTTGTCCCAGACTTTTACCGCGCGACGATGGCGGCTTTCATCCTGGCCAATGCGCACGCCTTCTGGGTTGTAACCATAGGCGCCGAAGGGCGAGGTGCCGCCGGTGCCGATCCATTTCGAGCCGCCCTGGTGGCGGCCCTTCTGTTCCTCGAGGCGCTGCTTCAGCGTCTCCATCAGCTTGTCGAAGCCGCCGAGCGCTTCGACCAGCTTCTTTTCCTCCTCGGTCAGATGCTTCTCGGCCAGCCGGCGCAGCCACTCTTCCGGGATGTTGGCCACATCGACGGCGTCGAGACCGCCGAGCGCTTCGGCGCCTTTGAAGACATGCGCAAACACCTGGTCGAAACGGTCGATGTGGCGCTCGTCCTTCACCAGGGCCGCGCGCGCGAGGTAGTAGAAAGCCTCGAGGTCATAATCGACGAGCCCGGCTTCCAGCCCTTCCAGCAGCGACAGATATTCCCTGAGCGAAACGGGAACCCGCGCGGCCTTCAGTTCGAGGAAGAAGGGGATGAACATCGGCCCCTTATAGCAGATCGTATTCGATGAAGCCCGTCCGCCGCGCCACATGATCGTAGAGCCGGCGCGCCGTGGCGTTGGTCTCGTGCGTCATCCAGTAGACGTTCTTCACGCCGATCTTTCCGGCCTCGTCCTGCACGGCTTTGACCAGCGCGGCGCCGACGCCCTTGCCGCGCACCTCCGGATCGGCGAACAGGTCCTGCAGGTAGCAGTTGTTTTTCTCGGACCAGCCGGAGCGGTGATAGAGATAATGGGTGAGGCCTACGGCTTTGCCGTCGAGCGTGGCAATGAAACCCTTCGGCTCGAACTCGCCATCCGTGAACAGGCGCTTCCAGGTGATCGCGTAGACCTCTTCCGGCAGCTTCGTCTCGTAGAAAGTCAGATAGTCAGTCCAAAGCCGGCGCCAGTCGGCGTGGTCGGACTGCGCGAGCGGGCGGATGATGATCTCGGACATTTTTTCCTCCAACACTTTGACCCGAGGCTGCGGCAGCGGCCGCTCGCCGGCAACGGTCCACGGACGGGAAAGCGCTATTGCTGCCGGCTTACTGCTGCCGTCTGGCCATAAAGGCCAGGCGCTCGAACAGGTGCACGTCCTGCTCGTTCTTCAACAGCGCGCCGTGCAGCTTCGGCAGCATGTTCTTCGGATCGGCGCGCAGATCCTCGGGCGCGATGTCGTCGGCGACCAGCAGCCGGATCCAATCGAGCGCCTCGGAGGTAGACGGCTTCTTCTTCAGGCCCGGCACCTCGCGGATCTCGTAGAACTGCGTGAGGGCTGCCCGCACCAGATTCTGTTTGATGCCGGGGTAATGCACTTCGACGATGCGGTGTAGCGTGCCGATGTCGGGGAAGCGGATGTAGTGGAAGAAGCAGCGGCGCAGGAAGGCGTCCGGCAGTTCCTTCTCGTTGTTCGAGGTGATGATGACGATCGGGCGGAATTCGGCGCGGATCGTCTCGCCGGTCTCGTAGACGAAGAACTCCATCCGGTCGAGTTCCTGCAGGAGGTCGTTGGGGAATTCGATGTCGGCCTTGTCGATCTCGTCGATCAAAAGCACGACTTTCTTTTGTGCCGCGAAGGCGTCCCACAGCTTACCGCGCTTGATGTAGTTGGCGATGTCGTTGAAGCGCTCGTCGCCGAGCTGGCTGTCGCGCAGCCGCGAGACGGCGTCATATTCGTAGAGGCCCTGCTGCGCCTTGGTGGTGGACTTGACGTTCCATTCGATGAACTCGAGCTTGAGTGCCGATGCCACCTGGCGGGCGAGCTCGGTCTTGCCGGTGCCGGGCTCGCCCTTGACCAGCAAGGGCCGTTCCAGCGCGATCGCGGCGTTGACCGCGACCATCAGATCCTTGTCGGCGACATAGGCCGTGGTGCCTTCGAAACGCATCTTTTCTCCTGTCCGTGCGGCGGGACCGTAAGGAGGCTGGACGGGCCGCGCAAGGGCGGTTGCGGAAGAGCTCCCTATCAGGATGGTCTGCCAGACGAATTACGCGCGAATGGTGCCCGTTTCACTGGCGCTCGGCTAACCATCGGCCTATATTTGTCTCCGGCGGTCTGCGCTTCCCGGCAGGAGAAACTTATCCCCGGGGCCTTATCGATCCTTAGGGAGCTGTCCCTGGGAAGACCCGTGGGTTTTCTCACACGGCGCCCACCTACTTTGTAGGCACCCGGGATCGACCTCTCCACCGGTTGTGTGGATCGTCACTCTCCCGTTTTCGGGAGACATGCGTCTTCTCTCTGTTTTGCGCAATTCCGGACGGAAAAACCGCTGCGCACTTTTCCTGGAATTGCGCTAGAAACGTCGCTCCTGAAACTCCATTCAAATCTGACCTTTTCTAGCCTCGGCGCATGTCACCTTCCAGAGACCTGAAAAAACAGCTTCGCAAGGAAGCGCTGGCGCGCCGCGATGCGCTCGACGAATTCTGGCGGGTGGAAATCGCGCTCGAAATGGCCGAGACCGCGAAGGAAAAAATCAACTTCGAGCCCGGCCGGGTCGTCTCCGGCTTCTGGCCGATGCGCTCGGAGGTCGATGTGCGGCCGCTGATGTTCGCGCTGCGCGAAAAGGGCGCCAGGCTCTGCCTGCCGGCGATTCTCGACAAGACCACGATCGTCTTCCGTGAGCTGGTGCGCGGCGCGCCGATGGTCGAGATGGGGTTCGGCACCGTCGGGCCGCATGAAGAGGCGGAAGTGCTCGACCCCACGCTGATGCTGGTGCCGCTCGCCGCCTTCGACGCCCGCGGTCACCGCATAGGCTATGGCGCCGGCTATTACGACCGCGCCATCGCCAGGCTGGCCGACAAGGGCATCGTGCCCAGGCTGATCGGCATCGCCTTCGACTGCCAGGAAGTGCCGCTGGTGCCGAACGAAGACCACGACGTCATCATTGGGGAAATACTGACCGAGAGCGGGTTGCGCCGCTTCGATATCGCTTAAAGCGCGTCGCGCTGAAACGAATTCAGGCGCGCTTTAGGTTTTTGTCGGTCGTCCCAAAGCGCTGCGCTCTTTTTGGGCGACTGTCGCGACCTGCTTAACGCGGTTCCAACAAACGTCGGCTATATTCCTGAAAGATAGTCCAGCTCGACGGGGTCGTGGTGTTTATTCTTGCGCGCTATTTGCTGATGCCGTTCGCGTTGATCTCGGCGATACTATTTTTGATGGCATTGCACATCATAGGAACTGCCCTGCACCACCAGTCCGCCTGGCAGCGGACGGTCGCCACCGTAACGGATGTCAGTCCTTACAGCGAAATGCAGGCGAACGGCCTCAAAACGGACGGCATCAATGTCGCCTTGGCTTACGTCGCCAATGATGCGCCGATGATATGGTCCGGCAAGGGCAAGGACATCGGCCTCTACAAGGCAGCCAAGGGCGACCAGATGGAATTCTACTACGATCCCGCCGATCCAGCGAACCTTGATACGGGCGCGATGAAGGGATGGCGCGGCGGGCTGCTGCTGCTTGCCGTCACCGGCGGGTTCGCCGCTTTCTATCTCTGGTTCTTCTGGTTGCGAGGACGGAACGCACCGCCGGCCTTGCCGATCCCCTCGGCTACCCGCGTCTCGGGCGCGAGCGCAACGCCGACCGAACAGCAACGCGCCACTTTTGGACGGCGTTAGGACCTCGGTGCCGCTTGCCTAGCGTCCACAGCTCTGGATAGAAGTGGCTATGAGACTCCTCTTCCTCGGCGACATGGTTGGCAAGACGGGACGCACGGCGGTTTGGGAACAGCTGCCGGGGCTGATTTCCGACTTCAAGCTCGATTTCGTCATCGTCAATGGCGAGAACGCCGCCGGCGGCTTCGGCATAACCGAAGAAATCTTTCGCGAGACGCTCGCGGCGGGCGCGGATGTCGTCACCACCGGCAACCATGTCTGGGACCAGCGCGACGCGCTGATCTTCGCGCCGCGCGAGGAGCGCTTCCTGCGGCCTTCGAATTTCCCCAAGGGCACGCCGGGGCGCGGCTCGGGCGTCTACATCGCCCGCAATGGCGCCCGCGTGCTGGTCGCCAACATCATGGGCCGCGTCTTCATGCACCCGGAGCTCGACGACCCGTTCCAGGCCGGCGAGCGCGAGCTGGCCGCCTGTCCGCTTGGCGAGCAGGCCGATGCGGTCATCGTCGATTTCCACGCAGAGGCGACCTCGGAGAAAATGTGCTTCGCGCATTTCGTCGACGGCCGCGCCAGCCTCGTGGTCGGCACGCATACGCATCAGCCGACTGCCGACCATCAGATCCTCAATGGCGGCACCGCCTATATTTCGGACGCCGGCATGTGCGGCGACTATGACTCCTCGCTTGGCATGGACAAGGAGGAACCGCTCAACCGGTTTCTTTCCAAGGTGCCGAAGGGCCGTTTCGAGGCGGCCAACGGGCCGGCGACATTGTGCGGCGTCGGCGTCGATATTTCCGACCGCACCGGGCTTGCCGAAAAAATCGCGCCGTTTCGTCGCGGGCCGCGGCTGGAAGAAACGGCGCCGTCCTTCTGGCCGTGACATTGATATAGGTGCGCAGAGTACCTAATTGCCGGCAACACTGCTCTAGATCGTAGAGGGGACGACCTCCATGCAGCTTGTCGAATTTCTGGCGCCGCACTTTCACTTTGTTTCCGATCCGACCGCATGGGTCGCGCTTTTGACCCTGGTGGTGCTCGAGGTCGTGCTCGGCATCGACAATCTGATCTTCATCTCGATCCTGACCAACAAGCTTCCGGAAGCGCAGCGCGCCCGCGCGCGCCGGCTCGGCATCTCGGCGGCGCTGATCATGCGCCTCGTCCTGCTCGCCACCATCTCGATCATCGTGCAGCTGACGACGCCGGTGTTCACAGCCTTCGGCCACGGCTTTTCCTGGCGCGACCTGATCCTGATCGCCGGCGGCCTGTTCCTGGTCTGGAAGGCGACCAAGGAGATCCATCACACGGTCGACCCGCAGGACCATCAGGATACGATGGTGGGCACGCTGCAGATGAGCCTTGCCGGCGCGATCTTCCAGATCCTGCTGCTCGACCTCGTCTTCTCGATCGATTCCATCATCACCGCCGTCGGCATGACCGACGAGATCGCCATCATGTATATCGCGGTGATCGTGGCGGTGAGCGTGATGATGCTGGCGGCGACGCCGCTCGCCAATTTCATCGCCAAGAACCCCTCTATCGTGATGCTGGCGCTGGGCTTCCTGTTGATGATCGGCATGACGCTGATCGCCGACGGCATGGGCTACCATGTGCCCAAGGGCTACATCTACGCCGCCATGGGTTTTTCAGCCCTGGTCGAGGGCCTCAACATGCTGGCACGGCATCGCAAGAAGCAGGGGTCGGGCGAGGGGCATTAGGCCGAAATGCCCTTCGGGTGACGGTCGCCGATCAGGCCGAGCGTCAGGCCCTGTTCCAGCCATGCCTTGGCGCCGGCGAGCACCAGAGAGAAGCCGCCGGTCGAGTCGATTGCCTGCTTGACCTGCTCGTCGGCGGAGCCGGCGAAGCCGAAATTGCGGACCTCGAGGAAGGTCGCCTCATCGGGCATTTTGGTGAAGGTCCAGACGACGGTGGTCGGCGGATCGCTCCATTGCATGACGATCTTCTCGTTGGGGACGATCTCGCTGACCTCGACCCTGGTCGAGACCCCGTACATGCGCCACTCCCACTCGACCGTCTTGCCTTCGTCCAGTCGGCCGCTCGAATGCGTGAACCAGAATTTCGTGGTGATCGCCGGATCGACAATCGCCTCGAAGACGTCGGCGACCGGCCGCCGGATCAGCATGGCGGTTTCGGCGGTGGGGGCGCGCTTCAATTCCACAGTACCCTCCTCGATGTCAGGGCAAGTTGATCTGCCAGGAGACGCCGAACCGGTCGTTGAGCCAGGCGAAACGCTGGCTGAAGCCGTAATTGCCTGGTGGCATCAGAAATCCACCATCCTTGGAAAGAACGCCGACGATCCGCTCCAGTTCCTGCCCGGAAGAACAGTCGACAAAGAAGGAGAAGGACGGCGTGAAAGTGAAGGCGTGATGAACGGGGCTGTTGTAGATCCTGATCTCGACGCCGCCGACCAAAGCGCGCGCCAGCTTGAGCGTTCCTTCCGTCCCGTCCTCGCCCGAACCGTAGCGCGCGATGTCGAGGACACGGCTATCGGGAATGGTCCCGCAATAGAGGGTCATGGCCTCCTCGCCGTTTCCCTCGAACATCAGGAATGGTGTTGCTTTCGTCATCGGGGCGACCTCCTCCTGCTGGATATCGGGACGTGACGCAGGCTCAGATGTTGGTCTCGTTGGCCGGCTCGCCCTTCATCTCGCTGCGGTAGTAGCCGTCGCGCAGATTGATGCCGTATTCGAGATAGGCCTTCATGCAGGCGAGCATCTGCGACCAGCCCTCGCAGTTGAGGTAGGACTTCTTCAGGCCGACTTCGCCTTCGCGCCAGCCTTGCTCGGCGATGGTGACGAAGGTGCCGCCGTCCTCCAGCGGCTCGAAATTCATCTCGATGCGGGTCTTGTAGGCGGGTTTGCCGTCGGTATCGGTGGCGTCCCAGCGCAGCACGATGCGCTTGTCCTTCGTCACTTCGTCGACCTCCACCGGCACCATCTTCCACCAGGTGACGGTGGTGCCGGCGACAAGCGGAGCGGAGGCGCCGCCAATGGTGGTGAAATAACCGCTGAGCTTCGTCGGGTTGACGACGGCGTCGAAGACCTCGGCGACCGGTTTGCCGATGCGTCCGGAAATCCTGAATCCAAGCGACATATCCACAGCTCCTTCCTTGCTTGCCAAGACGATATGTTATAGAAACATAACATGTCAAGCGAAACCGCGGACGATCATGTTTTCAAGGCCTTGGCGCATTCGCGCCGGCGCGAATTGCTGGATCGGCTGAAGGACCAGCCGCAGACCACCGGCGCGCTATGCGGGGCTTTTCCGGACATGGACCGCTGCACGGTGATGATGCACCTGAAAGTCCTCGAGGAGGCCGACCTGATCGTTTCCAAGCGTGAGGGGCGCGAGCGCTGGAACCATCTCAATGCGCTGCCGATCAAGCAGATCCACGACCGCTGGATCAGCCAGTATGCCGGTCACGCCATCAGCATTCTCGACCGGTTGAAGTCCGATCTGGAGGGGTGAGCGGGCCGGTTCAACGTCGGAGTGACGGCGCGGCTGGACGAATTGAGCCGATTTATCTATAAGCCGGCCATTCCGACAAAGAGCGCCGCGTGCCTTCGCAGGCATGTCCGGGACGTTCTGAAAGATTGAATTCGAGCATTTTGCCGAAGACGAGGTGATGACACCCCGCTTCGAGATGCTCTAGCCGAACACGACAGGGGTGCCATGGCTGGCCATTCGCAGTTCAAGAACATCATGCACCGCAAGGGCCGCCAGGACGCGGTGCGGTCGAAAATGTTTTCCAAGCTGGCGCGTGAAATCACCGTCGCCGCCAAGAGCGGGACGCCCGATGTATCGATGAATCCGCGGCTTCGCCTCGCCGTGCAGAACGCCAAGGCGGTGTCGATGCCGAAGGACAACATCCAGCGCGCCATCAACAAGGCGTCGATGGGCGATGCCGAAAACTACGAGGCGGTGCGTTATGAAGGTTACGGTCCCGGCGGCGTCGCGCTGATCGTCGAGGCGCTGACCGACAACCGCAACCGCTCGGCCTCCAATGTGCGCGCCGCCTTCACCAAGGCCGGCGGAGCGCTTGGCGAAACCGGCTCGGTGTCGTTCATGTGGAACCGCGTCGGCGAGATCTACTATCCGGCCTCGGCCGGCAGCGCCGACAAGGTCATGGAAGCGGCGATCGAAGCCGGCGCGGATGACGTCGAGTCCGACGAGGAAGGCCACACCATCTATTGCGCCTTCGAAAACCTCGGCGACGTGTCCAAGGCGCTGGAAGCCTCGCTCGGCGAAGCGGAATCGGTAAAGCCGATCTGGCAGCCGCAGAACAACGTTCCGGTCGACGAAGAGCGCGCGCAGTCGCTGATGAAGCTGGTCGCCACCCTCGAGGACGACGACGACGTGCAGAGCGTCTACGCCAATTTCGAGGTCGACGACGAGACCATGGCCAAGCTCAGCGCGGCCTGAGCCAAGTCGCTATGAGCGAGAAGCCGCTTCCCACCATCCGCATCACGTACTGCACGCAATGCCACTGGCTGCTGCGCGCCGGCTGGATGGCGCAGGAACTGCTCTCGACCTTCGGCACCGATCTCGGCGAGGTGGTGCTGGTGCCGGGAACTGGCGGCATTTTCACCATTTCCTGCAACGACGTGCTCATCTGGGAGCGCAAGCGCGACGGCGGTTTTCCGGATGCGGCGAAGCTGAAGCAGTTGGTTCGCGACGTCATCGACCCAGAGCGTGACCTCGGCCACGCCGATCGCAAGGATCATAAAAAAGACTCCGCCTGAGCCGGAGCCTTTTGCATTCGCGGGTTGCCGTCTTCAGGTCAATGCCATGATGAAGCAGGCCATTGCTGCGATGGCGGTGATGGTGCGGACGTGATTCCATATCACCCACTCATTCAGATGGTTCGCCCACACGGCGGCGCCGTTGGCGCTCGCAGGATCGACGGCGGCGAGTGCGTCGTTGAGCGGCACGTTCAAGATCATGGTCACGATCGGATTGCCCACGAAATAGAGCACTGCGCCGGCAAGCAGCCAGTACGAGCCCGACTGGCTCCAGCCGAAGAAAACGCCGGCAATCAACACCAGGCAGATGAGGCCGGTGCCGAACAGCGCCGTCATGAAGGTCGGGGTGATCACCGTGATGTTGATCGAATTCATCGCGGCGATGCCGCTCGGGACGGGCAGTCGGGCAAGCGCCGCCATGACGAAATTCGAGAAGGCAAAGAAGACGCCGCCGACGACGCCCGAGCCGATCGCGGCGATGAAGGTGAGAGTGGGAAGAAGTTTCATCATCTCAGTTGCTCCAGATGCCGGGTTTTGCTCGATTCCAAAATGCGAGTAATCCTCACATTTGCAAAACGTGATAAACCCTCGTATTTTGTGAGTCAAGTCAGTTTTCGAGAAATCGCCCGGACAGAGCCATGGATGAAAAAGTTACCGCCAAGCCGGACCAGGCGGCCATTGCTTCGCCGCGCCGGTCGCCTACGCAGCAGCGCAGCCGCGAGCGGGTCGAGCGCATGCTTGCGGCCGCCTCGGCGCTGATTGCCGAGCAAGGCAGCGATGCCATGCGCATGGGCGAGGTGGCGGAAAGGGCTGGGGTGTCGATCGGCTCGCTCTACCAGTTTTTCCCGGACAAGCGGGCGATCGTCTGGGCGCTTGCCGAGCGCTACACCGCCGAAAGCCAGGCCTGCATTGCGACGACGCTGAAGGATGTCCGCGATGCCGAGGGAATGAAACGGGCGTTTTCGGAGCTGGTGGACATTTACTACCAGTTGTTCCTGGCCGAGCCGGTGATGCGCGACATCTGGTCGGGTACGCAGGCCGACAAGGCGTTGCGCGAACTGGAACTCGCCGACAGCCGGGCCAATGCCGAATTCCTGCTCGCGGTGCTGAAGCGGCTGCGCCCTCATGCCGATCCAGTGGAACTGGAAACGACGGCGTTCCTCGTCTGGCAGATGGGCGAGGCCGCGGTGCGGCTGGCGATCTCCGTCGACCGCGAGGAGGGCGACAGGCTTGTCGCGGCCTACAAGCGCATGGCGCTTAGGGAGTTTGTGGGGGAGTAGGTACAACCCAGGCGCTTTCCCACAGCGTCGGCGATTGGCGAAATCGCCGGCGAGAGCGCCCCTCTCCCCGTCACTATACGGGGAGAGGATGCCGGCAGGCAGGTGAGGGGCGGCGCCGACCTATGACATTGGCGTCGTCGAAAAAGCGCACTGTCATCGAATTCTGAATTTCTCGCACCTTGGCCGGCCAATCGCCGAGGCTGGCGCTGCCTCTCATCCGCCCTTCGGGCACCTTCTCCCCGTAGAACGGGGAGAAGGAAGAAATGCGGCCAACAAAAAACCCGCCTCGAAGGCGGGTTTTCAAAGTCTGCCGATGTATCTGGCTTAGAGGCCGAAGCCTTCGAAACGCTTCTTGAACTTCGACAGGCGGCCGCCACGGTCGAGCAGGGTCTGCTGGCCGCCGGTCCAGGCCGGGTGGGTGGTCGGGTCGATGTCGAGGTTCATCGTGTCGCCTTCCTTGCCCCAGGTCGAACGGGTCTGGTATTCGGTGCCATCGGTCATGACGACCTTGATGGTGTGGTAGTCGGGATGAATATCGGCCTTCATTGTCGTGTTTCCTGGCTGCCGGCGCTGCTGACGGGCCCAAAGGCCTGCGTCGATGCGCCCCTTTTTAAAACTCGAAGCCGCAGCTAATGAAAAGCCACGGCTTCTAAAACGGTCGGCGAGCCTATACATCAGCCGGAATTGAATCACAAGGCCGCGGCGAGCGCATATTGAAGCGCGGTGCCGGCAAGCGGCCAGAGGAAACGCTCATGGCGGAAATCGGTGGCAGCGCAAGCGAGCGCAGACGCTCGGTCCGGCCGCTCCGCAGCCTTTTTCCCTATATCACCCGCTACCGGAAGCTCGCCATCGGCGCCATCATCTCGCTGATCGTGGCGGCAGTAACGACGCTGGCCTTGCCGATGGCTGTGCGGCGCATGATCGACCACGGTTTCCAGGCCGCGGGCTCCACCTTCATCGCGGAGTATTTCGCGGCACTGGTTCTGATGGCCGCGCTGCTCGCGGCCGCTTCGGCCAGCCGCTACTATTTCGTTATCACGCTCGGCGAACGGGTCGTCGCCGACATCCGCCGCGACGTTTTCTCCCATGTCACGACGCTGTCGCCGGCGTTTTTCGATCGTTCGCATTCGGGCGAGATCGTGTCGCGGCTTGCCGCCGACACCACGCAGGTGAAGTCGGCGGTCGGCGCCACCGCCTCGGTCGCGCTGCGCAACGTCATCCTCGGCCTCGGCGCGGTGGCGATGATGGTCGTCACCAGCCCGAAACTCTCCGGCCTGGTGATCGCGGCCATTCCGGTGATCGTGCTGCCGCTCGTCGCCTTCGGCCGTTCGGTGCGCCGCAAGTCCCGGCAAGCGCAGGACACGCTCGCCGAGGCCACCGCCTATGCCAGCGAGCAGATCGGCGCGGTGCGCACGCTGCAGGCCTTCACCAACGAGAAGCTGGTGACCGGCCGCTTCGCTGGCGCCGTCGATGCTGCCTTCGAGGCGGCGCGGGCCTCGGTGTTCGCGCGCTCGTTCCTGACCTTCTTTGCCATCTTCATGATCTTTTCCTCGGTGGTCGCGGTGCTGTGGTTCGGCTCGCGCGACGTGCTTGCCGGCACGCTGTCGGCCGGCACGCTCGGCCAGTTCCTGCTCTACTCGGTGTTTGCCGCCGGCGCGCTCGGCGCGTTGTCGGAGGTGTGGAGCGAGCTGTCGCAGGCGGCGGGCGCCGCAGAGCGGCTGACCGAGATCCTGGCCGAGACGCCGGCGATCCAGCGGCCTGCCGACCCCGTTCCGTTGCCGGCCACGGCCAAGGGCGCGATCAGCTTCGACGACGTCTCCTTCTCTTATCCGGCGCGGCCGGACCGCGCCGCCGTGCATGGCCTGAGCTTCCAGGTGAAGCCCGGCGAGACGGTGGCGATCGTCGGGCCTTCGGGCGCCGGAAAAAGCACCGTCTTCTCGCTGATCCTGCGCTTCTACGATCCCGAGAGCGGCCGCGTCGTCCTCGACGGCGTCGACGTGCGCGAGGCCGATCCGGCGGCTGTCCGGCAGCGGATCGCGATCGTGCCGCAGGACGTCACCATCTTCGCCGCGAGCGTTCGCGACAATATCGGCTTCGGCAGGCAGGGCGCCAGCGACGCCGAGATCGAGGCCGCGGCGAAGGCGGCGCTTGCCGACGAATTCATCGCCAGGCTCGACAAGGGCTATGACAGCCAGGTCGGCGAGCGCGGCGTGACGCTGTCCGGCGGGCAGCGCCAGCGCATCGCGATCGCCCGCGCCATCCTGCGCGACGCGCCGATCCTCCTGCTCGACGAAGCGACCTCGGCGCTTGACGCCGAGAGCGAGACGCTGGTGCAAAGGGCGCTGGAGCGGCTGATGCGCGGTCGCACCACCATCGTCATCGCGCACCGGCTGGCGACGGTGCTGAAGGCCGACCGCATCCTGGTCATGGACGGCGGGCGCATCGTCGAGGAAGGCACGCATCAGAGCCTGGTGGCCAAGGGCGGCATCTACACGCGGCTCGCGAAGCTCCAGTTCGAGACCGGAGCCAGCGCCTTCAAGGGCGCGGCGGAGTAGAGCAATCTTAGGGCGCTCGCCAATCGGCGAGAAGCACAATGCTGCCTAAATGTTTCGTTTTGGCAAAATGGCGCTGGTCGGCTGTCACCAATGTTGCGGCGCGATTGATTGCCATGGCGTGGTAAACGCAGTCGTTGAGCGTTGGATAGCCGCCGGCAGGGCTCAGCTGCGTCGCGATCTCCTGCGTTTTGGCCAGCTCGCCCATGTCCGGTTCCAGAAGCTGGAAACCGCCTTCCCGCAGCCCGGCGATCAGCGTTGCGACCATAACGAAGGATTGCTCATAGTGAAGCGCGGCAGATAGTGACTCGTAAAGTAAGATGCTGGGGGCGGCCATGGCGCGACCGTCTGCGATGTTTTTCGCGAACAGGTTTCGCGCCTGTTCGCTACCATCCTCGTCCCGAAAGAGTTTGATGAAAATCGACGCGTCGACAATAATCACTTTTTCCGGCCTTCGAGGATGTCCTCTGGTCGGCCGTCCATCTCCTGGCGAATTCTACGCAGCACGTCGGTCGAGCTTTCGCCGCCTGTCGAGCCCGGTTTCAATTCCCGGATCATCTTTAAAGCGCGCTCCTTTGCGGCATCTTTCAATGCCTTTGCGATTGCCTCCTCGACGAAACGGGATCGCTTGTTCTTCGGAACTTGGTTCTCGAGCGTCTCCTTGACCGCGCTGTCGATAGAAAACGTAGCGCGTTCCTTAGGACCTGAAGCGTTCATCTGCGCACCTCGTGGTCATAAGATATAGCAGCACGAAATCGTACGCAAATGGGCGATGAGCTCATTCTAGTTCTCTGACGTGGTAACGACCCGCCGACTTATGCAGTTCCGTAACGCCTGCGCAGGTGCTCGGTGAAGTAAGCGGCGTTGAGCTTCTCGCCGGTGGCGCGCTCGAGCAGGTCCGGCGTCGACCAGCGCGAGCCCTGCGACCAGATCTTTGCGCGACGCCACTCGTTGACGGCGCTGAAATCGCCCTTGGCGAGGTCCTCGTCGGCGGACGGATGCTCCCTGGTCAAGGCCGCCCATTGCTGCGCCGCCATCATGGCGCCTAGCGTGTAGGAGGGGAAATAACCGAAGGCGGCGCCCGGCCAATGCACGTCTTGCATCGGCCCGTCGGCCGGGTTGTCGATGGTCGAGAGGCCGAGATAGTCGCGCATCTTGGCGTCCCATGCCTCCGGCAGGTCGGCGACCTCCAGCCGGCCGGTCACAAGCTCCTGCTCGAGCTCGTAGCGCAGGATGACATGCAGCGGATAGGTGACCTCGTCGGCGTCGACGCGGATCAGGCCGCGCTCGACATGGTGGACATGCGGCAGGATGTCGTCGAGCGACCAGGCTTCGCCGAGGTGTTTTTCGACCACCGGCAACGCCCAGCGCCAGAACGCCGGGTTGCGGCCGATCTGCTTTTCGACGAACAGGCTCTGGCTCTCATGCACGGCCATGCCGCGCGCCTTGCCGAGCGGCCAATGCGACCAGGCTTTCGGCAGGTTCTGCTCGTAAAGCGCGTGGCCGGTCTCGTGCAGCACGCCCATCAGCGCCGACAGGAAGTCGGAGGTCTTGTAGCGGGTGGTGATGCGCACGTCGGTCGGCACGCCGCCGCAGAAGGGGTGGTGCGACACCGACAGCGAGCCATGGGTGAGGTCGAAGCCGACGGCCGCCATCATGGCAAGGCCGAGCTCGCGCTGGCGGTCGACGGCATAGGTGCCCGACAGCGGCTTCAACGGATGTTTTGCCAGCCGTGCTTCCTGCATGGCCAGCGCACGCGGCAGGAAATCCTTGAGAAAGGCCTTCAGCTTGGCAAACACCGGCGTGATGTCGGCGGCGCGGTTGCCGGGATCATACTGCTCCATCAGCGCATCATAGGGGGCGAGGCCGAGGGCGTCGGCGCGCAGCGCCGCTTCCTCTCGCACCAGGGTCACGACGCCTTCCAGCGCCGGCAGGAAGCCGGCCCAGTCGTTCTTGGCGCGCAGGTCGCGCCAGAGCTGTTCGGAACGCATGCGCGCCACCGTCTGGCGCTCGACGAATTCGACAGGCAGGCAGGTGAGGTTGGTGTATTGGCGGCGCAACTCCCTGACCGCCGCCTGCTGCTCTTCGCTCAGCGGCTCGGCTTCGGCGGCCGCGATCCAGTCACCGATCTCCGGCGCGGTCGCCTGGGCGTGCAGCATGCCGGCAAGCGAGGACATCGCCTCGGCGCGCTTCTCGCCGCCGCCGACCGCCATATGCGTCGCCTCGTCGGCGCCGAGGATGGCTAAAGCATGCTCCAGCGCTTCGAGCTTGTGGCCGAGTTGGTCGAGTTTCTGGAAGGACATGGCGGGTTCCGGCTGCAAATGGGCTGGCGCGAAAAAGATACCAAGGCGCGAAGCTTGGCAACCCTGCTCGGCGAGGCCGGGGTCGACCTATCTTGCGCGGCGGCGTCGACGTGTGGTCAATGCTTGTCCGAACGAGCGGTGGGGAACAATGATCGGCAATATCCTGGTCGGGCTGGTGGCGCTGATCCACTGCTATATCGTCTACCTTGAGATGGTGTTGTGGGACACGCCGCGCGGCCACAAGGCGTTCAAGCTGACGACGGAATTCGCCAGCGCCTCGAAGGTGCTTGCCGCAAATCAGGGGCTCTATAACGGCTTTCTCGCCGCCGGCCTGATCTGGGGACTCTATCTCGGCGCCGGCGGATTCCAGATCAAGATGTTCTTCCTCATCTGCGTCGCTATTGCCGGCCTCTACGGCGCGGCGACCGTCGGCCGCAAGACACTCTTCATCCAGACTGTGCCGGCGGTGCTCGCCATCATCGCGCTTTGGCTCGGCGTGTAATCGAAGCAGGACGCGATCCAAAAAGGACGCCCTCGGGGCCAGGTCCCGCGGGCGCCAGTTGGTCCCTTCCTGTGTGCGGGCCGTCTCCTTGAAATGGCGAACCGCTTCAGCCGTTCGGGTAATTGCCACCGCCGTCGCCGTCGCCCACCATGAAGCCGCTGCCGGTGTCGTTCATCAGCCTCTGGTCGACATTGTCGAGGCGCCGCAGCATCTCATGATATTGCGCGGACGGTATCCTGCCGTGATCCGAGGCCGCGACATGCTCCGCGGCCTGGCTGATATGCGCGGCGCGCATGTGCAGTCGGTGCGCTTCCGAAGCCGAAATGTTGTTTGCCTGCCGGGCATCGGTGATGCCCTGATCCACGCCCTGGATCTGATCGATCAGGCTGGTCACACGCGGGCCGATGAAATTGGCTGGAGGGGTCGCATCGAGAAGTCCCTTGTGGTGCCCGGCCGCATAGGCGCCGGCGAGCGGGGCCGCGATCAGAACCGCAGCGAGGATTGCAGTCTTGAGAGATGTTGAAGCGCGCATGGCGGCGCATCCTTCTACCAGGAAGGGAGCGGCCGCGCCGCGTCGCCTTCCGACCTTCCGGGCCGTCCGGTTCCGTCGCGTCGCGATGGGAGGCATCGCCGGCGGGACCCCGGCCCTGCGCGGCAAGTTAGGTGCGTCGATTCGCGATGTGTAATTAAAAAAAGATAATGTTTTCAGGCCTTGCCGCCGGCACTTGGCGCGCTAAGTATTCAGCCGACAAACAACTTCCCGTGACTTTGCGTGATCCTAAAGCGCGTCGCGATCTTTCAGATCCGCTCCGTACGCTTTAGGGTTTTGATTCTACGCATGTCTTTGTCCCGAAACCGGTTCCCGCTTTCGGGAGACATGCTTCAAATCACCGTTCGGTGAGCTTCAGTTCAATGCGGCGGTTCTTGCTGCGCGCCTCGTCGGTGTCGGCCGGGTCGAGCGGCTGGAATTCGCCGAAGCCGGCGGCCACCAGCCGGTTGGCCGGCACGCCGTTCTCGATCAGGAACTTCACGACGGACGTCGCGCGCGCGGTCGACAATTCCCAATTGTCGCGATAGCGGCCGGTGCCGGAGAGCGGCTGGTTGTCGGTATGGCCGTCGACGCGCAGCACCCAGCTGATCTCGGGCGGGATTTCCTTCTGCAATTCGATGATGGCGTCGGCGAGCTTCTTCATCTCGACCTTGCCGGCGTCGTTGATCACGTCGGAGCCTGTCGGAAACAGCACCTCCGACTGGAAGACGAAGCGGTCGCCGACAATGCGGATGTTCTCGCGGTCGGCGAGGATTTCGCGCAGCCGGCCGAAGAAATCGGAACGGTAGCGGTTGAGTTCCTGGACGCGCTGCGCCAGCGCGACATTCAGGCGGCGGCCCAGATCGGCGATCTTGGTGTTGGAGACGCGGTCGCGCTGCTCGGAGACGTTGAGCGCGTCTTCCAGCGCGCCGATCTGCTTGCGCAGGGCGGCGATCTGCTGGTTGAGGATCTCGACCTGGCTCAGCGCCTGCTGGCTTATCTGGCGCTGGTTGCCGAGTTCGTCGGACAGCTGGTCAGCCCGTTTGGTGGCCGCGTCGCCGGCGCCGGCGCCCTGTGCCAGCAATTGTTCGAGGCGGCTCTTTTCAGCCTGCGCCGCCGACAGCGACGCCTGCAGGTTGGCGAGCGAATCCTCCTTGTCCTGGCTGTTCGTGCGTTCCAGCGCGAGCAACTGGGTCAGCTCGTTGATCTGCGAGTTGAGGCGGTTCAGCACCGCGTCCTTGCCGGATATCTCGCGGCTGAGCAGGAATTGCGCCAGCACGAAGACAGTGAGCAGGAACATGATCGCCAGCAGCAGCGTCGACAAGGCATCTACGAAGCCCGGCCAGTAGTCGATGCGGCGGTCGGCGCGCCGTCTTGCCAGCGCCACGTCAGTGGACCCCTTGCTTCTTCAGCGCGTCGGCGATCTTTTCCAGTGTGTTGCGCATGGCCTTCTGCTCATCGGACTGTGCCTCGACCCAGTCGCGCATGATCTGCTGCTCGGAGCGCATGTTCTTCACCAGCCCCGAGATGCCGTCGGCAAGATTGGCCATGGCGGTGGCGACGCGCGGATTGGAGCCTCCGCCATTCTCCTGCAGGCTGCGCAGCCGTTCCGACAGCAGCCGGATATCCTCGGAGGATTCGGCGGCCTTTGACGTATCGGACACGACGATGTCCGACGACAGATCGGTGACCGAGGAGAGCCAGTTCTCGAGTTCGGTGTAGAAGCGGGTCTGGGCGCGGCCGGCCTGCAGATCGAGAAAGCCGAGCACAAGCGAGCCGGAAAGGCCGAACAGCGAGGACGAAAACGCGGTGCCCATGCCGGCGAGCGGCGCCGACAGGCCCTGCTTCAGCGCGTCGAGCACGGCGGCGGCATCGCCGGTGCCCGGGTCCAGCGCCTCGATCGTCTCGCGGATCGAGGCGATGGTGTTGAGCAGGCCCCAGAAGGTGCCGAGCAGGCCTAGGAACACCAGCAGGCCGACCAGGTAGCGCGAGGTGTCTCGGCTTTCGTCGAGGCGGGTGGCGATGGAATCCAGCATCGTGCGCATCGACGAGGTCGAGAAGGCCACCGAGGACGAACGGCCGATCATCGCCTTCATCGGCGCCAAAAGAACCGGCTCGGTGGTCTCGGAGCCGGCGCGGAAGGAATTGACCCAGCGCACCTCGCGGAACAGCCGCCCGACCTGCACGAACGCAAGCAGGATACCGACCGCCAGCACGCCGATGATCAGTCCGTTGAGGCCCGGATTGCTGGAGAAGGCGGTCGAGATCTGGCGGGTGAGGATGGCGGCGATGAAAGCGACGATGATCAGGAAGATCACCATGGTGAGCAGGAAGACCTGCGGACTCGACAGCTTGTGCGGATCATAGACCAGGACGTCCGATCGCCTGCCGAAGGATCTGAGAAAAGCCATCCGTGCCCCGTTTCCGATGCCACCGCCGCAGAATTGCCGCGACTCTAAACGGAATTGTGACCAAATTGAATGGCGCTTGGCAATATGGCCCGATAGGCCGGCGCCACAGGCCTAGAACCGGTTGACCACCAGGCAGTCGACCATGGCGGCCAGGTGCAGGCCGGCGCCGGTGACGACGAAGCCGTGCCAGACGGCATTGTGGAAGCGCAGGCCCTTCCAGGCGAAGAAGACGACGCCGCAGGAATAGACGATGCCGCCGGCGACGAGCAGCGCGACCGAGGTCGTCGGCAGTGTCTCGACCAGCGGTCCGGCGAGCACCACGCCGCTCCAGCCGATGGCGAGATAGAAGACGATGGCCAGCCGGTCGTAGCGCCCGGGCAGGAACATCTTGATGGCGATGCCGGCCGCTGCTGCGCTCCACACGACGACGACCATGGGTAGCGCCAGCGGCGTGTTGTGGAGCTGGGCGAGGAAGGGCGTGTAGGTGGCGGCGATCAGGAGATAGATCGCTGCGTGATCGAAGCGGCGCAGGATCCATTTCGCCGGCCACGAGACCGGCCACAGATTGTAAGTCAGCGATACGGACAGCACGGTGAGCAGCGACACCACGTAGAAGACGGCTGCGGTATATTCGCCTGGACCGGAATGAAAAGCGGCAAGCGCCAGGAAAGTCGAGCCGGCAGCGATCGCCAGCACGATGCCCACCGCATGCACGATGCCGTCGGCGATTATCTCGGCGCGCGAGTAATGCCAGCGCCCCACAAAGGGGATGTCAAGCTGGGTATCTGGCCGCACATCGTTCATAAAATGGTCCTGCTATCCCTTGATCTGGGCAGTCGCGGACCAGTATTTCAAGCTTCAGTTGCGGTTTTGCGACTGCGGAGCGGCGCGTCCTTTCGACGCGCAAAGGACACTGCAGCACTTTGATTTGCACACGATCCTTTCCGAAAATCGATTCCGACTTTCGCAGTAAGGGCGCTTCGCGCGCCCCACCTCTCAGCGCGACGACAGCGGTTTCTTCACGGTCTTGAGAAGCGCGCGCTGGATGAGCTCGTTGCCGGCGACGACCTCGCCATTGTCCAGCATGTCCTGTCCGCCATCCATATCGGAGACGAAGCCGCCGGCTTCGCGCACCAGAAGGATGCCCGCGGCGATGTCCCAGGACGACAGGCCGGTTTCCCAGAAGCCGTCCATGCGGCCGGCCGCGACATAGGCGAGATCGAGCGCGGCGGAGCCAAGGCGGCGTACGCCGGAGACTTCGGCCATGACGTTGCGCAGCTCGATCAGGAAATTGCCGTGCTGGCCGCGGCCGAGATGCGGTACGCCGCAGCCGATTACCGCGTCGGTCAGCTTGGAGCGCCCGGCAACGCGCAGCCGACGGTCGTTCATGAAGGCGCCGCCGCCGCGCTCGGCCGTGTAGAGTTCGTCCATCGCCGGATTGTAGACGACGCCGGCGACGATCTGGCCCTGGCGCTCGAGCGCGATCGACACCGAGAAGACCGGAATGCCGTGCAGGAAGTTGGTGGTGCCGTCGAGCGGGTCGACGATCCAGCGATGCTGGGCGTCCTCGCCTTCGACGGCGCCGCGCTCCTCCATCAGGAAGGCGTAACCCGGCCGCGCCTTGGAAAGCTCGGCGAAGACGATCTCTTCGGCCTTGCGGTCGGCCTGGCTGACATAGTCGCCCGGGCCTTTCATCGAGACCTGCAGGTTCTGCACCTCGCCGAAGTCGCGCGACAGCGAGCGGCCGGCTTTCATCGCGGCCTGGACCATGACGTTGAGGAGAGCGGAACGCGCCATTTTTTCTTCCTGCTTTTTTGCCGTTAATCCGCGCGGCGCATGTAGGTGATTTCGTTGGTGTCGACGATGATGCGCTCGCCGGCCGAGATGAAGGGCGGCACCAGCACGCGAATGCCGTTCTCCAGCACCGCCGGCTTGTAGGAGGAGGCGGCCGTCTGGCCCCTAACCACCGGGTCGGCCTCGGTGATGGTCAGCGTTACCTGGTCGGGCAGCGAAATGCCGATCGGCCGCTCCTCGTAAAGCTGCACCGTCACCATCATGCCGTCCTGCAGGAAGGCGGCGCGCTCGCCAACGAAGTCCTTGGCCAGCTCGAGCTGCTCGTAGCTTTCGGTATCCATGAAGACCAGGGCGTCGCCCTGCTCGTAGAGGAACGAAAAATCCTTCAGATCGAGCCGGATCTGCTCGACGGTCTCGGCCGAGCGGAAGCGCTCGTTGAGCTTGGTGCCGTTGATCAGGTTCTTCAGCTCGACCTGATTGTAGGCGCCGCCCTTGCCAGGCTTGACGGTGTTGGTCTTGACCGCCACCCACAGCCCGCCATCGTGCTCGATGACGTAGCCGGGACGGATTTCGTTGCCACTGATCTTGGCCATGATGAACTGATCCGGAATGAGATTTTTCAGGCGCGGGTCGCGCTTTGGCGCCTCCAAGACCACAAATTGCACGCAGTAGCAAGGGAGGGAGGCAAGGGAGGGGACCCAAGCGAGCCAGGAAATGGCGTCCATAGCGCCATGCGTCAACGCAGGCGATTTGCCTTCTGCAGCGCCTGCTTGGTCTGGTCGTCGTCGAGGCCCTGCAGGAAATCGTCCATCCGCGGGTCGATCAGGCCGGCGCGGCGGGCGACGATGTACCAGGCGCCGGCAAGGATCAGGTCCGGGTCGGTGCCGATGCCGCCCATATAGAGCTTGGCGAGGCGGTTCTGGGCGGCGACGTTGCCGCCCTCCGCCGCCCGCTTCATCCAGGCAAAGCCCGATTTCAGGTCGCGCCCGCCGCCGCGGCCCTCGATCATCCAGGCGGCGAGGTCGATCTGCGCGGTGTCGTAGTTCTGCCTCGCGGCTTGCGCCAGCAGAAGACGCGCCTGGGCGTCGTCGTGCGGCTTGCCGCCGACGCCGTTGGCGTAGAGCTGCGCCATTGCATATTGCGCATCGGCAAGGCCGGTGGCGGCGGCACGCTCGTAGTAGACGGCGGCCTTCACCAGGCCGTCATCGCCGGGATCCTGCTGGACGAGCAACTGGGCGAAATTGAACTGCGCAAGCCGGTTGCCGGCCTCGGCCGAGGCCTGCATCAGCGCGAAGGCGCCCTTTTCGTCCTTCTTCACATAACGGCCGTCGAGCAGCATCAGCGCATATTGGAACTGTGCCTCCGGCACGCCCTGTTCGGCGGCCAGCGCATACCATTTGCCGGCCTCGGCCGGATTGAGCGGCACGCCCAGTCCGCGCGACAGGATCTCGGCCACCAGCGTCTCGGCCGCCGGATCGCCGTTCTTGGCGCGGTCCATGGCGAGGTTGTAGGCGGTCTTGTAAAGCCCGCGCTGGAAGGCGCCGTAGGCGGCGTCCGGCTGCTTGGCGCCGAAGCGGTCGGGATTGACGGCGTCGGCCGATGGCGGCGTCATGGTGGCCGGTTGCGGCAAGGTGTTTTGGATCGGCTTGTCGATGTGCGTGGTGGTGCCGAACCTGCTCGCATCCGGCTCGCCGGCATCCGGCGTTGCCGCGTTCGGTGTGGCCGTATTCGGTGTGCCGGAGTCCGGAGTGCCGGCATCCGGCCGCTGCTGTGGCAGCGGGATGGTCTCAGCCGCCATCGCGGCCTGCGCCAACAAGCCGGCCAGGACAACCAGAGAAAGGACACGCAGGCGCATGTCAGTCCTCGAAACGCGGCGCGGTTTCATCGAGCAGCGCGTTGGCGGCGGCAATCGCCGCCCGCGGGTCGCGCCCGTCGGCAAAGACGGCGCTGGACAGCGCCACAAATTCCGCGCCAGTCGCGGCCACCGTCTCGACGGAAGCAAGCTCGGAGCCGGCCATGACGATGCAGGGGATCGAAATCATCTCCGCCCACCATTTGCCGAGGGTGAGGTTGCGGTGGTGCGGCTCCGGCTTGTTGTCATAGCCGAAACGGCCGAAGAACATATAGTCGGGCCGCTCCTCGCCGAGCTCCAGCGCCTCGTCGCGCGTCTTGGCGCCACCGACGCCGACCATCATCTTGCCGGCCAGACGCTCGATCGTCTCGGCGAGTTCCCCCGACTTCACTTCGACATGGATGCCGTCGGCCTGGACGCGCCCGGCGATGCGGCTGTCGCCGGCGATGATGACAGCGACGCCGGCACTTTGAGCGATCGGCACGATCCTTTCGGCAAAGGCCTGGAAGGAGGCATCGTCCATGCCGTTGTCGGGCAGGATCAGCGAGGCGACGTCGCCGCCCTCGAACGCCGCGCAGATCTGCTCCGCCGGCACGAGCGGCGGCGCGATCAGCACGATGCGGCAGCGGTTGGGCGGAGTTAAATCGTTCATTGGCCTTCGATCCCGGTTTCGCCTATGCCGGGCGAAGATGGTTGCATTGCGGCATAGAGCAAAGGGGGCGGCTTGAACAGCAGCCGTGCGGCGCCAGGGCCAAAATGCTTAACCACCGCTGTGGCTTGCGTCGCCCATTCGGGTTCCGAGGATGGCGTTGGAAGCCGCGGGGAGGTCCGCTAGATATGCAGGCAAAAAGCAGGACAGGCACATGGCGCAAAACATCTACGACCGTCCGGATTTCTTCGACGGCTATAGTCGTCTTGGCCGCTCGGTCGAGGGCCTGGGCGGCGCGCCCGAATGGCCGGCGCTGCGCGCCATGTTGCCCGACGTCAACGGCTTGAGCATCGTCGATCTCGGTTGCGGGTTCGGCTGGTTCTGCCGCTGGGCGCGCTCGCATGGCGCGAGCGAAGTCCTCGGCCTCGACCTGTCGGAAAAGATGCTTGCACGGGCACGCGCCGCCGGCTCCGACGATGCCGTCACCTATCGGCGCGCCGACCTCGACGAACTCAGTCTGCCAAAAGCCCGTTTCGACCTCGCCTACAGCTCGCTTGCCTTGCATTATGTCGGCGATGCCGCGGGCTTGTTCGCGACCGTCCACGAGGCCCTGGTTCCCGGCGGAACCTTCGTCTTCTCGACGGAACATCCGATTTACATGGCGCCGACCAACCCGGGCTGGTCCGTCGATGCCGCGGGCAGGAAGACATGGCCGGTCGACCGGTATCTGGTCGAGGGACCGCGCACCACAGATTGGTTCACCAAGGGCGTGGTCAAGCACCACCGCACCATCGGCACCACGCTCAATTTGCTGATCCAGGCCGGATTCAGCATCGGGCATGTCGAGGAATTTTGCCCGTCGGAGGAGCAGATCGCCGCTCGGCCGGAACTGGCCGAGGAACTCGAGCGGCCAATGTTCCTGCTGGTCCAGGCACGGCGGTGATGAACTCAGCTTGAAGCTAACGCCTCGCGCACGCGGCCACATTCGCCAGTGCCGAATGTCGGGATCAGGCGCAAGTTCGGCGCATTTCTTGGCGACTCCCGCACGCCCCCGGCACTAAGCTGTCCTCGCTGCCTCAAGGAGGTTTCGCATGCGCGGCCATTGCTTATGTGGCGCTGTTGCCTTTGAAGTCGATGGCTCGGCACAGGCCTGCGTGGTTTGTCATTGTGAAAGTTGTCGGCGGCAATGTTCTGCGCCGATGACCGCCTATATTGGCGTCCTGGACGGCCAATGGCGATGGCTGGGCAAGCCACCGAAGGTATTCAACTCTTCTCCCGGCGTGGAAAGAACATTTTGCGATCACTGTGGCTCGCCGCTTTCCTTCCGCTCAAAGAACATGTCTGGTGTCATGCATTTTTTTGCGGCTGCGATGGCGGAGCCGGAAAAATTTGTGCCTACGCTACATGTCGCTTTCGAGGAAAAGCTCCCCTGGTTGAAACTCGCCGACGGCCTGCCGTCGCGTTTTGGGCCTGACTATACGAAAGGCTAGAGGGGCAGGCGCTTCCGTGAAACGCTGAGCCGCTCTACAGCTCCAGCTTGTAGCCGATATGGCTGGCCTTGAAGCCAAGGCGCTCATAGAAGCGATGCGCGTCGAGCCGGCTCTTGTTGGTCGTCAGCTGGACGACGCGGCAGCCGCGCTCGCGGCATTTGTCGATCGCCCATTCGAAGAGGCGCTGTCCCAAGCCCTCGCCGCGCCGCTCCGCCGCGATGCGCACCGCCTCGATCAGGCCGCGCCGGGAACCGCGCAGCGACAGCCCGGCGATAAAGGTGATCTGCAGCGTGCCGATCACGTCGTCGCCGTCGGTCATCACCGCGAGGAACTGGTTCGGATCGCCGTCTATCGCGGCGAAGGCGTCCAGATAGGCCCGCGACAGCGGCAGGCCGGCGTCTTCGCGGGCCTGGCCGAGCGCGTCGTCGGCAAGCATCGCGACGATCGCAGCAATGTCCGCTTCGCGTGCCTTGCGAATGCTGATGGCGTTCATTTCCATACCTCTAGACAGCGAGCCGGCCGAATGACGAACCTTGGCCGTGCGGCAGGTCGTCGATATCGGGCCGGCAATAGCGGATGCAGGCAACAATGACTATCCGGGCCGCGCTATTCTGCGCTATGGCTGAATTCCCGCCTTCTCCAACCTTCCCTTGCCGATGTCAGGCCCGCTCAGCGACCCGTGGTTCTATGCCGCCGCCATTCCGGCGGTGATCCTTGTCGGCTTGTCGAAAGGCGGCTTCGGCGGCGCCGTCGGTTTCGTCGGCGTGCCGCTGATGGCGCTGACCATCCCGCCGGTTCAGGCGGCTGCCATCCTGCTGCCGATCCTGTGCTTGATGGATGTCGTTTCCGTGTGGACCTGGTGGGGCGTCTACGACCGCAAGATGCTGGTCGACATGATGCCTGGCGCCGTCATCGGCATCGGGCTCGGCTGGCTGACAGCGGCTTTGGTCACCGAGGAGATGGTGCGGCTGATCGTCGGCGCGGTCGCGCTGGTGTTCGTGCTGCGCTGGATCTACCTGCAGTTCCGCCACGGCGCCGACCATGCGGCGGAACCGAACCGCATTGCCGCCGCCTTCTGGGGCACGGTCGCCGGCTTCACCAGCTTCGTCGCCCATGTCGGCGGCCCGCCCTTCCAGGTCTATGCGCTGCCGATCCGGCTCGATCCGAAAGTGCTGTCGGGCACGGCGGCGATCTTCTTTGCCGCCACCAACGCGCTGAAGCTCATCCCCTATTTCGCGCTCGGCCAGTTCGACACCACCAACCTTACAGCGTCGGCGGTGCTGATGCCCCTGGCGCCGCTTTCCACCATCGCCGGGGCGTGGCTGGTGCGCCGCATGCGGGCAGAGATCTTCTACCCGTTCACCTACGCCACCGTCGCGGTGGTCGCCGTCAAGTTGCTGTGGGATGGTATCGCCGGCTTGTGGTGAGGTGACTATCAGGCCACCTCACCACAAGCATTCAGGCGGCGCTCGGCACCATCTGGCGGCTACCGCCGAAGGCGAGCGCGGCGCCCAGCGCGACCACCATGACCATGCCGGCAAGAATGCCGATGTCGTGCAGGGTGGGCTTCAGCACCATGTCGGCGATGATCACCAGCATCACCGCATAATCGAGGCGCGCCCAGTTCATCATGCGCTGGCCGATGGCAAGAACGGCCGGCGTCACGCCCTGCTCGGCGATCATGGCGCCCATGCGCTCGCCGGTTGGCTTGAAGACGAGCATGCCGATCGAGAAGGTCGTGGCATAGCCGACGAGGCCGATGACGATCCACAGGTCGGCAAAGCCGACCCAGAAGCCGCACATGATGAGGCCGAAGACCAGCGTCAGCATCGACATCGGCGCGAAGAACTTGCCGCCGAGCTGCCCGCTGGCGCGCATAGCCTGCAGCTTGTCCTCGATGTTGCCGGCACGCTCGGCCAGCACGCCGAGCAGGAACAGCACGAAGCCGCCGCCGACCCACAAAACGGCCGAAACGATGTGAAGGAATTTGACGATCGAATACCAATCCATGGTCTGCTCCCGGATATCCCGCATGATTTCGAGCGGCGCGGATTTGCGCGCCGCTTCAGAGGAGCGGGCTTTTGCGTGGCGCGTGTTTCGGAACGATGTCGCGGCGGCAGCCAACATGTTTCGAAGGCCGCGATGACAGCATCCGAAATCCGGTTTTCGGGCGATCCCGGGCGGCGAGGCCGGCTGTCCTGTTCCGGCACAGAAAAGCGCGGTCGCTTAAAAAATCGTCGCCGCGTTAAGGGTTCATTAAGCTTTACGGGCGTTTACTATGCGCATCCAGTTTTGCTGGATTCTTACCGAGTGGTTGGAGCCACTTTGTTTGACGCCTCCCTGTTAAACTCCTGAGAGCCGCCTTATCCGCGGCTCTTTTTTTGTCCGCGGGCGGCAAGCCGGGTGCCATCCGCTTGCGGATGGCTGGAACGAGGCCGGCGTTAACCGTTTGTTAAACATGCGCTTGCCTTCATGGGCATCGAAGCGCATTTTCAAGCCTCAGTCATTTAGGGTGCGGGCCGCGTCGGCAAGGATTGCCGAATCGGCCGACGGCAGTGCAGGGGCGTATCGATGAACGAGCCTTCGAAGGGCAGCGCGAAGACCATCAAATTGGCGGAGCGCCGGGTTTTCTCCCAATCCTTCAAGCCGCTCTACCAGGAAGGCATGGGGCTGGTCGAGCAGGCCGCCGAATATCTCGATGGCAAGGGCAGGCTCGAAGCCAAGAAATTGTCGCGCACGGCGGCGACACTCTATGCGGCCGAGTCGATGCGGCTGACCACAAGGCTCATGCAGGTCGCCTCCTGGCTGCTTTTGCAGCGGGCGGCGAATTCCGGCGAGATGACGCGCGACCAGGTGGCCTCGGAGAAATCCAAGGTGCGACTCGACACCGCCTCCGCGCATGACGAGGCGCTCGGCTGGAAAGAGCTGCCCAAGGATTTTCTGGACCTCGTGACGCGCTCGCTGCGCCTTCAGGCGCTGGTGCGGCGCATGGACGAGGAAATCTATGGCGGCGTCATCAACGAGACGCACGCCCCCAGCCGGCGGGCCAACCCGGTTTCCGACCAGATCAGTCTCTTGAATACGGCTTTCGCGCGCGGCTGAAACCGCGTTTGCAACAAACGCCGCGATAGCGGCGCGCGGGAAGCGGGAACCCACATCGTTCAATCGAGGCGCGATCTGGCGAGCCGCGATCGTGGCCGCAAGTCGAGCGCCTGCGACCCCGACTGCTCTTCGATACTGCGGGTAACCGTCGTTGCATCGAAGGCCATGCCGGCCTTCGCGAGAAATATTGCCCTTGTCTTGAAGCGATGGGCTCCTAGTTGGAGCCGTTCGCCGCAGCCGGGTCGACCTGAGCCGGTTTTGCAAGAAAATCACCGTCACTGTGACCAAAGCAGATTGCGAGGCTTGATCCCGTGCATTCGCCATTGGACCGCATCCCGGTATCGATCATCATCCCCAATTATAACTACGAACAGTTTCTTGGACGCGCCATCGACAGCGCGTTGGAACAGGACCACCGAAATGTCGAGGTCGTGGTCGTCGACGACGCATCGACGGACGCGTCGGTAGCCGTCATCGAATCCTACGGCGACAAGATCCGCTCGTGCCTCAGGCGCAGGAATGGCGGACATGCCGCTGCGTTCAATACGGGGTTCGAGGCGAGCACCGGGGAGATCGTTCTTTTCCTCGACGCCGACGATTATCTCTATCCGAACGCCGTCTCCGAGGTCCTGGACGAGTGGGACGCGGATGTCGCCCAGGCGCAATTCAGACTGCATCTCGTCGATGAGGACCAACATATCAAGGATGTCTTTCCACCCCCGGAACAGCCATTCGACTCGGGCGACGTCGTCCCGGAATTGTTGCGCAAGGGGCGCTACCGTACGACGGTGACGAGCGGGCTGGCGTTCGACCGTGAGGCGCTGGACCCGATAATGCCCATGCCCGAAAGCGATTTCCGGCAAGGCGCCGATGGCTATCTCGCAACGCTCGCGCCGCTGCACGGGGAGGTGAAATCCATCGACACCTGCCTTGGCGCCTACCGCATCCACGGCTCCAACCATTCGGTCTTTGCCGAAAAGCTTGCCGAGCGGGCGCGCTGGCGCGTGGCGCATGACTTCCGGCGCCTTGAAGCCTTGTCCGACCGGGCGGCCGAGATCGGTCTGACCGTACCGCCGGATGCCGGCCTTCGCGATCCGGTTCATCTGGAAGAGCGACTGGCCTCGCTTTGCGTCGACGAGCCCCGGCATCCGGTCACGACCGACTCCCGGCTGGGACTGGCAAAAGCGGGCGCCGCCGCCAGTCTGGAAATGAACGCATCCTGGCGGCGGCGGGCTGCGCTGGCAGCCTGGTTCCTCTGCATCGGGCTCCTGCCGCGGCGCATGGGAAATGCAGTCCTGGCATGGAAGCTGGTCGCGTCGTCGAGACCGGCATTTCTCACGCGGCTGTCGAAAACCATCCGTCGCGTGACGAACTAAAGTGCGTAGCGCTGAAGCGGATTCAGGCGACGCGCTTTAAAAGGCTTTGTTTTCATGCATGTCGCAAAACCGCTGCACACTTTTGCGCGACACGCATTAGGTCCGGGATTTCGGACCTGCCAGCCCGTGAACGCCAGCTGATGGGATTTCGAATGCGTTCTTAAGATCGCGATTGTTTCTGGTTTGTTCACATTTCGCTGGCGTCGCTTGCCGCCACGGCTAGACTTGGCGCATGGGGGAAGCGATTCGCATCATCGGCATCGATCCGGGGCTGAGGCGCACCGGTTGGGGTATTATCGACAGCGTGGGCAATTCGCTGCGCTTCGTCGCGTCCGGCACGGTGCGGTCCGACGAAAAGGAGTCGTTGGCGACAAGACTCTGCCAGTTGCATGACGGTTTGGCCGAGGTGCTGCACCAAGCCATGCCGCATGAGGCAGCGGTCGAGCAGACTTTCGTCAACAAGGATGCCACGGCGACGCTGAAGCTCGGCCAGGCGCGCGGTATTGCCATGCTGGTGCCGGCGCGTGCCGGGCTGGTGGTCGCCGAATATGCCCCCAATGCGGTCAAGAAGGCGGTTATCGGCGTCGGCCACGGCGAGAAGAAGCAAATCCATATGATGGTCAAGGTGCTGATGCCGAAGGCGATCTTCGATACCGACGATGCTGCCGACGCTTTGGCCATCGCCATCTGCCATGCGCATCACCGCCAAAGCGTCGCCTACCGGATGGCAGCGCTGGCGTGAGGGGACAATCATGATCGGCAAGCTCAAGGGCACGCTGGACGAGATCGACGAGGACTCCTGCCTCGTCGACGTGCACGGCGTCGGCTATGTCGCGCATTGCTCGGCGCGCACGCTGGCGTCGCTGCCGTCGCCCGGCGAGGCGGTGGTGCTGTTCATCGAGACCTATGTGCGCGAGGACATGATCCGGCTCTACGGCTTTCAGTCGGCGCTGGAGCGCGAGTGGTTCCGGCTTTTGATGAACAATGTGCAGGGCGTCGGTGCCAAGGTGGCGCTGGCGGTGCTGTCGACGCTGGCGCCGGCCGAGCTTGCCAATGCGATCGCGCTGCGCGACATCGCCATGGTCTCCAGAGCGCCAGGCGTCGGCAAGAAGGTGGCGGAGCGCATCGTGACCGAATTGCGCACCAAGGCGCCTGCCTATGCGGGCGCGGCCAGCGGCACGATCGGCCTCAAGCAGGAGCTCGGCGAAGGCGTCGCGGCGGCACCGATCACCGACGCTGTCTCGGCGCTGGTCAATCTCGGCTATTCGCGCGACATCGCGGCGAACGCGGTTGCGGCAGCGCTGAAATCGGCTGGCGAGGGCGCGGATGCGTCCAAGCTGATCCGCTTCGGCCTTAAGGAACTGGCGCGGTGAGGCGGCGCTTGTTCCGTTGTCGGTCCTATGCAAGGAAGGCGGCATGAGCCTTTCGCCCCGCCTCATTGCCCCCGACAAGCGCGGTGAGGATGCCGACCAGACCTTGCGGCCGCAGTCGCTCGACGAGTTCGTCGGCCAGGCGGCAGTGCGCGCCAATCTCAAGGTCTTCATCGATGCCGCCAAGGGCCGCGGCGAGGCGCTCGACCATGTGCTGTTCGTCGGTCCGCCGGGGCTCGGCAAGACGACCCTGGCGCAGATCATGGCGCGCGAGCTCGGCGTCAATTTCCGCTCGACCTCGGGTCCGGTGATCGCCAAGGCGGGCGATCTGGCGGCGCTGCTCACCAATCTGGAGGAGCGCGACGTGCTGTTCATCGACGAGATCCATCGGCTCAATCCGGCGGTCGAGGAAATCCTCTATCCAGCCATGGAGGATTTCCAGCTCGATCTCATCATCGGCGAGGGGCCGGCGGCGCGCTCGGTCAAGATCGACCTCGCCCGTTTCACGCTGGTCGCGGCGACGACCCGGCTTGGGCTCCTGACCAATCCGCTGCGCGATCGTTTCGGCATTCCCGTCCGGCTCAATTTCTATACGGTCGAGGAGCTGGAGCAGATCGTGCGGCGCGGCGCCCGCATCCTGTCGATGCCGCTTGGCGACGATGGCGCGCTGGAGATCGCGCGCCGTGCGCGCGGCACGCCGCGCATCGCCGGCCGCCTGCTGCGCCGGGTGCGCGATTTCGCCAGCGTCGCGGGGGACGGCCATGTCGACAGGAAGATCGCCGACGAGGCGCTGACAAGGCTGGAGGTCGACGCGCTTGGCCTCGACGCGCTCGACCGCCGCTATCTGTCGATGATCGCGCGCAATTTCGGCGGCGGACCGGTCGGCATCGAGACGATCGCGGCCGGGCTCTCCGAGCCGCGCGACGCGATCGAGGACATCATCGAGCCCTATCTGATCCAGCAGGGCTTCATCCAGCGCACGCCGCGCGGCCGCGTTCTGACCGCCAATGCCTGGCGCCATCTCGGGCTCGACCCGCCGAAGGATATCGTCCAGCAGCAGATCAGCCTGTTTCAGGAAGAGTAACGCATATTTGTTCGCCGTTTGGCCGCGTAACGGCCCGTCTGCGCAGAATCTGCTCGCCTCGGCCTAGCTGAGGGCGTAATTGCCCCCTTTAAGGCAGCTTCCTGATAGAATCCCAAGGGGCTTGGGCCGATCCATGATCACCAGACGTGGTTTCCTGCGCCTTGTCGGCGGCTCGGCCTTCAGCCTGGTGTCGCTTGGCGCTTATGCCGTCGGCATCGAGCCGATGCTGCTGACCCATGTGAAGCGCTACACGCTGACGCCGCCGCACTGGCCGGCCGGACTCAAGTTGCGCGTCGTGGCGCTTGCCGACATCCATGCCTGCCGGCCCTGGATGACGCCGGAACGGATCGCAGCACTTGCCGAAGAGGCCAATGCGCTGCAGCCGGACCTCATCGTCATGCTTGGCGACTATCCCGCCGGGACCCGGCTGGTGACCGGCTGGGTAAACGCGTCGGAATGGGCGCCCGCGCTGGCAGGGCTCAAGGCGCCGCTCGGCGTGTGGTCTATCCTCGGCAATCACGACTGGTGGGATGATCGCTCGGCGCAAGCGGCCGGTGCAGGGCCGACCATTTCGCGAAAGGCGCTGGAGGCCGTCGGCATTCCGGTGCTGGAGAACGACGTCGTACGCCTGGAAAAGGACGGGCAGGGCTTCTGGATAGCCGGCCTGGCCGACCAGATCGCCCTGTTGCCGGACAAGGCCAAGGGCCGCAGGGGGCTCACCGGTCTCGACGATCTTCCCGGCACGCTGGCCAAGGTTGGCGACACTGCTCCCATCATCCTGCTCGCGCATGAGCCGGATATTTTTCCGAAAGTGCCCTGGAGGGTTTCGCTGACGCTGTCCGGTCACACGCATGGCGGACAGGTGCGGCTGTTCGGCTATTCGCCGGTGGTGCCTTCCGCCTACGGCAACCGTTACGCCTACGGCCATGTCGTCGAGAACGATCGCAACCTGATTGTCTCGGGCGGACTGGGCTTCAGCATCGCGCCGATACGTTTCGGAGTGCGGCCGGAGATCCTGCAGATCGATCTCGGCTAATGCATGTCGCGCAAAAGTGTGCAGCGGTATGCATGAAAACAACGGCTTAAAGCGCGTCGCCTGAATCCGCTTCAGCGCGACGCGCTTTAGCTCAGCTTACCGAAGCGCTCGGATGGCGTTCATCACGTCCGGCTCCGCCTTCTCGCCGTCGAACGCGTCGACGACGCCGAAGGCGCCGCCATAGCTCCACACCGACCAGGAAAAGCCGTGCGCCTCGGCGCGGGCGATCATGTCGCGCACATAGGCCGCGCGGTAGGCGGCCGGCATGACGAAGCCGTTGCCGTATTCCTGGCGGATCATGCCGAATTCGCCGAGCGTGATATCCCGCGGCTTGACGTCGTTTGCCTTCGCCCAGGCGTCGACCGTCGCGAACGGCGCATCCATCAGGCCAAGCAGCTTTTCGAGGCTGTCCATCGTCGCCACCTGCTCGTCGAGATAGGCGAGCAGGCCGCTCCGCCGCGCCCAGGGCGCCTCGGCCTTGATCCGGTCGCGGATCGTGTCCAGCGTCATGTCCAGCTGCGTCTTCGGAACGGCCGTCAGCGGGTAGGGCAGGCCGCTGACATAGGGGATGAAGTCGCCGGCCCAGCTTGCGCCCTGATGCGTCAGAAGAAACGGATCGTAGGAGTGGAAGGTCCAGATGACGTTGTCATCGGCGATCGTCCTGGGATCGATTTTGGCCAGCGACTCCGCGTTCGAATAGCAGCCGCCGCTCAGCACCAGCGTGAGCCGGGTGGCTGCGGCGCGCGCGGCGGCGAACAAGCGCTTCTGCAGGTCGGGCCAAAGATTGGTGCCGCTCGCGTCGCAATCGACCAGCGGCTCGTTCATCAATTCCAGCGCGACAAGCTTCGGATCCTCCTTGGCCAGCGTCCGCGCCATCTTGCGCACCAACTCGGTATAGGCATCGAAGACGGCCGGATCGTGCATGACGTCGCTCATGCCGATCTTGCGATTGCCGCCGGCGGGGATCAGATGCAGGTCGACGATCACCTTGAGGCCGGCGCGGTTGACCATGCGCGCCGAGTCCAGCACGCTGCCATAGAGGTCGTCGCGAAGGGCCGCGGTCTGGTCCGAGAGAAAGGGCGCGGGATCGACCGGCATGCGCAGGAAGTCGAAGCCTGCATCCTTGAGTGCCTTGAGGTCATCCTCGTTGAGGAATTTGCGCCATTCCGGATAGGGCAGGATCGCCTGGCGGTCGCCCCATCTGTCCTCGGTCGGCCAGGTCACCCACTGGTCGAGATTGAGGCCGCGTTTCATCGAGAACGTCGCCGCTCCGGCGGGCAACGCCAAAGCGGCAAACGCAAGCAGCGCCGCCATCAAGGTCTTGATCATCGTGCCCAACAATGCCATCCCGTTTGCGCGCGAAAACAGTGCGTGTCGCCCAAAAGTGTGCAGCGGTTTTGGGATAACGACACGCATAGAAAAAATGCCTAGGGCCCGAGGGCTTTAGGTGCCTGTTCGGGCCTGAAAAGGAAAGCGCGATGGACGATCATGGTGAATCGGCGGCGCTGAGCGCCGGGCTTTCCGGCGCGCTGACGGATTTCGGCCATCGGCTGATGGCCCGGGTCTACTATGCCGACACCGATTTCTCCGGCGTCGTCTATCATGCGCGCTATCTCGAATTCCTCGAACGCGGCCGCTCCGACTATCTGCGGCTGACCGGCGTCCACCACACCGAACTCCTGGACGGCAAGCATGGCGAGCGCATCGTCTGGGTGGTGCGGCGCATGGAGATCGACTTCCGTTCGCCGGCGCGCATGGACGATGTCCTGACCATCGACACGCGCACCGACGACATTTCCGGCGCCCGCATCTTCATGGGCCAGCATTTGAAGCGCGGCGGCGATGTGCTGGTCGAGGCCAGGGTCGAAGCGGCGATCGTCGGCGAAAGCGGCCGGCCAAAGCGTTTCCCGAAGGAATGGGTCGCCGCCTTTATGCCAAGGGCCAAGGCCTGACCCTTCGGTTGCCGGCACAATCTCGAAGCCGATAACCAGACGGCTCCTGTGGCCGGACGGCTGCAGCCATGCGCGGCAATGCGCCGCGCCTTACGTCCTAACCCATCCTTAACCATAACGGTTCATGAAGGAATTGGCGAAGATTGGCGCAATCCGTGCGCCTTCCTTTCACCAATATTTGCCTCGAAAAGGCCGCGAAACGGTGCATTCGGGGCGTAGCCCGCAAGCTTCACGCTTCGCGCGATCGGACCAAAGGGATGCCATGGGCCAGCCGCCAGCGATGCCCGGATAATCTTAAGGACTTAAGTCATGGAAAACATCGCACTCGCCGATCCGGCAGCGCATTTATCGATCTGGGCGCTGTTCATGCAGGCCGGCTGGGTGGTCAAGCTGGTCATGATCGGCCTGCTCTGCGCCTCGATCTGGACCTGGGCCATCATCATCGACAAGCTCGTCGCCTATGGCCGGATGAAGTTAGCACTGAACCGCTTCGAGCAGATCTTCTGGTCCGGGCAATCGCTTGAAGAACTCTATCGGACGCTGGCCGACCGCAAGACCACCGGCATGGGCGCGATCTTCGTCGCCGCCATGCGCGAATGGAAGAAGAGTTTCGAAAAGGGCGCGAAATCGGCGCTGGCGCTGCAGACCCGCATCGACAAGGCGATGGACCTGGCGCTGACGCGCGAAATGGAGAAGCTGGAGGGTCGCCTCGGCTTCCTCGCCACCACCGGCTCGGCCGCACCCTTCATCGGGCTGTTCGGCACCGTCATCGGCATCATGACGTCGTTCCAGGCGATCGCCGCCTCGAAGAACACCAGCCTCTCGGTTGTGGCGCCGGGTATCGCCGAGGCTCTGCTGGCGACCGCGATCGGCCTGCTCGCGGCCATTCCCGCGGTCATCGCCTACAACAAGCTGTCATCGGACGCGAACAAACTCGGCGTGCGCATGGAAGGGTTCGCGGACGAGTTCTCCGCCATACTCTCGCGCCAAATCGATGAAAAAGTAGCGCAGAAGACCTGAGGAACGATCATGGGGATGTCTGCAGGCGCAGGTGGCATGGGGCGAGGCGGACGCGGCCATAGGCGGCGTGGCCGTCACCATGCCCTGATATCCGAAATCAACGTCACGCCGATGGTCGACGTGATGCTGGTGCTGTTGATCATCTTCATGGTCGCGGCGCCGCTGCTCACCGTCGGGGTTCCGATCGACCTGCCGGACACGCAGGCCAAGGCGATGAATGTCGACACCCAGCCGATCACCGTTTCGATCGACGCCGCGGGCAAGATTTTCCTGCAGGAGACCGAGATTCCGATCGAGGAACTGGTAGCCAAGCTGCAGGCGATTTCCAAGACCGGCTATGACGAGCGCATCTTCATCCGCGGCGACAAGTCGACCGACTATGGCACGGCGATGAAGGTCATGGCTCGCATTTCGGCGGCCGGCTACAAGAATATCGGCCTGGTCTCGCTGCAGGAACAGGATCAGTAGACGCCAAATGCGGACCGGCCTCACCTCTTCGGTGATATTGCATGCGGTGGCGCTGGCCTTCGGGCTGTTCACGCTGTCGTCGCCGCCGGCCATGCCTGCCAGCGACGTGGAGTCGGTGGCGGTCGACATCGTGCCGATGGAAGCCGTGGCACAGACGCTGCAGGGCGACAAGAAGGCGGTCATGCATGACAAGCCGGCGCCGCTGCCGACCAAGCGTCCCGATGTCGTGCCCGACGCCCAGAAGGTCGGCGAGAACACCGTCGATACCGACAAGCCGGTGACGGAGGAAGCCAAGCCGAAGCCGGTCGAGAAGACAGCGGCGCCGCCGCCCGCGCCGACGCCGACCGAGAAGCCCGCGGTCGAGGACGTGCCGAAGCCGCAGGAGAAGCCGAAGCCGACCCCGGCGACCGAGGTAGCCCCGACGCCGACGCCGAAGGAAGAAGTCAAGCCCGAGCCGGTCAAGCAGACGGAGCCGAAGCCGACACCGGCCAAGGAACCGACGCCCGCGCCGCAGCCGGACAAGACCGCGGCCATCCAAAAGGAAGAGGTCAAGCCCGACGCCGTCGCAGAGGCGATCTCGCAGGATCAGCCGACGGAAGAGGCAAAGCTTCCGGATTCCGCGCCGGCGCCGGAAGCGCGGCCGAAGCCGCAGCCGGCCCAGGCCGAGAGCGCCAAGGCGCCGGATCGCAAGGATGCGGAAAAGCCGGTCAAGGAGGCTTCCTCGAAGCCGAAGTCAGACGAGAAGCAGTTCAACGCCGACGAGATAACGGCCCTGCTCGATAAGCAGAAGCCGTCCGGCGGCGGCGCCAAGCGCTCGACCCAGCAGGCCTCGCTCGGCGGCGAAAAGGACCAGGGCCAGAAGCTCTCCAAGTCGGAGCAGGGGGCGTTGGAGGATCAGCTCGGTGGTTGCTGGACCCTTCCGGTGGGCCTCGAAGGTTCCGAGAACTTCACCGTGGTCATCCGTTTCAACCTGAATGCCTCCGGCAAGCTGGAGGGCCGCCCGACCGTTGAGAAGTCCAGCGGCAACCCTCAGTTCGACGCCAGCGCGGTTCGCGCCGTGCAGAAATGCGATGTCGCCGGACTGCAGGTTCCAGCCGGGAAGCAAGACATATGGTCCGACGTTCGCGTCAACTTCGACCCGAGAGCGATGCTCGGTCTTTAGCCTGAGCGTCCGAGAAATCAGCAAGAGAAGCGAGAAGACATGCAATCCATCCTCAAGCCGCTCCTGATGGTCGCCGCGATGGCGATGGGCATAAATGCTGCCGTCACCTTGCCTGCCCGAGCAACCCTCGAGCTCAACGTCAACAAAGGCAATGTCGAGCCGATGCCGATCGCCATCCCTGACTTTCAGGGAGGGCTTGGACCGCAGATATCGGAGATCGTCGCAGCCGACCTGAAGCGGTCAGGACTGTTCGCGCCGATCGACAAGGCCGCCTTTGTCGAAAAGATCACGAATCCGGATGCCCAGCCTCGTTTCGACGACTGGAAGGTCATCAATGCGCAGGCGCTGGTGACCGGCAGCGTGAGCAAGGAGGCGGATGGCCGCATTCGCGCCCAGTACCGCCTGTGGGATATTTTCGGCAACCAGCAGTTGGCCGGCGAGCAGTTTTTCGCCAACGACGCCAACCAACGCCGTGTCGCGCACATCATCGCCGATGCGATCTATGAGAAGATCACCGGCGAAAAGGGTTATTTCGACACCCGCGTCGTCTTCGTCGACGAGTCCGGCGCCAAGAACGCCCGCAAGAAGCGGCTCGCCATCATGGACCAGGACGGCGCCAATGTGCGCTACCTGTCGGACGGCCGCGCGATCGTTCTGACGCCGCGCTTCTCGCCGAACCGGCAGGAAATCACCTACATGTCCTATGAAAGCGGGCAGCCGAAGGTCTATCTGCTGCAGATCGAGACTGGACAGCGCGAGCTGGTGGGCAACTTCCCCGGCATGACGTTCGCGCCGCGCTTTTCGCCCGACGGCCAGAAGGTGATCATGAGCCTGCTGCGCGATGACGGCAATTCCAACATCTTCGCCATGGATCTGAGGAGCCGTTCGACGACGCGGCTCACCGATTCGACCGCGATCGACACTTCTCCTTCCTATTCGCCGGACGGCTCGCAGATCGTCTTCACCTCCGACCGCGGCGGCGGCAGCGGCCGTTCGCAGATTTACGTCATGGGCGCGGACGGCTCCAATCCGCACCGCATCTCCTTCGGCGACGGCGTCTATTCGACGCCCGTCTGGTCGCCGCGCGGCGACCTCATCGCCTTCACCAAGCAGAGCGGCGGCGAATTCCAGATCGGCGTCATGAAGACCGATGGCTCGGGCGAGCGCATCCTGTCCTCCGGCTTCCAGCAGGAGGGTCCGACCTGGGCGCCGAATGGTCGCGTGCTGATGTTCTTCCGCGACACCGCCGGCGGTCCCAAGCTGGTCTCGGTCGATCTCACCGGCCGCAATGAACAGCAGATTCCGACCGCGAACTATGCGTCGGACCCGGCGTGGTCGCCGCTTTTGGAGTGAGGGGGAAGAAAGAGGAATTGAAGAACTGAAGAAATTGAAGAATTGAAGAATGGAGAAAGAGGGTAGCTACATCAAGCGCGCGAAGGATCTGGAGGTCTATAGGCGTGCTTATGCAGTTTCCCTCGACGTCCATAAAGCCACACTCGTTTTCCCGAAAATCGAGCAATACGCGCTGGCTGATCAAATGCGTCGATCCAGCAAGGCGATATGCGCCAATCTGGCTGAGGGCTTCGCCAAACAGACCCATTCCAGGCCCGAATTCGCGCGGTTCATCTCGATGGCTCTGGGATCGTGCAGCGAAATGGAAACGTGGATTTCTTACGCGTTCGACCTTGACTACATCACACAAGCGCAGCGCAGCGAATGGCTGCAATCATATGCTCACATCCATGGAATGCTGGTGAATCTGAGGGAAAGATTGAAGTGACCCTTTTCGCCAATTCTTCAATTCCTCAATTCTTCAATTCCCCTTTTTTCACAACCCGGTCGCGTTTTAGCCGCATTTCCGCCTAGGGTCCGCGCGCAATGTCGCCCCTTGGAAAGCGTGGGGCCAAGCAGTCGCGGACGGCGGCTCGAAACCAAATATTAACCGTGTTTCTTGAATGCCGGTTAACCCAAACGTGGTTACTGGGTGATCAACGAAATCACTCGAATGCGAAGGAGAGGCGGCATGGGCCGTATCGCAGCACTTACCCGAAACCCGGCCATGATCGCGCTGGTGGCGGCTCTCGCCATTACCGGTTGCGCCTCGAAGAAGACCCCGAACAGCGCGGCCGATCTCGGCCTCAACGGTGCCGGTGCCGCTACGCCGGGTTCCGCGCAGGACTTCACCGTCAACATCGGCGACCGCATCTTCTTCGATACCGATTCCTCGTCGATCCGCGCCGATGCGCAGACCACGCTGGCCCGCCAGGCGCAGTGGCTCAACCAGTACCGCCAGTACGCGATCGTCATCGAAGGCCATGCCGACGAGCGCGGCACGCGTGAGTACAATCTGGCGCTGGGCGCCCGCCGCGCCGCCGCCACGCGCGACTTCCTGGTCTCCAAGGGCGTCTCCGCCGGCCGCTTGAAGACGATTTCCTACGGCAAGGAGCGTCCGGTCGCGGTCTGCGACGACATCTCCTGCTGGTCGCAGAACCGCCGCGCCGTCACCACGCTTTCCGGCGCCGGCTCCTGATCGATTTTCGCCAAGGGCGCCAGGCGTCCCAGGCGACAAAAATACAACATCCCAAAATGAAAGGCGGCCTCAGGGCCGCCTTTTTCATTTGCAACGGATTGAAACAAAATTTGGCCGAAGTCTCGCGTCCTGCTATGAGCGCGAGGGCGCTTTCTCCCACTGTTTGATTTGGAAAGGCGCATCAGGCCAACACCCACCGCGAGAGACAGAATGCATTTCAGAACGGTCCTGAGCGGCACGCTTGCGCTGCTGCTCGTATCAAGCCTCCCAAGCCTTGCCGCCTCGGCTGACAGTGCCGGGCGGGCCTCCGACAGCGGGTTCACCTTCCGTCTGCCGACGCTTGGCATCTTCGGCGACAAGAAGAAGCCGGAACAGGCGCAGATCGCGCAGCAGGATGGCGGCGCTGGCATGACTGGCCTGGAGGACCAGCTTCGCCAGATGAACGGCAAGATCGAGGAGCTCAATTTCCAGATCCTGCAGATGCAGGAACAGATGCGCAAGCAGCAGGAAGACAATGAGTTCCGTTTCCAGCAGCTCGAGGGCGGTTCGCAAGGAGGCGCCAAGCCGGCCGGGCAGAAGAAATCGGAAGCCGCGCCCCAGGACGGGGACAGCAACGACGGCAACACCAATCTCGGCGATGCCGGCACTGGTCAATCCGGCACCGGCGACGCCGGAACCGACAACGGCGTCGCCCAGGCTCCGGCGACGCAGGCGCCGGCCGACACCGGCGCGCAAAACGGCGGCAAAAGCGTTGGCGACGTCATCGTGGAATCGCAGACCGGCGATCCCGGCAAGCTGATCACCGGCGCGCCGCCGAAGAATTTCGGCACCATCACCGTTGACAAGAACGGCAATGTGGTCAATGCCGAGACCGGTTCGCAGGCCGGCGCGCCGGCGGAAGCCCCGGCGGCCACCGCAAGCGCTCCTTCCGCCGAGACGCCGGCCAAGAAGAACAAGGCCGGCGACACGCAAGTTGCCGCGCTGCCGTCGACCAACGATCCCGACGAGCTCTACCGCAACTCCTACCAGTTCATCCTGTCGGGCGATTACCCGACCGCCGAGCAGGGTTTTCGCGATCATATTTCGCGCTTCCCCAAGGACGCCAAGGCGGCGGATGCGCATTACTGGCTGGGCGAGTCGCTGCTCGGCCAGCAGAAATACCGTGACGCGGCCGAGATATTCCTCGCCGCCAGCAAGGAATACCCGAAGGCCAAGAAGGCGCCCGACATGCTGCTCAAGCTCGGCGTTTCGCTGGTCGGCCTGAAGCAGAACGACGTGGCCTGCGCCACCTTCAGCGAGATCGGCAAGCGCTATCCCGACGTTTCCGGCGCGCTCAAGGAACGCATCAAGCAGGAAAAGGCGCTGGCGGCGTGCTGACGCCCGATACCAAAACTCACCTTTCAGACCACCTTTTCTTCGACCTAGACTTTTCGACCGGCGCCGTTGCGGCCGTGTCCGGCGGCAGCGACTCGACCGCCCTGCTTATTCTCCTCAAGGATTACTTCGATCGGACCGCATCGGGCGCCAGGCTGCTCGCGGTGACCGTCGATCATGGCCTAAGGCCAGGCTCGGCCGTCGAGGCGCGGCAGGTTGCCCGTTTCTGCGCCGAGCGCGGCATCGCGCATCGCATTCTTCCCTGGCGCGGCGACAAGCCCGCGACCGGTCTGCCGGCCGCCGCGCGCGAGGCGCGCTACAGGCTGCTTGCCGAAGCGGCCGGCGCCGAAGGCATCAAGCTGATCCTGACCGGCCATACCGCCGACGACCAGGCCGAGACGGTGCTGATGCGGCAGGCCCGCGACGAGGAAGGCCGGGGCCTTGCCGGCATGGCGCCCGCCACGCTGCACGACTGGCGGATATGGATCGTCCGGCCGCTGCTAGGCATCAGGCGCGGGATGTTGCGCGCCATGCTGCGGGCTCGCGACATCGGCTGGATCGAGGACCCTACCAATGTCGATATCCGGTTCGAGCGGCCGCGCGTGCGGGCAAAGCTCGGGCAGGGTGATGGCGAACGGCGGATCGCGGAAGCGTTGGCACGGTCACAGCAGGCGGCTCTCGAGCGCCACGACATCGGCCGCCGCGCCGCCGTGCTCATCGACGCGTTTGCCGACAGGCCGGTTCCGGGCCTCATCCGCCTCGACCGCGAGTTTACCGAGCATGAGGATGGCCAAGCCGCCCTCTATGCGCTGCGCATCCTGTTGGCCGCTGTCGGCGGCATGTCGTTCCTCGCCGACGAGGCGCGCTGCGCCGCGCTGCTTTTCCGCCTGCGGTCGGCTCCGCTTTGCGCCACATTGTCGCGGACGGTGGTCGACGCGCGCCGAACCGGCATTTTCCTGCGCCGCGAGAACCGCAACCTGCCCGCTGCCCTGCCGCCGTCGGATAACCAGCTTTGGGACAACCGGCGACGCATCACTTTGAAAGACGGGCCGGGCGGCTTGGTGATCGCGCCGCTGGGGTCCGCCGCTGCCAGGAAAGCGCCTTTGAGCGAGGATATCCCACCAAGCCTTTCGCGCGCCGCGCTTGCCGCGGAGCCCGCGCTGTGGTCCGGAGACGAACGCCTTGATTTCACTGGCGGGGATGCCGGCCCGCGGGCGATCTCGATGGTCCCAGTGGTAGCCCCTTTCGCCCGCTTCCTGCCGTCCTTCGATCTCGCGCCCGCCGCCGCCGCGGCGGACCTTGTCGGCGCGCTGCCGCCGCCGGCGCCGCCATTCCACGGCCATGATGGCGGCCGAGGGTGGGCGAAAGCTTAACCGATACGTGCTGTTCTGCTTGGCAAGGGGAGGCGCTCTCCCTATGTTAGGCCCAAGCTTCTCCATCATCGCGGGTCCGTACGCGGGACCCCAACGGGACAATAGATGAATCCGAATTATCGCAACCTCGCGCTCTGGGCGATCATAGCGGTCCTGCTCATCGCCCTGTTCAATCTTTTCCAGACGCCCCAGACGCGCGGTGCCACGACGGATATCGCCTATTCGCAGTTCCTGCAGGATGTCGCGTCCGGCCGGGTCAAGAGCGTGACCATCGCCGGCGCCCGCATCTTCGGCAACTACACGGACAACGCCAATGGCTTCCAGACCTACTCGCCCGGCGACCCGTCGCTGGTCTCCAGGCTGCAGGACAAGAACGTCACCATCACCGCCAAGCCCGAAACCGACGGCTCCAATTCGCTGTTCGGCTATCTGATCTCGTGGCTGCCGATGATCCTGATCCTCGGCGTATGGATATTCTTCATGCGGCAGATGCAATCAGGCTCCGGCCGCGCCATGGGCTTCGGCAAGTCGAAGGCCAAGCTTTTGACCGAGGCGCATGGCCGCGTCACCTTCCAGGACGTCGCCGGCGTCGACGAGGCCAAGGAGGACCTCGAAGAGATCGTCGAATTCCTGCGCGATCCGCAGAAATTCCAGCGCCTCGGCGGCAAGATCCCGCGCGGCGTGCTCTTGGTCGGCCCGCCCGGCACCGGCAAGACGCTGCTCGCCCGCTCCGTCGCCGGCGAAGCCAACGTGCCGTTCTTCACCATTTCCGGCTCGGACTTCGTCGAGATGTTCGTCGGCGTCGGCGCATCGCGTGTGCGCGACATGTTCGACCAGGCCAAGAAGAACGCGCCCTGTATCATCTTCATCGACGAAATCGATGCCGTCGGCCGCCATCGCGGCGCCGGCCTCGGCGGCGGCAATGACGAGCGCGAGCAGACGCTGAACCAGCTGCTGGTCGAGATGGACGGTTTCGAATCCAACGAAAGCATCATCCTTATCGCCGCCACCAACCGGCCCGACGTGCTCGACCCGGCGCTGCTGAGGCCTGGCCGTTTCGACCGCCAGGTCGTGGTGCCGAACCCCGACATCGTCGGACGCGAGAAGATCCTCAAGGTGCATGTCCGCAACGTGCCGCTGGCGCCTAATGTCGACCTCAAGGTGGTTGCGCGCGGCACGCCGGGCTTTTCCGGCGCCGATCTGATGAACCTCGTCAACGAATCCGCGCTGATGGCGGCGCGCCGCAACAAGCGGCTCGTCACCATGGCCGAGTTCGAGGATGCCAAGGACAAGATCATGATGGGCGCCGAGCGCCGCTCGTCGGCCATGACGCAGGCCGAGAAGGAGCTCACCGCCTATCACGAGGCCGGCCACGCGATCCTGGCGCTCAACGTGCCGTCCGCCGATCCGCTGCACAAGGCGACGATCATCCCGCGTGGCCGCGCGCTCGGCATGGTCATGCAGCTGCCGGAAGGCGACCGCTATTCGATGAGCTACAAATACATGGTCTCGCGGCTCGCCATCATGATGGGCGGCCGCGTCGCCGAGGAATTCAAGTTCGGCAAGGAGAACATCACCTCCGGCGCCTCCTCCGACATCGAGCAGGCGACCAAGCTGGCACGCGCCATGGTCACGCGCTGGGGCTTCTCCGACAAGCTCGGCCACGTCGCCTATGGCGACAACCAGGAAGAGGTCTTCCTCGGCCATTCGGTGGCGCGCACGCAGAACATCTCGGAAGAGACCGCCCAGATCATCGACGCCGAAGTGCGCCGGCTGATCGACGACGCCTATTCGACCGCGAAGACCATCCTGACCAAGAAGAAGAAGGAATGGATCGCGCTCGCCGAAGGGCTGCTCGAATACGAGACGCTGTCGGGCGACGAGATCAAGCAGCTGATCGCGGGCAACAAGCCCGCCCGCGACCTCGGCGACGATACTCCGCCCAGCCGCGGCTCGGCCGTGCCGAAGGCCGGCACCGGCGGCCGCCGCAAGAAGGGCCCTGAGCCCGAAGGCGGCATGGAACCGCAGCCGCAGGGCTGAGTTTCGGTAGACGATACAAACAAACGCCGCGGATCAAACCGCGGCGTTTTCGTTTTGGGAGCGCCAAAGGTTTAGCTGGCGCGGCTGGTAAATTGGCGAAACCCGGCGCGACAGCCAATCTCCCCCCTTGTGGGGGAGATGCCCGGCAGGGCAGAGAGGGGCGCTGTCCCGCCGGCCTCTCTTCGTCATCCTCGGGTCTGACCGGCTTGCCGTGACCGTAGCCGAAGGGCGCTTCCAACCTCTCCCTTTGTGGAGGAGATGTCCGGCAGAGAGGGCGAAAGGATCGCTACTTTGCGGTCGTCATTCTAGGGCGGAGCAAGGAGCGGAGCGACGCGCGCAGACCCTGGAATCCATGCCGTGATGCTAAGGCGTTGCAACGGCTGAGAATTTTGCTTCGATGCGTAGCCGACGGCGAGCCTCCTTGTAGCGTGGGTATGACCTTTGTGAGCCACCCAACAAAAAGGCCCGCGCATCTTGCGATGCGCGGGCCTTTCTCTGGAAGAGACTAAGCGATCAGCTCTTCAGCTTGGCATTGCACAGGCTGTAGAAGCCGCCGCCCTTCTGGATCCACTTCAGGCCGTTCAGCGTGTTGGCATCCTTGTTGGCGTAGTACTGCTCGAGGCAGGTGTGCATGCGGCCCTTGGCCGGGGTCTCGGTGGCGAATTTCGGCGAAATCGCCTTCGGGAAGCTGACGCCCTTCGGCGCGGCGACGGACGGCTTCGCCGGCTCGTTGGTGTAGGTGGCTTCCGTCGGAGCCGGCACGGTGTCGTCATCGTCGGCGCTGGCGCCGCACTCGGCCTTGCGGAAGTCGTTCCACTTCATGCCCTTGAGCGTGTTCGCCGTTTTCGCAGCCTGGTACTTGGTGCTGCATTCGGCCATGCTCAGGCCCTTGCCGCCGTCGGCAGCCGCGGTCGAGGTCTTGGCCGTCTTGGCGGGCGCGGTTGCCGCCGCGGCGGTTGCGCCGGCGCCGCACTCGGCCTTGCGGAAGTCGTTCCACTTCATGCCGTTCAGCGTGCCGGCGGATTTCGCAGCCTGGTATTTGGCGCTGCATTCCTTGGAGCTCAGGCCCTTGGCGGCGTCGTCGGTAGCGGCGGCGGCCGCCTTCGTCTTCTTGGCGGGCTTGGTGTCGGCGGCCTTCGTATCGGTCGCCGCCTTGGCGTCTGTCGCCGCCTTGGTGTCGGTGGCGGCGGAAGCGTCGCTGCCGCACTGCGCCTTGCGGTACTGGTTCCAGGTCTGGCCAGCGAGCGTTCCCGCATCCTTGGCCGCGTTATACTTGGTGCTGCACTCGGCCATGGTCAGCGCGTTGGCCGGCGCCGCCAGGAACAAGGTCGCGACGGTGATACCCGTCAAAGCTGCAAGTCTATGAATAAGCATGGCGTTTTCTCCCTTGCTGCCGCCAATAAGTGTCCCTATGCCAAATCAATAACTCTCAATGTCCGGTTGCGCCAGATGCTTCCGGCATGGGCGCCGTCACAAAGTGTGTTGCTCCCGATAAGGTGATGAATTGCTTGCCGGTTCGCCGCCAGTCAAGCTTTGCCGGTGGATAGGGCGCCGAAGAGCCTCGCACGGGCAGGTGTAGCGCCGGCAAGTCAAAGGTGGTGATAGGCTGCCGAATCACTTGCGCCGCCCGCGACAATGTTTTTCTAAGGATTGGTAATATATAATCACGAAATTTGATGATCGGATGCGGCCCCAATTGTGGCAATACGGGCGGCTGAAGAACCGACGGGGACTGTAAGGCACATGGCAGGTCAGTATTTCGGCACCGACGGTATCCGCGGACGCGCCAACAAATTTCCGATGACGGCCGAGGTCGCCATGCGCGTCGGCATGGCTGCCGGGCTCTCCTTCCAGCGCGGCAATCATCGTCACCGTGTCGTGCTCGGCAAGGACACGCGGCTTTCCGGCTACATGATCGAGAACGCGATGGTGGCGGGCCTGTGCGCCGCCGGCATGGACGTCTTCCTGCTCGGTCCCATACCGACGCCTGCGGTCGCGATGCTGGTGCGCTCACTGCGCGCCGACATCGGCGTGATGATCTCGGCCTCGCACAATCCCTACTACGACAACGGCATCAAGCTCTTCGGTCCCGACGGGTACAAGCTCTCCGACGAGATCGAGGAGCGCATCGAAGGCATGCTCGACAAGGACATCGAGCTGGCGCTCGCCGATTCCGACGGGCTCGGCCGGGCCAAGCGCGTCGACGGCGTGCATGATCGCTATATCGAATTCGCCAAGCGCACGCTGCCGCGCTCGATGTCGCTTTCGGGCCTGCGGATCGTCGTCGACTGCGCGAACGGCGCAGCCTACAAGGTGGCGCCCGAGGCGCTGTGGGAACTCGGCGCCGAGGTGGTGGCGATCAATGTCGAGCCGAACGGCTTCAACATCAACAAGGAATGCGGCTCGACCCATCCGGCCGGCCTGCAGAAGAAGGTGCACGAAGTGCGCGCCGACATCGGCATCGCGCTCGACGGCGACGCCGACCGCGTCGTCATCGTCGACGAGAACGGCGCGATCGTCGACGGCGACCAGATCATGGCGCTGATCGCCGAATCTTGGCACCAGAGCGGAAGGTTGGCCGGCGGCGGCGTCGTCTCCACCGTGATGTCCAATCTCGGCCTGGAGCGCTTCCTCGGCGACATGAAGCTGCAGCTGCACCGGACCAAGGTCGGCGACCGCTATGTGGTCGAGCATATGCGCGCGCACGGCTTGAATGTCGGCGGCGAGCAGTCCGGCCATATCGTGCTTTCCGATTTCTCGACCACTGGCGACGGCCTCGTCTCGGCGCTGCAGGTGCTGGCCTGCATCAAGCGGCAGAACCGCCCGGTCAGCGAGCTGTCGAAGAAGTTCGAGCCGGTGCCGCAGCTTCTGAAGAATGTCCGCATCTCGGGCGGCAAGCCGCTGGAGGAAGCGCCGGTCAAGGCGGCGATCGAGGAAGGGCGCAACCGGCTCGGCACATCCGGCCGCCTCGTCATCCGGCCCTCCGGCACCGAGCCGCTCATCCGCGTCATGGCCGAGGGCGACGATCCGCAACTGGTCGAAGCGGTCGTCAACGACATCGTCGGCATCCTGCAGGACACCCGCAGCGCCGCCTGAACCCCGGTTCCGTAGTTCCTCTAAATCCGCGAGCCCGCCGCCAGGCGGGCTTTTTCGTCGCCGGGCGGGCCGTTCGGACAACGGCCTTCCCTCTAAAATTGTATAGAGTCGTGGTTAATCGGTACGGTTAAACGGCTTTTAACCTTTGCAATTCATTATCCACACCCGAGGTCAATCATCTTCGGGCGATGTCGTCCCGAGGCTTCTTAGGGGTGACAGAATGTTCAAAACAGCAAGAATGGCATTGCTTGCCGCGCTGTTCGCGGGCTTGGCCGGACCGCTCTTCGCGGCCGACCTCCCCGAACCGCAAATCGAAGAGGCACCGCCGCCGGTCGTCGAACAGCAGCCGATCGATGTCGGCGGCTGGTACATCCGCGGCGACATCGACTATCACTGGTCACACTTCGGCGGTTCCGATTACACCACCTACAACGCGGCAGCACCGCAGATTCCCGGCAGCTTCGCCACCGGCAAGCTGAAGGGTTCCTTCTCCGCCGGCGCCGGCGTCGGCTATCAGGTCAATCAGTATTTCCGCACCGATGTCACCTTCGACTGGATGGGCAAGTCCGATTTCCAAGGCTCTACCAATGGCTTCTGTGCCACACCTACGGTACATGCCTGCACTTCCAGCGACACGAGTTCCTACAGCGCCATGCTGCTTCTGGCCAACGCCTATGTCGACATCGGCACATGGCACGGCGTTACGCCTTATGTCGGTGCCGGCATCGGCGGCGCCTGGGTCAAATGGGATACGCTGCACAACACCGATGACGATGGCTCATTCGAGCACAGCGGCGGCAAGGGCTGGCGCTTCGCCTATGCCCTCATGGCCGGCGCTTCCTACTGCCTGACCGATCAGGTCAAGCTCGATGTCGGTTACCGTTACAGCCACATCAATGGCGGCAAGATGTTCGAATACGCTTCGGACAGCAACGTAGGCCCGGGCTACGATCACGGCATCAGCGTGCATGAAGTTCGCGGTGGCCTCCGCTACCAGTTCGGCCAGTCCGACTGCGCTCCGCCGCCAGAGCCCTACCAGCCGGAACCGATCTACACCAAGTAATCGTCTTCATTATCCCGAAATTCGTCAGCCGCCCGGCGCCAGCCGGGCGGCTTTCGCCTTTTATGACCGCTAAAATCCGATCAAAATCAATTCGGTAACCGGCTGTTATCCTTAACCGCCACTTAACCACTATGGTTAACAATGGCTCCTTGAAACGGCGTCCGCGTTCGCGGCTGGCGCCAATTTCGGGAGCCGGGGACCATGATATCCAGATCGCGTATCGCGTCAGCGCTTGCCGCAACCATCCTGTTGCCGATGACGCCGGCGCTGGCGGCGGACTACGATCCGCCGGTCTATGCCGACCAGGCGCCGGACTACCAGCCGGTCGAGGTCGGCTCGGGCTGGTACCTGCGCGGCGATGTCGCCTATCTGCCGCAGAAGAGCTTCAAAAACGGGGATTTCACCTTCCCGTCAGCGATCGCCAGCGCAAGCTTCAGCGAGAGCGAGGACGCCTATTTCGCGAGCGTCGGCTTCGGGTATCATTTCAATGACTATCTCCGCGCCGATCTCAACCTCGGATACCTGCCCGGCAACAAAGCCAGCTTCAGCTATGACGACACAGCCACCGTGGTGGCGCCGGCAACGGCGACCGTGGGAGCCGGAAGCCTCAAGAACTATGCCTTCTCAGGCATATTGAACGGCTATGTCGACCTTGGCACGTATGTCGGCGTCACGCCCTATATTGGCGCTGGTATCGGCATCGTTCAAAGCAAATACAGCCTTTCGGCGGACTATTTCACTGACAACGGTGACGCAAGCGACGACTTCTCTCAGCGCAGCAGCAAAACAAAATATTCCTTGGCATACACATTGAACGCCGGCCTTGCCTATCAGGTCTCGAAGAATGTCCTGATCGATCTTGGCTATCAGTATTTCTCCGCGCCCGATGCCGAATATGTTACGGCCGCAAGCCTGAATTCCTTCCCAGTCCACAAAGGCATCAGCAACCATCAGATCAAGCTTGGGCTGCGTTACGATCTCTGGTGAGCGGAGTAGGCGCAGAGGTTTCGACGGCGGGTCCCTGAAGGCCCCGCCGTTTTCGTTTCGGATCGAGCATCAGTCGAAGGGAATATCCTGACAGCGACAAAAACTTTGTTCTTGACGCCGAAGGTCTAAGCGCATATCGCCGTCCGTGGGCCACCCCTCCCCAACGAGGGGCCACTATCTGGAAGGATAGACCACGATGACGACGCTTACCAAGCCCGGACTCCGTCCGGCAAACCCCAATTTCTCTTCAGGTCCTTGCGCAAAACGCCCCGGCTGGTCGGTCGAGGCGCTCAAAGCTGCCGCGCTCGGGCGCTCGCACCGCGCCAAGATCGGCAAAAGCAAGCTCGAGCAGGCGATCGAGCTGACGCGCGAAATCCTCAAGGTTCCCGCGGACTACCGCATCGGCATCGTGCCGGCGTCGGATACCGGCGCTGTCGAGATGGCGCTGTGGTCGCTGCTCGGCAAGCGTGGCGTCGACATGGTCGCCTGGGAAAGTTTCGGCTCCGGCTGGGTGACCGATGTCGTCAAGCAGCTGAAGCTCGCCGACATGCGCAAGATCGAGGCCGGCTACGGCGAACTGCCCGACCTGACCCAGATCGACTTCGACCGCGACGTCGTCTTCACCTGGAACGGCACGACCTCGGGCGTGCGTGTGCCGAATGGCGATTTCATTCCTACGAACCGCAAGGGCCTGACCATCTGCGACGCGACGTCGGCCGCCTTCGCGCAGCGGCTCGATTTCGAAAAGCTCGATGTGGTCACCTTTTCCTGGCAGAAGGTGCTGGGCGGCGAGGGCGCGCATGGCATGCTGATCCTCAGCCCGCGCGCCGTCGCCCGGCTGGAGACCTACAAGCCGGCCTGGCCGCTGCCGAAGATCTTCCGCCTGACCTCGGGCGGCAAGCTGATCGAAGGCATCTTCAAGGGCGAGACCATCAACACGCCGTCGATGCTGTGCGTCGAGGATTATCTCGACGCGCTCCACTGGGCGAAGTCGATCGGCGGGCTCGAGGCGCTGATTGCCCGCGCGGACGCCAATGCCGCGGTGCTCGACCGGTTCGCCGACAAGTCGGCGTGGCTCGGCCACCTCGCCGTCGATCCGGCGACGCGCTCGAACACGTCCGTGTGCCTTTCGTTCACCGACGCGCAAGTGGCGGCGCTCGATGCGGACGGGCAGGCGGCCTTCGCCAAGGGTATCGTGTCTTCGCTCGACAAGGAGGGCGTCGCCTACGACATCGGCTCCTACCGCGACGCGCCGCCCGGCCTGCGCATCTGGTGCGGCGCCACCGTCGAGACCGCCGATCTCGAAGCGTTGCTGCCCTGGCTCGACTGGGCCTTCGCCACGCAAAAGGCGTCGCTCAAGGCAGCGGCCTGAAATCCGTGGCGGCCTCCGGCCGCCACCATTTTCCGACACATCCAATCCCCTTCAAGGAGGCCGTGATGGCGCCCCGCGTTCTCGTTTCGGATAAACTTTCCACCACCGCCGTGCAGATCTTCAAGGATCGCGGCATCGAGGTCGACTACTTGCCCGACCTCGGCAAGGACAAGGAAAAGCTGCTTGAGGTGATCGGCCAGTATGACGGCCTCGCCATCCGCTCGGCGACCAAGGTCACCGAGAAACTGATCAATGCCGCCGGCAGGCTCAAGGTCGTCGGCCGCGCCGGTATCGGCGTCGACAATGTCGACATCCCGGCCGCCAGCCGCAAGGGCATCATCGTGATGAATACGCCCTTCGGCAATTCGATCACCACGGCCGAGCATGCGGTGGCGATGATCTTCGCGCTGGCGCGACAGATACCGGAAGCCAATGCCTCGACCCATTCCGGCAAGTGGGAAAAGAACCGCTTCATGGGTGTCGAGATCACCAGCAAGACGCTGGGCGTGATCGGCTGCGGTAATATCGGCTCGATCGTCGCCACGCGCGGCGTCGGCCTGAAGATGCATGTGATCGCCTTCGACCCGTTCCTGTCGGACAGCCGCGCCGAGGAGCTCGGCGTCCAGAAGGTCGAGCTCGACGAGCTCTTCGCCCGCGCCGACTTCATCACCTTGCACACGCCGCTGACCGACAAGACGCGCAACATCATCGATGCGGCCGCGATCGCCAAGATGAAGGACGGCGTGCGCATCATCAACTGCGCCCGCGGCGGATTGGTCGTCGAGGCGGACCTGGTCGCGGCGCTGAAGAGCGGCAAGGTGGCGGGCGCCGGCATCGACGTGTTCGAGGTCGAGCCGGCCGAGCAGAACGCGCTGTTCGGCATGGACAATGTCGTGGCGACCCCGCATCTCGGCGCCTCGACCACCGAGGCGCAGGAAAATGTCGCGCTGCAGGTCGCCGAGCAGATGAGCGACTACCTGATCAAGGGCGCGGTCTCCAACGCCATCAACATGCCTTCGATCAGCGCCGAGGAGGCGCCGCGGCTGAAGCCTTTCGTCAAGCTCGCCGAAGTGCTCGGCGCCTTTGTCGGCCAGGTCACCGAGGATCCGATCAAGGAGGTCGAGATCCTGTTCGACGGCTCGACCGCGACGATGAACACGCGCGCGCTGGTGAGCGCCGCCCTTGCCGGCCTCATCCGGCCGCAGGTCTCCGACGTCAACATGGTGTCGGCGCCGATCATGGTGAAGGAGCGCGGCATCATCGTCGCCGAGGTCAAGCGCGACAAGTCGGGTGTGTTCGACGGCTATATCAAGCTCACCGTCAAGACCGAGCACAGGACGCGCTCGATCGCCGGCACCTGCTTCTCCGACGGCAAGCCGCGCTTCATCCAGATCAAGGGCATCAATCTCGACGCCGAGGTCGGCCAGCACATGCTCTACACCACCAATGCCGACGCGCCCGGCATCATCGGCCTGCTCGGCACGGTGTGCGGCGAGAACGGCGTCAACATCGCCAACTTCCAGCTCGGCCGCAACCGGCCGGGCGGCGATGCGATCGCGCTGCTTTATCTCGACGCGCCCTTCCCGGAAAAAGTGCTGGAGCAGGTGCGCGCGCACAAGTCGATCGACTCGGCGAAGCGGCTTCGCTTCGACGTCGGTGCCGAGTAGCCGATCATCCATCGTCCGACATGAAATGCCCCGCCTGCAGCAGCAGGCGGGCCGCTAATTTATGATATGGCCGTCACCCGGCGGCTGCTTGGCGCATGATTTGAGACATCATCCCGTCTGCAGCGCTGCTCGGCTGCCGCTGTACTCGGCAAGTGCAATGCCGCCGAGGACAAGCGCCAGCGCGAAAGCCTGATAGGCCTGAAACTGCTCGCCGACGATCAGCACCGAAAGCAGCGTGCCGAAGATCGGCACCAGGTTGATGAACAGCCCGGCGCGGTTGGCGCCGATCAATTCGTTGCCCTTGATGTAAAGGACCTGCGAGACGACCGAGGCGCCGAGCGCCGTGTAGAGCGTGAGCGCCCATCCACGCGCATCCGGCACGATGACGCGGCCAGATGCGACCTCCCAGACGAAGAAGGGCACGGAGATCAGCAGCGCGGCGATCGACAGCGCCAGCATGAAACTCTGCCAGCGGATTGCCGGCTTGAGGCGCAGCCCCACCGAATAGAGGCTGTAGCAAAGCACCGCGACAAGCATGATGGCGTCGCCGAAGTTGAGATCGAGCTTCAAGAGCTGGCCGAGGTCGCCATGGCTGGCGGTCAGCGCGACGCCAACGATGGTGAGGACGACGCCGACGACCTGCAGAGGCTGCACGCGCAGCCTGAACAGCACGAAATTGGCAAGGATGATGACGATCGGGATGGCTGCCTGCTCGATCGAGACGTTGATGGCGGTCGTGTAGTTAAGCGCCGTGTAGAAGATGACGTTGAAGATGGTGAAGCCGCAGGCGCCGAGGCCGGCAAGCAACCTCCAGTGCCTGCGCACTTCGGGCCAATCCTCACGCAGCGTCCGCCAACCGACGGGCAGCAGGATCAGCACCGCCATCACCCAGCGGAGGAACACCAGCGTCATCGGCGAGACATGGCCGACGGCAAGCTTGCCCGCCACCGAATTGCCGCCCCACAGGAGCATGGTCGACAGAAGGAACAGATAGGCGGCTCGGTGCATGGAGGTTCCGGCCTCGGTGTTCGAGGATTCAGCCCGGCCTAGAGTGGAGGCGGCGGCAAGTAAATGATGCGAAAGCCGGAATTTGTTGTGCCTGGATCAGGTTGACGTTTCGCCGGCGGCGTCATTTTGATCCAACTCCTGTGTGGGGCATGGTCACTTGCGAAAGCCGGTTCCCGCTTTTTGGGTTCGCTGACCTTCGGTTCGGGGTCATGCTCCAAGGATGGTTTCGGCGGCAAAGAAAGGGTCGCGCCCGCCTGCGCTAGACGCTATAGAGGCCTGTCGTTTCAGGCCGCCCGCGCGGCATTTCAAGGGAAAAGAACATGGCCAATGTGGTGGTCGTCGGCTCGCAATGGGGCGACGAAGGCAAGGGCAAGATCGTCGACTGGCTGTCGGAACGGGCCGATGTGGTCGTGCGCTTCCAGGGCGGCCACAATGCCGGCCATACGCTGGTCGTCGACGGCAAGGTCTACAAGCTGTCGCTGCTGCCCTCGGGCGTGGTGCGGGAAGGCAAGCTTTCGATCATCGGCAATGGCGTGGTGTTCGATCCGCATGCCTTCGTCGCCGAAGCCAAGAAGCTCAAGGAGCAGGGCGTGGAGGTCACGCCGGAGCGCCTGAAAATAGCCGAAAACACCGCGCTTATCCTGTCGCTGCACCGGGAGCTGGACGGATTCCGCGAAGACGCCGCCTCAAATTCCGGAACCAAGATAGGCACGACCCGCCGCGGCATCGGCCCCGCCTATGAGGACAAGGTGGGACGACGCGCGGTGCGGGTGATGGATTTGGCGGATTTGGAAACACTTCCCTTGAAGGTCGACAGGCTGCTGACGCACCACAACGCGCTGCGTCGCGGGCTCGGCCATGCGGAAGCGACGCATGAGGCGATCATGCAGGAGCTGACCTCGGTGGCCGCCGAGATCCTGCCCTACATGGACCGTGTCTGGAAGGTGCTCGACGACAAGCGTCGCGCCGGCGAGCGCATCCTGTTCGAGGGCGCGCAGGGCACGCTGCTCGACATCGACCACGGTACCTATCCCTTCGTCACCTCGTCCAACACCGTGGCCGGGCAGGCGGCTGCCGGCTCGGGCGTGGGCCCCGGCGTCATCGGTTATGTGCTCGGCATCACCAAGGCCTACACGACGCGCGTCGGCGAGGGACCGTTCCCGACCGAGCAGAAGAACGAGATCGGCGAGTTCCTCGGCACGCGCGGCCATGAGTTCGGCGTGGTCACCGGCCGCAAGCGCCGCTGCGGCTGGTTCGACGCCGTGCTGGTGCGCCAGGCCGTCGCCGTCAACGGCATCAAGGGTATCGCTCTCACCAAGCTCGACGTGCTCGACGGGCTGGACGAGATCAAGGTCTGCACGGGCTACAGGCTCGATGGCGAGACGATCGATTACCTGCCGGCCAGCCAGGGCGCGCAAGCGCGGGTCGAGCCCATCTACGAGACGCTCGAAGGCTGGAAGGGAACCACGGCCGGCGCCAGAAGCTGGAACGATTTGCCGGCGCAAGCCGTCAAATATGTCCGCCATATCGAGGAGCTGATCGGCGCCCCGGTGGCGCTGCTCTCCACCAGCCCCGAGCGGGACGACACAATACTTGTGACCGATCCGTTTCAAGACTAGTTTCACAGCCCTTCCCGGCGCTACGGCTGATTTGCGGCCGGCGGGAAAAGAATGCAGGTCACCTGACGCATGGCAGATTTCGTTAGTGTTCTGAAAAAGCAGATCGACAAGAAGGTGGACCCTTCGTTCGAGGTGCGCAAACAGATATACGACGGTGCCCGCGCGGTGCTGGCGAAGAAGCTCGCCGAGTATTCCCCGCCGCTTGCGCCCGATGTCGTCAGCAAGCAGAAGCGCTCGCTGGAAGATGCCATCTCCAGCGTCGAGCGCGAATATGCCAAACCCGTTCCGGCCGAGGATCCGCTGGCGGAGCTGGAGCATATTTTCTCCTCCATCGACCGCAACAAGAACCAGCCGAGCCATTCCCGCCAGCCGGCGGCGCCTGAGCCTGCCAAGCCGGATCCGTTCAAATCCGAACCGTTCAGGCCGGCGCCCGCGCCCGCCAGGACGGAACCAAGCTGGCAAAGCGCGCCGAAGGCGGAGCCCGCGCGGCAGAACCCCGTGAAAGCCGAGCCGGCGTGGCAGAACACGGCAAGGACGGAGCCGAACTGGCAGACCGCGCCAAAGGCCGAACCAGCCTGGCAGAAGGCGCCGCCGCCGATGCCGTCGCCGCGCGAGGACGATGTAGGCCTGACGGGCATGGACGATGCCGATGACGGCGGCGATGTCTTTGCCAATGACGAGCAGCCGGCGGCCGATACCTTCCAGCGCCTGCGGCCACAGCGGCAGGAACGCAAGCGCAGCTATGGCGGCTTGATCGCCGCTCTCATCGCGCTGTTGGTGCTCGCCGGCGGCGGCTACGGCATATGGCTGAACAAGAATGCGTTCGGCTCGCTCTTCGGCCTTGGCGGCGGCAGCAAGACGGTCTCGACCGAGCCGCTGGTCAAGCCGGCTCCGGCCAAGCCGGCGACGGAGACGGCGGCCCCGCCGGCTGCGCCCAGCGCCAGCGAGCCGGCCGACGCGACCAAATTCACGCAACGCCTGACACCCGAGGGCAAGGAGACCGATCCCGGTCCGGCCGGCGGACAGGCCACGATCGGCGAAGGCGAATCCGTCGCGGCGCTGACCTCCCGGCCGCCGGCCGCGCCGGTGACGACACCGCCTGTTCCGGCCACGCAAACGCCCGAGGCGCCTGCCGCAACGCCGGCTCCGACCGACGCCGCCAATCCGACGCCGCCAGCGGCCGGAACAACACCGCCCGCGGCTGATGCGGCAACGCAGCCCGCGGCTGGCACCACGCCACCGGCGGCTGGAGCAACGCCGCCGGCCGCAGGCACGACGCCGCCCGCGCCAGCGCCGACGACTGCGACCGTGCCGGTAGGACAGAAGGCGATCTTCTATGAGGAGCGCACCAGCACGCAGCAGGGCACGGCCGAGCCCGGCAGCATCGTCTGGTCGCTGGTGCAGGAATCGCCCGGCGGCGATCTGCCGCCCGAACCGGCGATCCGCGCCGAGGCGACGATCCCCGGCAAGAATATCCAGTTGCGCATGACGATCCGGCGCAACACCGACCAGACGCTGCCGGCCAGCCACATCGTCGAGATGATCTTCCTGACGCCGGAAGGGTTTGACGGCGGCGGCGTCGACAACATCCTGCGCATCGCCATGAAGAGCTCCGAACAGGATGCCGGCAGCCCGCTGATCGGCATTCCGGCCAAGATCGCCGACGGCTTCTTCCTCGTCGCGCTCAACGACACCAAGGCGGACGAGGACGCCAACCTGACGCTGCTTCGCGGCCAGGACTGGATCGACGTGCCCGTGGTCTACAAGACCGGACGCCGCGCGCTGCTCACCATGGAAAAGGGCATCCCGGGCGAGAAGGTTTTCGACGAGGCGCTGAAGGCCTGGGCAGCGAAGACGTCGGGGTGAGGAACAGCGGCGGTCTTGAGCTACCGCTCAGAAGCCCTGAAACAGCATGTCGAGAGCGGCGACGATCTCATCGTGATGTCTTGCGAGGTTTCCTTCTGCCGCCCGCAATTCCGAAGCCATTACAGCCGAAATGAATTGAGTGACCATCACGTGGTCTTTGCCATCGATTCTGAAGATCGGATTTAGCCTGCGCGCCGGCAACGGTGCGATGTTGGGCGGCAGAAGCGGAACGACGACGTTGGTGTCGAGGTGTTCCAGTATGTCGGACTGGACATCAAGGAGATAACCGTCGCTTCCTGCGTTCCGATAGAAATCATAACGGGCCATCAAAACAGCCGGTGCTTGGCTAAAGGCAGACCGTTGCGTTTGACATATTCGTTGGAGCTTTCGAGCGCTTCCTTGTTCTCTTCCTGCCAGCGACGCGTTTTCTCGGCAGAAATTGCCTTAGCGATCCCTTGCTCGGCAGCGCGGGACATGTTGATGCCCAATGCCTTGGCCTCCTCGATCAATCTGGAATCAATCGAGGTATTGACCGATTTGCGTTGCGGTTTTGCAGTTGAATGGAGCATGGCCTACCTCTTCATGCGCATAGAATAAGCGCATATCTGCGTGCAAGCAAGCTGCTCATCCCTCCATCTCTTCCCGTAGCATCTCCAGTTCCAGCCACTCTTCCTCAAGCGCGGCCAGCGTCGTGCGCTCCTTGTCGAGCGCGGCAATGGTCTTCTGGAACGAGGCCGGGTCGCGCTCGTAGAAGGACGGGTCGGCGATGTTGTTCTCCAGCCGCGAGATCGAGGCCGTCACCGCCTCGATCTTCTTGGGCAGCGAGTCCAATGCGAATTTCTGCTTGAACGAGAGCTTTTTGGCGGGGCCTTTGGGTGCTGCCTGTTCGGCTTTCGATCCAGCCTCGCTCGCCTCGGCCTTCGACCTCGCCTTGCGGTCTTCCAGCTTCGAGCCGCCGCGCTGCGCCAGCATGTCGGAATAGCCGCCGGCATATTCGATCCAGCGGCCGTTGCCGTCCGGCGCGATCACGCTGGTGACGGTGCGGTCGAGGAAGTCGCGGTCGTGGCTGACCAGGATCACGGTTCCGGCAAAGCCCGCGACCAGTTCCTGCAGCAACTCCAGTGTCTCCATGTCGAGATCGTTGGTCGGCTCATCGAGCACCAGAAGGTTCGCCGGCCGCGCCAGCACGCGGGCCAGAAGCAGGCGCGCGCGCTCGCCGCCGGAAAGCTCGCGCACCGGCGTGCGCGCCTGCTCCGGCTTGAACAGGAAATCCTTCATGTAGGAGACGACATGGCGCTGCTCGCCATTGACAACAAGGTTCTCACCGCGCCCGTCGGTGAGGTAATGCGCCAGCGTCTCGGCCGGGTCGACGGCCTCGCGCTTCTGGTCGAGCGTCGCGATCTCCAGATTGACGCCGAGCCGCACGGTGCCGGCATCCGGCGCCAGCTCGCCGGTCAGCATCTTCAACAATGTCGTCTTGCCGGCGCCGTTCGCGCCGACCAGGCCGACGCGGTCGCCGCGCTGGATGCGGGTCGAGAAACCCTTGACCACGGTGAGCTCGCCAAAGCTCTTGTCGATGCCCTTGGCCTCGATCACCAGCTTGCCGGATTCGGCTGCATCGCTCGCCACCATGGTGGCAGTGCCTTCGGCGCCGCGATGGCTGCGGAAGCGCTGGCGCATGGTCTGCAACTCGCCGAGGCGACGCATGTTGCGCTTGCGCCTGGCGGTCACGCCATAGCGCAGCCAGTGCTCCTCGCGCACGATCTGGCGGCCGAGCTTGTGCTGCTCGCGCTCTTCTTCTTCCAGCACCTGGTCGCGCCATTCCTCGAAATGGGCAAAGCCCTTGTCCAGCCGCCGCGTCTGGCCGCGATCGAGCCAGACGGTGGCGCGCGTGACGCGCTCGAGGAAGCGGCGGTCATGCGAGATCAGGATGACGGCGGAGGAGGTGCGGGCGAGTTCCTCTTCCAGCCATTCGATGACCGACAGGTCGAGATGGTTGGTCGGCTCGTCGAGCAGGAGGATATCGGGCTCCGGCGCCATGACGCGGGCAAGCGCGGCGCGGCGCGCCTCGCCGCCGGAAAGGTCGTTCGGACGCTCCTCGCCGGTAAGGCCGAGATGCTCCATCAGATAGGTGGCGCGATGCGGATCGTCGGCCGGGCCGAGGCCCGCCTCGACATAGGCGCGCACGTCGGCGAAGCCGTCCATATCCGGCATCTGCGGCAGATAGCGGACGGTCGCCGAAGGCTGGCGGAACACCTCGCCGTCCTGCGGCTCGATCATGCCGGCGGCGATCTTGAGGAGCGTCGACTTGCCCGAGCCGTTGCGTCCGACCAGCGCGATCTTCTCGCCAGCGGATGCGCTGAGCGCCGCGCCGTCGAGCAGCGGGGTGCCGCCGAAGGTCAGTTTAATGCCGTCGAGATTGAGGAGTGGCGGCGCCATGTCTGGAATGTCAGCTTTCTGGAAGAGGATAGGGGTGGGCCAGAAGCAGCGCCCGGCCGCGCTCCAGCGCGATGTCGAGCCGCCCTTTGACCTCGTTTGATATAGTGAGCGAGGAGCCGAACGCCACCTCGACGCGGTCGAGCGGCCATTTGGCGCCGGTCACCGTCAGGCCGGCGAGCTCGGAGAAGCCGAGCACCGAAAACAAGGTGCCGTCGTCATAGTCGAAGCCGGCCTTGCCAGGCAGGATGGGAACGCCTTCCTGCGCGCCGCTGGTCAGCAAGACCTCGGTGCCGGCCTCTGCCAGCCGCACGGCCAGCGCCAGGTGCAGGAAAGCATGGTCGGCGCGCTTGCCGCCGAAGGCGCCGGCCAGCACAAGGCTGGTGGCGCCGCGTTGGAGCGCTTCCGCTATGGCGAGCTCGCCATCGGTCATGTCCTTTTCGGCCGGAAAGACCTTTCGCGGAACGGCGGCGAGATCATCCGGCAGATTGGCAGGCACCGAGTCGAAATCGCCGACCCACAGCTCCGGCACCAGTCCAAGCATGCGGGCATGGCCGATGCCGGCGTCGGCGGCGATGACGCGCGAACCTTCGATCTGGCGTTCGAGCCGGGGCGTGCGGACAAGCTCGCCGCCAAGCAGGATGGTGAATGTGCCCATGGCCGTGGCCCTTACCAGCCCTCCAAGCGAAACGGAAGCCGGACGGCCCGCGCTTCGGTTGCGCGCCTGCCGTCCGAACATCAGCTGCCCGGCAAACTTCCGCTTGCGCGCCGCTTCGGCGGGGCCTATCTGTCGAAACGCTCTAACGGGGTGCCGGACGTGATCCGGCTGAGAGGCGATCAAGCCAACCCGCTGAACCTGATCCGGTTTGTACCGGCGGAGGGATTAGACGTTTCGGACCATCCGGCGCCTCAATCCTTGTCACTCGAACGAAGGAGGCGCCGATGCGCGCAATGCTGTCCAATCTCATTCTCGCAACCGGTCTTGTCTCGCTTCTGGCGAGCGTCGCGCCTGCAGAGGCAAGGGACAAGCTCACCGTCTATACCTATGAGAGCTTCACCGCCGACTGGGGGCCGGGCCCGGCCGTCAAGAAGGAGTTCGAGGCCGAATGCGGCTGCGATCTCGAATTCGTCTCGGTGGCCGACGGCGTGGCGCTGCTCAACCGCGTGAAGCTCGAGGGCGCCGGCACCAAGGCCGACATCGTGCTCGGCCTCGACACCAACCTGACGGCGGATGCCAAGGCGAGCGGCCTGTTCGCGCCGCATGGCGAAGTCTCCGGCATCAACGTGCCTGGCGGCTGGAGCGACGACACTTTTGTCCCGTTCGATTATGGCTATTTCGCCGTCGTCTATGACACACAGAAGCTGAAGACACCGCCCAAGAGCCTGAAGGACCTGGTGGAGGGCGCCGGCACGGACAAGATCGTCATCCAGGATCCGCGCACCTCGACGCCCGGCCTAGGCCTGCTCTTGTGGGTGAAGTCCGTCTATGGCGACAAGGCGCCGGAGGCCTGGGCAAAGCTCAAGACGAAGGTGCTGACGGTGACGCCGGGCTGGAGCGAGGCCTACGGCCTGTTCACCAAGGGCGAGGCGCCGATGGTGCTCTCCTACACCACCTCGCCGGCCTATCACATGGTGGCCGAGAACACCGAGCGCTATCAGGCGGCCTCTTTCGAGGAAGGCGAGTACCTGCAGATCGAGGTTGCCGGCATCACCACGACGGGCGCGAAGAACCCGCTGGCGCAAAAGTTCATCGCCTTCATGACCGGACCGAAATTCCAGGACGTGATTCCGGAGACCAACTGGATGTTCCCGGCCGGCAAGACCGACAAGCCGCTCAACCCGGCCTTCGACAAATTGGTCAAGCCGACCAAGACCTTGCTGTTCAGCCCCGAGGAAGTGGCTGCCAACCGCAAGGCCTGGGTGGATGAGTGGCTGGCGGTGATGAGCAAGTAGGGCTGCGATGCTTGCGCCGAGGCCCCCCTCTCTGTCCTGCCGGACATCTCCCCCTCAGGGGGGGAGATTGGCTGTCACGCCGACTTTCGCCAATCTCCAATGCTGCAGGACTAAGCGGGGCGTCGAAGCTGCTAATCTCCCCCCTAGAGGGGGAGATGTCCGGCAGGACAGAGGGGGGCGCGAAGGAACGCGGCGCTCGTTAGCTCGAACTCAAATGGCGCAGCGTGCGACACGCGCGTGACTCCCGCATCCCCGCCGGCGTCATCGCCCTTGCCGCCATCGGCTTCCTTATTGGCGGCGCCTTCGCCGGCCTTGTCCTCGAAGGCGCGCAGGATCTCTCCGGCGCTGCCGCCGCCTTCGACGGCTACCTCCTGCGCGTCGCCCGCTTCACGCTGTGGCAGGCGGCTCTGTCGACGCTGCTGTCGGTCGCGCCGGCGCTGCTGGTCGCGCGCGCTTTGTCGAGACATCCGACCTTTCCCGGGCGTCGCCTGATCTTGCAGCTGTTCACCGTGCCGCTGGCCTTGCCGGCGATCGTCGCCGCGCTCGGCATATTGGCGCTCTATGGACGGGCGGGGTATCTTGCCGGCGTCTTCGCCGAACTTGGCGGTGGGGATTGGCCGGGAATCTACGGCCTCTCCGGCATCCTTGTCGCGCATGTCTTCTTCAACCTGCCCCTGGCCACGCGCCTCTTCCTCGAGGCGCTGGGCACCGTTCCCGCCGACCAGTGGCGGCTGGCGAGTCAGCTCGGCATGGGAGCCCGGCCGGCTTTCCGGCTGATCGAATGGCCGGTGCTGCGCGCGGCCCTGCCGGGGATCGCCGGGCTGGTCTTCATGCTCTGCATAACTTCCTTCACCATCGTGCTGACGCTGGGCGGCGGTCCGGCCGCGACGACGCTGGAAGTCGCCATCTACCAGGCGCTGCGCTTCGACTTCGATCCCGCGCGCGCCGTGGTGCTGACGCTGCTGCAGATCGCGCTCACCTTCGTCGTGGTCGTTGCGCTCACGCGGCTCGGCGCCAACACGGTCGGCGATGCCAATCTGCCGGTGGCGCCACGCCGCTACCTTTCGGCGGGACGGACCGAAAGCGTGCTGAACGCCGGCCTCATCGCGCTGGCCCTGCTGTTCGTCGCCGGGCCGATGCTGGCGACCGTGCTTTCAGGCCTTCAGGCCGACCTCGGCCGATTGGCGGACGAGGAGGCGGTGCGCCGCGCGACGCTCACCAGCGCGGGCCTCGCCCTGCTTGCGGCGTTGCTCAGCGTGACATTGTCGCTGGCGCTGATCGCGGCGCGGCGCGCGCTGGCCCTGCGGCGCCGGGCAGGCGGCGCCATGGGCCTGCTCGAACATGCCGCCGACACTGGCGCCGGCTTCGTGCTGGTCGTGCCGCCAATCGTCCTTGGCGCCGGCTGGTTCCTGGCGCTGCGCCACGTCACCGATGTCTTCGCCGTCGCGCCGGCCATGGTCGTCGCCGTCAACGCGGTGATGGCGATGCCCTTCGCCATCCGCGCCATTCGCCCGGCCTATGACGCGGCGAGCGAGCGCCACGAGCGGCTTTGCCTGGCGCTCGGCATATCCGGCTGGACCCGGCTCAGCCTGATCGACTGGCCGTCGCTCAGGCGGCCCCTGGCCACCGGCTTCGCTTTCGCCGTGGCGCTGTCGCTCGGCGATCTCGGCGTGATCGCGCTGTTCGGCAGCGATTCCGTGCAGACCTTGCCCTATCTGCTTTTGGCGCGCATGGGCAGCTACCGGACAGCCGACGCCGCGGGGCTTGCCTTGCTGCTTGGCCTCGTCTGCCTGATGCTGGTGGTCGCCGCCGACTGGCTGGGGCGGGAAGGAAAGTCATGACGACGAGCATCGATGGCGCCGCCGCGCAAAAGGGCCTCACCGTCGCGCTGGAGGGCGTCTCGTTCAGCTATGGCGAATCCTCCTTCAGTTTCGACGCCGAATTCGCGGCCGGCAGGATCACCGCCATCATGGGGCCGAGCGGCTCCGGCAAGTCGACGCTGCTCAATCTGATAGCCGGCTTCGAAACGCCCGATGCGGGCAAGGTGCTGATCGGCGGCGCCGATCTCGGCAACACGCCGCCTTCGGCGCGGCCGGTGTCGATGGTGTTCCAGGAAAACAATTTGTTCGCGCATCTTTCGGTCGAAGCCAATGTCGGGCTCGGCCGCTCGCCGTCGCTCAAACTCGGCGATGCCGATCGCGCCGACGTCACCGAGGCGCTGGCGCGGGTCGGTCTTGCGGGCAAGGAAAGGCGGTTGCCGCGCGAGCTTTCCGGCGGCGAGCGGCAACGCGTGGCGCTGGCGCGGGTGCTGTTGCGCGACCGGCCAGTCTTGCTGCTCGACGAACCTTTCGCGTCGCTCGGCCCGGCGCTGCGCGACGACATGCTCGACCTTATGGCCGGCATCCATGCCGAGCGCGAAATGACGGTGCTGTTCGTCACGCATCAGCCGGAAGATGCGCGCCGCATCGGCCAGGACGTGGCTTTTCTCGACGAAGGCACGATCGCGGCAACCGGGCCGGCGGATGATTTCTTCGATCGGTCTGGACCGGACGCCTTCCGGCGCTATATCGGCGATCGAGCCGGCACCGTTGCCGGATCACAACATATTGCCTGGAAGCGGACATAATTTACGGCCAAACCGGCAACGGGCGATCCGGCGTTTGCTTGCCTTGTCCGGGGGAGTGTGGCTAGGTCCGGCCATGCTAGTCCGGCTGGGCAGCGATTTGCCGAAAGAGTTCGAAAGGAAGCCGATCTGTCGACCGGCGCTGAGAAGGTTTGGATGAGGCCGCTGGCACGATTTCTCGCGCTGGCGAGTGTTGCCGTACTGGCCAGTTGCCAGATGTTCACGCCGCCGGACGTGCAGGAAAGCGGCTTCCAGCCTTCCGACAAGCCGATCACCGTCGACAATGTCGTCGCCAACGCCAAGCTCGCCGAAATGGCGAAGGCGCAGCATCCGCGGATTCTCGCCACCTATGGCGGCGAATATTCCGACCCCAGGCTCGAACGCATGGTGGCCAAGGTCGTCGGCAATCTGACGGTGGTGTCGGCGAACCCTACCCAAACCTATCGCATCACCATCCTCAACTCACCCAACGTCAACGCCTTCGCGTTGCCGGGCGGCTATCTCTATGTGACGCGCGGCTTGCTGGCGCTGGCCAACGATTCGTCCGAGCTTGCCGCGGTCATCGCGCATGAGATGGGCCACGTCACCGCGAATCACGGCCTGCAGCGGCAGCAACTCGAAGCCGAGGAAGGCCTGGCGACCAAGGTGGTTTCCGATGTGCTCGGCGACAGCCCGACGGCCAAGGCGGCGCTCATCCGCGGCAAGCTCAGGCTTGCGCAATTCTCGCGCAACCAGGAACTGCAGGCCGACGCCATCGGCATCAAGTCGATCGGCGAGGCGGGCTACGATCCCTATGCGGCGGGTCGCTTCCTGCAGTCGATGTCGGCCTATACGGATTTCCGCTCGGTCAGCGGCGCCACCGACGCCAGCCTCGACTTCCTGGCGACGCACCCCAACACGCCGCAGCGCATCGAGCTGGCGCAGCGCCTTGCGCGCAATTTCGGCCCGCCCGGCGTCGGCACGCGCGACCGCGACGCATTTCTGGCCGGCATCGACGGCCTGCTTTACGGCGACACGCCGGAAGAAGGCTATGTGCGCGGCCAGACCTTCATGCACCCCAATCTCGGCGTCTCCTTCACGGTGCCGGACGGCTTCGTCATCGACAATTCGGCGGCCGCCGTCACCGCGACCGGGCCGGGCGACATCGCCATCCGCTTCGACGGCGTGGCGATCGACAAGTCCGTCTCGCTCACCGATTACATCCGCAGCGGCTGGGTGGCGGGGTTGGAAGACGCCAGCGTGCGCCAGGAGACGATCAACGGCAACGATGCGGCGACGGCGCATGCCAGCGCGCAAGGCTGGCAGTTCGACATCGCAGTGATCCGCGCCGGCGGCCAAGTCTACAGGCTGCTGACGGCCGCGCCCTCGGCCAGCACTTCGCTGGACCCGGTGGCGCGCTCGGTCAGCGGCTCCTTCCGCGTGCTGAGTCCGGCCGAGAAGGCGGCGCTGAAGCCGCTGCATATCAGGGTCGTCACCGTCCAGGCCGGCCAGACCATGGGCTCGCTCGCCGCGCAGATGGTCGGTGTCGACCGCAAGCTCGACCTGTTCCGCGTGCTCAACGCCATGTCGCCGGGCGCGACAGTGTCGTCGGGCGACAAGGTCAAGATCGTCACCGACAGGTAGGGACCTGCGAATTCGCACCAACCAGGCGCCGTCGGCTATTTGAACAATCGCCCGGGCCGGGAGCCGTTGTCCTTCACAAGCCGTCACTACCGGTGTCGCCGCCGTCACCTTCGCCGTCGCCGGTATTGCCACCGCCGGTGCTGGCAGCGCGGCTACTGCCACCAGTCCAGGATGTCCTCCCGGTTCCCGTTGGCATCGGCTTGACCTTTGGTGCCCCCGGAATTGTCGGTGTGACGGTCTTCGGTTTCGACACGGGCACGCGCACCACTTTTATCTTCGTGATGACCTTCGGGGCCTTGCACGCCATGACCACGGGGGTGGTGCGCGCGGGGTGCGCGGAAAGACCGAGAACGCCCATCGAATAGACGTCTTGCCGCTCCATGCCGGCTTTGAGGAAAGCCAGGGCGCGGGCCGGGTCGGCGGGCACGCCGTTGCGGCCTTCCGTGAAGATCACGGCAAGCTCCTTCATGGCGTCGACATGTCCCATCGCCGCTGCCTGGAGCAGCAGGTCCAGGCCCTTGCCGGTGTCGCGCTCGACGCCGATGCCATTGAACAAAGCGCGTCCCCAGGCGGCCAGGGCGTAGGGGTCTCCGTTGTCCGACGCCTTCGAATAGAGGCCGTTCGCCTTCGATGCATCGACAGCCGTCCCTGTTCCGGACGAGGCGATAGAGCCGAGCGCAAACAGGGCGCGGATATGTCCCTTGTCCGCGGCTTCCTGGATGGCCTGCCTGGCCTCGTCGATCCTGCCCGCCGCCAGCAGCGCCCGCCCCAGTTCGTAACGGAAGCGCGCAATGTCGGGGTAGGACTTCACCGCCGCCTCGCAGGTCTCGAGAGCCCCGCCGCCGATCTCGTTCGGCAACCGTCCCGAGACGACGCCCTGCAGGTCGAGCGGCTCGCCGGCGGCCTGGTCGCAAGGGTCGGCGCCCGGCGACAGTTTCATCGTCGCCCGCTTCGCGGCGTTGCCCACACGGATCTCGAAGCCGACTTCGACGGGAGCGGCCGAGCCGATCTGCGGCTCGTAGCGCAGATTGTCGACCTCGGCGGCCATCAGGCTCGATTGCGGCGACAGGACGCGACCGGGCAAGGACAGCGTTCCGGTCGCCGGGTAGCTCGCAAGCTTGAGGCTGATCGAGGCATCCTTGGCCGGAAGACCAGTTTCAGCGGAACCGGGCCGACGCCGACCGGGACGCGGATATCGCGACTTCCAATCGCCTCGGCGACATCGCCAACCTGGATTCCGCGCTCCGCCACCTGCTCGTTCTGCTGCGCGTCGGAAGGCGGTGGCGCTGGTTGCTCCGCCCCGCGCATCAGCACGACATCGTCGATCAGCGAGGAGTTCTCCCACGGAACCTGCTTGCCGTTGGTGGCCTTGACCACGTCGCGGCGCACGGCCGCCATGACCGAGCGTATCTCCTGGTCCGGCGCCAGCGCGCGGCGGGAGAAGGACGACGAGAACGGGCTGAGATCGCCGGAACCATCATAGGCGACCGCCCCCGGCTCGGTTGCATAGGCAATCAGCGTGTTCTGCGAACCTGTTACCTGCGCAAGTCCGCTGTCGCCGGCGACGATCAACTGGTCGCGCAGCCAATAGTCCTTGCGCGGGAAGGGATTGTTGCGGCAGGCGTCGAGGATGATCATCTGGATCTTCGATCTCGAGCGCAGTTGCCGCAATATGTCGTCGACCTTGATCGCCTGGACCTCCATGTCGGCCGCATCTTTCAGCGACGCATCGACCGGAATCAGGAAATTCTCGCCGCCGATCTGAAAGCCGTGTCCCGAATAGTAGACGACCGCGAGATCGGCGCCGTCGGCTGCCGCCAGATAGTTGCGGAACCGCTCTTCGAACTGAAGCCTGGTCAGGTCCTTGGCGGCGAACACCTCGAAGCCGGCCAGCCGGAACGTATTGGACACGTCTTCCGCGTCCTTGTCCGGATTCTTGAGCGCCGGGATTTCGCGATATTCGGAATTGCCGATGACGAGGGCAACCCTTCGATCGGCGTGCGCTTCGAATGTCGTGAGGCCCACGAGGAACAGGGCTGCAAGGAGCGCGCAGCATCGCAGCATGGCAGATCCCCCATATGTTATGATCTGGAGGCGTCAAAAAAGCCGATTGCGGCGCAGCGGTCTGTTAAAGAGCTCACAATCAATATGCGTTACCGAGGAAAAATCGCCTCGACGGCGAATATATTCTTATTTAATAAATTTCTTATCTTTGATTTTTTAATTACATTAATTTCAGGCCGCTTCCGCCAAAAATTCCGGATTCTGCTTCACAAGAGCCAGCTTCAGCTTTTCCATGGCGCGGGCCTCTATCTGGCGGACGCGTTCCTTGGAGATGCCGAGCTGTTCGCCGAGCGCTTCCAGCGTGGCGCCGTCGTCGCTCAGCCTGCGCTCCTCGATGATGCGAAGCTCGCGGGCGTTGAGCGCGCCGAGCGCGCTCTTCAGCCAGACAGCCCGGCGCTGGATGTCGATCCGGTCGCCGACGATCTCGTCGGGGAGCGGGTCTTCGGAGACCAGGAAATCCATCCGCTCGGCGGCGCCGTTCTCATCGGCCAAAGGCGCGTTGAGCGAGCTGTCGGGCGAGGACAGGCGTGAATCCATCATCGCAACGTCGGCTTCCGGAACGCCGAGCGCGGCCGAGACCTCGCGATAGAGCGTGGCATTGGAGAGCGGCTCGGCGCCGTTGGCGAGGCGGGCGCGCAGACGCCGCAGGTTGAAGAACAGCGCCTTCTGCGCCGAACTCGTGCCGCCGCGCACGATCGACCAGTTGCGCAGGATGTAATCCTGCATGGAGGCGCGGATCCACCACGTGGCATAGGTCGAGAAGCGCACTTCGCGCGCGGGCTCGAAACGGGCGGCGGCCTCGAGCAGGCCGACATGGCCCTCCTGGATAAGGTCGCCGAGCGGCAGGCCGTAATGGCGGAATTTCGAGGCCATCGAGATGACCAGGCGCATATGGGCGACGGTGATCCTGTGCAACGCGTGCTGGTCGTTCTCTTCCTTCCAGCGCAAGGCGAGGACATGCTCCTCGTCACGCTCGAGATAAGGAGCCTTCATTGCCGCCCGGACCAGCGTCCGTCCTGCCGCGTCCTCGATCATGCCGGCTCCTTTTGGTGGTGAGTGGGCTTACAGCGGTTGAAAAGATGCCGCCGCGCCCTACAACAGCCATGCAACGTGTCAGGCGCATCGATGGTTCCGCCGTCCGAGGGGGCAAATATTGCCAGCGGGAACGTTTTGTTATCGGCCCGAAAGAGTCGGTTGGCGGTTATCAGGCAATTTTGAGAAACGGATTTCTGGAAGAGCCGATTTTTGAAATCTGGTTCCTTATTTCGCGGCCTTCTATCTGTCAGTTTCCGGCTCTCACAATCGCGCCGGGGCACCGGTCAAAACGGGATCACAGAAAAATGAAATGGCTCAAATCGCTCCTTGTCGCCGGAACGTTGCAGGTTCTGGCGGTCACGGCCGGGCATGCCGGCGCCAATCTCGACCAGATCAAGCAGGCGGGCGTCATCAAGGTCGGCACCGAAGGCACCTACGCGCCCTTCACCTATCATGACGAATCCAACGCCCTGGTCGGCTTCGATGTCGAGATCGCCAAGGCCATCGCCGACAAGCTCGGCGTCAAGGTCGAGTTCCTCGAAGGCAAGTGGGACGGGCTGATCGCCGGCCTCGACGCCAACCGCTACGACGCCGTCATCAACGAGGTCGGCATCACCGATGCGCGCAAGGCCAAGTATGACTTCTCCGATCCCTACATCGCCTCGAAGGCGGTGCTGATCGTGCGCGGCGACAACACCGACATCAAGACCTTCGCCGACCTCAAGGGCAAGAAGTCGGCGCAGTCGCTGACCTCCAACTTCGGCAAGCTCGCCGAGTCCAATGGCGCCGAGCTCGTCGGCACCGACGGCTTCGACCAGTCGATCCAGCTTCTGCTCACCGGCCGCGCCGACGCCACCATCAACGACAGCCTGTCCTTCCTCGACTTCAAGAAGCACAAGCCGGACGCCAATGTGAAGATCGCCGCGCAGGAAGAGAATGCCGACTATTCCGGCGTTATCGTGCGCAAGGGCGATCCGGAGCTGGTCGCGGCCATCAACAAGGCGCTGGCCGACATCAAGGCCGACGGCACCTACCAGAAGATCGCCGACAAATATTTCGGCCAGGACGTTTCGAAGTAAGGCAATCGTCCTCTTGTTCGGAAACCGGCGGGCCGTCAAAGACGGCCCGTTATTTTTTGCACGATATTCATGCGCCGCCGTCTTTGACGGCCCGCCGGTTTTTGCATGATAGTCAGTCCAGACGGGGGAACGCGCCGCCGTATCTGGAAGGGAGAAGCGCTCCGTGCCGCACTGGCTGCAATTGATGCTGGAATCGTTGCCGACGCTGTTGTGGGCGGCGCTGATTTTCACCGTGCCGCTGACGCTCCTGTCCTTCGCGCTCGGGCTCATCGCCGGACTGGTGACGGCGCTGATCCGGCTGTTCGGTCCAAAGCCGCTGGTTGCGCTGGTTCGCTTCTATGTCTGGATCTTTCGCGGCACGCCGCTGCTCGTTCAGTTGTTCCTGATCTTCTACGGCCTGCCGTCGGTCGGCATCCTGCTCGATGCCTTTCCCGCCGCGCTTATCGGCTTCACGCTCAACATCGGCGCCTATACGTCGGAGATCATTCGCGCCGTCATCGGCTCGGTGCCGAAAGGCCAATGGGAGGCATCCTACTCGATCGGCATGACCTGGAGCCAGGCGATGCGGCGCACGATCCTGCCGCAAGCCGGCCGCGTCGCGGTGCCGCCGCTTTCCAACACCTTCATCTCGCTGGTCAAGGATACCTCGCTGGCGGCGGCGATCACGGTGCCCGAGATGTTCCAGGCGGCGCAGCGCATCGTCGCCACCACATATGAGCCGCTGATCCTCTATGTCGAGGCGGCGGCGCTCTATCTCGCATTGAGCTCGGTGCTGTCGGCGCTACAGGCGCGGCTGGAGGTGCGGCTCAACCGCTATGGCGGGTTCCTGGAGGCCAACGCATGATCGGCCTCAGCAACATCGAAAAGCGCTTCGGCGACAATCTGGTGCTGAAAGGCGTCACCGTCAGCCTGGACGAGGGCAGCGTGACGGCGCTGGTCGGCCCTTCGGGCGGCGGCAAAAGCACGCTCTTACGCTGCATCAACCTGTTGGAGATCCCGACGTCGGGCGCTTTGCGCATCGGCGAGGAGGGGCTGGAATTCCATCCGGGCATCAAGGTGCCGGCCAAGGACATCCAGCGCATTCGCCTGCAGACCGGCATGGTGTTCCAGAATTTCCAGCTCTTCCCGCATCGCACCGCGATCGAGAATGTCATGGAAGGGCTGGTGACGGTGCTGAAATGGCCGGAGCCAAGGGCGCGCGAGCGGGCCATGGCGCTGCTCGAAAAGGTCGGCATGGCGCACAAGGCCGATGCCTGGCCGGCGACGCTGTCCGGCGGCCAGCAGCAGCGTGTGGCGATCGCCCGGGCGCTGGCGCCGTCGCCGCGCGTGCTGCTTTGCGACGAGCCGACCTCGGCGCTCGATCCGGAACTGGCGCAGGAAGTGGTCGACGTGCTTGGGCAGCTTGCCCGCGAAGGCACAACCATGGTGATGGCGACGCACGATCTGAGGCTCGCCTCCAAGATCGCGCAGGAGGTCGTCTTTCTCGATGCCGGCTCGATCGTCGAGAAAGGCCCAGCCTCGGTCGTGTTCGACAATCCGGAGCGCGAGCGGACCAAGCGCTTCATCGCCTCGCTGCGGCAGGAAGAAGCGCAGAAGGAGTCTGGCGGCTGAGTCCTTTACCTCCCCTTTTGTGGGGAGACCGGACCGAAGGTCCGGGTAAAGAGCGGGGGCCGCCGCTTCTTCAAGGCTTTGTTTTCATGCATGTCGTTGTCGCAAAACCGCTGCACACTTTTGCGCGACATGCATTAAAGCAGGTCGCGTGAAAAAGGATTCACGCGACCTGCTTTAAGTTTTGATTTTAAGCATGTCTTTGTCCCGAAACCGGGTCCACTTTCGGGAGACATGCTTTAAGCCCAAACAAAAAACCCGACGCGAGGCCGGGTTCTTCGTAGTTCAATGAGCGAAAAAGCTCAGGCAGCTTCTTCCTGTTCGGATTCTTCGTTGTCGGCCTTGGCGCCGCGCTTCGGACCCTTGTTGAGGTTGACCTCGATGAGGCGAACCGCCTCGGTCTCCGACATGCGGTTCACAGCGGCGATCTCGCGGGCCATACGGTCGAGCGCGGCTTCATAGAGCTGACGCTCGGAATAGGACTGCTCCGGCTGGTTGTCGGCGCGGTAAAGGTCGCGCACCACTTCCGAGATCGAGATCAGGTCGCCGGAATTGATCTTGGCATCATATTCCTGGGCGCGGCGCGACCACATGGTGCGCTTGATGCGGGCGCGGCCCTGCACGACCTTCAGCGCGCGGTCGACATAGTCCTCTTCCGACAGCTTGCGCATGCCGATCGAGGTCGCCTTGGCGACCGGTACCTTGAGCCGCATCTTGTCCTTCTGGAAATCGATGACGAACAGTTCCAGCTTGTGACCCGCAACTTCCTGCTCGTCGATCGCCACGATCTGGCCGACGCCATGCGCCGGATAGACGATGAACTCGCCGGTCTTGAACCCGTGGCGGGCCGCGTTGGACTTCTTCTGCGGGGTGATCGTTGCCATTACGCCCTGAACTCCTTAGTTGTGCAGCCGGCATCATGCCGGCTCGAACCGATGGGGTCGGCGATAGCCGACCATTAGCCGCGCAACAGGATGAACCCACCGGAAAAGCAGGGACCGGCATACCGCACGAATGCGGCCGCCTGCCCCAGATCGCTCTGGTCCGGATCTAAAAGCTCACCTTTCAGTGATTTGGGGCGTTAGCGCCATAAATCGACGTTGTGTCACCGGCATGTTTCGTTGATGTAACACAAAAAGTCGGAAGAATCAAGGTTTTGCTGCGTTCGCTAACGCCAAACGGGGTCGCTGCCTGTCAAGACAGCAACTGTATCGGTCGCGTTACGTCGCGTCATGCCGGCGTCGCCGGCGCCAGCATCAATCGCCTTCACCGGGCTCCGGCGAGAAATATTTCTCGAACTTCCCGGCCTCGCCGTCGAAGGTTTTGGCGTCCGCGGGCGGCTCTTTCTTGGCGGTGATATTGGGCCACTTCTCGGCGTATTCGGAATTGACCTGCAACCATTTGTCGAGGCCGCCCTCGGTGTCCGGCTTGATCGCGTCGGCAGGACATTCGGGCTCGCACACGCCGCAGTCGATGCACTCGTCGGGATGGATGACGAGCATGTTCTCGCCCTCGTAGAAACAGTCGACCGGACAGACCTCGATGCAGTCCATGTATTTGCATTTGATGCAATTGTCGGTCACGACATAGGTCATTGCAGGCTCCGGAACGTCCCGATTTGCTCGGCTTTTTCAGGTTGAGGTAACGCCTTTGCCGGCTGCTTGCAAGGGCAGGGCATTCGGGCACTGCCGGCCCCGGGGAATAGAATTCCAGCGGTCTCGCCGCTGGCGGTCCGGCTGGCCCAATTCAATCATCGCCGAGCAGGCGGTCGGTCTGCCGCCGCTCGCGTTTGGTCGGGCGCCCGCTGCCGGCCTCGCGCAGGCCTGGAATGGCATCCGGAACCGTCTCGCCCTTGGGTGTCGGCGCCGGCGACATGTCCTCGTAAAGCAGCCGCGCCTCGTCGGCCGGACCGCGTCGCGTGCCGCAATTCAGCACCTTCCAGACCAGGATACGGCCCTCGAGCGTGATGGTGAGAACGTCGCCGGGCTTGACCAGATCGGAGGCCTGCGCTGCTTTGTCGCGATTGATGCGGACACGCCCGGCGACGACGACTTTCGCCGCCAGGGACCGCGATTTCACCGCGCGCGAAAAGAACAGCCATTTGTCGATGCGCTGGCGGCCCTCTCCAACCATCGGGGCTAGCTTTGTTGGAGCACGATCTTATCGGAAAACCGGTTCCCACTTTTCGCTGGCGCGGTCCTTCGGTTCGGGATCATGCTGGCTCTTTGATGGAGCATGATCTCGCCCGAAAACCGGGCCCCACTTTTCGGGATCATGCTCGAACCTATTTCTTCAGCTGGTCGCGCAAGGCGGCGAGCTTGGCGAAGGGCGAATCCGGATCGAAGCGTTGCGGGCGCTCCTCGCGCGGCTTGCCCTGGAAGGCCGGCTTGCCGCCCTGGGCGTTGCCCTTGCCGTCCTGCCTGTTGCCCTTCCATTCGGGCCGGCCCTCGCGGCGGCCCCCCTCGTGGCGATCTGGCCGCTCGCCTTGCGGCCTGCCTTCGCGCCGTTCGCCACCTTCGCGCCTGTCGCCGGTTTCCGGCCGTGGCTTGAACTTCGAGCGGTCGAAGCGCGGCTTGCCGGCGCCGTCGCGCTGCTCGCGGCGGCCTTCCTGGGCGGGGCGATCGCCGGGCTGGCCGGCAGCGGCGCCAGGCTGGCCATCGCGCGCGGGCTGGCCGCCACGCGGACGATTGTCGCGACGGTTGTCGTGGCGATGGCGCGGACGCTGATGGTCGAAGCGCGCCTGGCGCCACAGAAGGACAGGCTTCGGCTCTTCAGTCTCGGCCGCGGTTTCGGCTTCCGTCGTCATTTCAGTCGATGCGGGGGTCTCGCTCGTGGCCGGGGTTTCGGTCTGCGAGGACTCGGCCTGAGCCGAAGGCACGCCTTCCTCCGTCACGGCCTCGCCGGCCGGCTCATCGCTTTGCGCTGCCGGTTCGCCTGCCGCCGCGGTTTCCGTGGCCACGGTCTCCTGTCCAGCTGTGTCGTCGACAGGCTCCGCCGCGCTCTCGGCCGGGGTTTCGGTCCGCGAGGACTCGGCCTCAGCCAAGGGCACTCCTTCCTCCGTCACGGCCTCGCCGGCCGGCTCATCGCCTTGCGCCGCCGGTTCGCTTGCCGCCGCGGTTTCCGTGGCTTCCGCGGCCAGAGTTTCCTGTCCGATTGTTTCGTCGACAGGCTCCGCCGCGCTCTCGGCCGGGGTTTCCGCGGCATGGATTTCGGTGCTGTCCGTCTCCGGGCTCTCGCCGGACGTTGCCACGGTGGCGGCCTCGGGGGCGGGCGCCTCCGTCGCCCGCGCGGCGCGAGCGGCCTCTTCCGCGGCGAGCTTGGCCGCGGCCGCTTCACGGGCGGCGTCGTCCTGCGCGTCGAGCTTCGCTTTCACCTCGGCGGCCGGCTTTGCCTCGGAGCGATAGCCGAGACCCTTGAGGATCTCCTCCATGTCGTCGGCGGTGGCGCCGAGGATCGACATCATCGGCGGCGTCACCATGAAGGCGTGGCCGTCATAGGCGCCGTCCGGACGCTGGCCGAGGCCAGGCTTCCAGTTGGTCGCCGGGCGGATGAGGTCGGCGAGCCTTTCCAGGATGTCGACGCGCACGGCGCGGCGGCCGAGATTGCGGTAGCCGGCGAGCTTGTAGAAGGTCTTGTCGAAGGCCGGGTCGATGACCACGGAAGTGCGGCCGGAGGCCAGCGCATGCACCACGTCGCCGAAGCCCGGCTTGTCCTTGCCGTCATTCTTCAGCGCCCAGAGCAAGGTCACCAGGCCGGCAGGCGCCGGCTTGATCAGCGCCGGCACGAAGACATGGTAGGCGCCGAAGCGCACGCCGAGGCGGCGAAGTGCCGCGCGGCCTTCCTGGTCGAGAGACTTCATCTCCTCCGCGATGTCGCGGCGATTGATCAGGCCGAAATGCTCGACCAGCTGGAAGGCGATGCCGCGCGCGATGCCGGTGAGCTGGTCGGCATTCTTCAAGTCGACCAGCGGCTTCAAAAGCGACTCGATCTGGAAATTGACGAAACGCTCGGCGCGCGCCGCGACCTTGTCGCGGGCAGGCCCGGTCAGCTGCTCGTCGGCAAGCAGGACCAGGCGCGGCTTCAACGCCTCGTCGCCGGCGACCAGCGTGCCGATCGGCGCGCCGATCCAGCGCAGGACGCCGTCCGAGCCCAAAGCCAGGTCGCCATTGGCGCAAGCGGCAAAGCGCTCGGCGCGCGCCTCGAACTCGGCGGCGAGCGCCTTCTGGGCGGCGGTGCGCACCGCCTTGGCGTCCTCGCCGCCGGCGCTCTGGTCGGCGGTGAAGCGGAACCCCTGCAACTCGCCGACATGATGGCCTTCGACGAGGACGGTTCCGGTAGGGCTGATTTCGGCTTCAGGCATGGTATTTTCTCTAAGGCGCCGCATGAGGACGGAAGTCCTGCGGTCTACGAAGCGTTTCGTCAACCGCTCATGCAGCGCATCCGACAATCTGTCTTCGATTTCGCGCGTCTTTTCCTGCCAGTGTAGCTGATCGGCCAGCCAGCCGGGGCGGTTGGAGACGAAAGTCCAGGTGCGGATCTGCGCGATCCGGTGCGAGAGCGTGTCGATATCGCCGTCCGTCGTGTCGGCGCGCCGCACCTGCTCGGCCATGTAATTCTCATCGACATAGCCGTGACGCGCAAGGTCCATATAGATCGAGGCGACGAGGTCGGCATGATGGGCCGGCGCGATCTTGCGGTAGTCCGGCAGGGCGCAGGCTTCCCACAGCAGCGCCACGCGCTCCTTGCCGGTGGCCAAAGCGCGGATGTCGCCATCGCGCGACAGATGCTCCAGCGCCTGCGCGTCCACGGCCGGCAGCGCGCGGGTCAGCCCTTCCACCGGCGCATTGGCCTCGATCGAGCGTTTCAGCGCATCGAGGCTGGAAAAGTCGAAATCGGCGGTGCGCCACTGCAGCACCTTCACCGGGTCGAAGTCGTGTCCCTCGATCTTGGCGACCAGATCCTCGTCGAACGGATCGACCTGGCCGGTGACGCCGAACGTGCCGTCGCGCAGGTGCCGGCCGGCACGGCCGGCGATCTGGCCAAGCTCGGCGGCGGTCAGGTTACGGTATTGGTAACCGTCGAATTTGCGGTTCTGGGCGAAGGCGACATGGTCGAGGTCGAGGTTCAGTCCCATGCCGATGGCGTCGGTGGCGATGAGATAGTCGACATCGCCGGACTGGAAGATCTCCACCTGCGCGTTGCGGGTGCGCGGCGAGAGCGCGCCGAGGACGACGGCCGCGCCGCCCTGCTGGCGGCGGATCAGCTCGGCGATGGCGTAGACCTCGTCGGCGGAGAAAGCGACGATAGCGGTGCGCCGCGGCAGCCGGGTGAGCTTCTTCGAGCCGGCATAGGCAAGGTGCGAAAGCCGCGGCCGCGTCACCACCGACACGCCCTTCAACAGGCGCTGCAGGATGCCGTGCATGGTGGCAGCGCCGAGAAGCAGCGTTTCCTGGCGGCCGCGCAGATGCAGGATGCGGTCGGTGAAGATATGGCCGCGTTCGAGATCGCCGGCGAGCTGCACCTCGTCGATGGCGACGAAGGTGGCGTCGGTTTCGCGCGGCATCGCCTCGACGGTGCAGACCGAATATTTCGCCCCGGCAGGCACGATCTTCTCCTCGCCAGTGATCAGCGCCACCTTGTGGGCGCCGACCTTCTCGCAGACCCGGGCATAGACTTCGCGGGCGAGCAGCCTGAGCGGCAGGCCGATGACGCCGGTCTCATGCGCGACCATGCGCTCGATGGCGAGATGGGTCTTGCCGGTGTTGGTGGGCCCCAGCACGGCCGTCACGTCGCGGCCCGAAAGGATCAGCGGCTGGGAGTGTTTCGGCTGGATGTTCATCGGCTCGGAAATAAGGTTTCTGCCGCTTGTAGTCTGAAGCACGGCGGTGCTGCCGCGTGTGACAGGCGACACATAGGGACTTCGGGCGCGAAGCGAAAGCGGAATGTTCCTTTGGGGACAGGCAGAGCGGACCGGGGTGGGCAAAATCGGTCGTTGTTAACGGCTGGAACGAGTCTGGAACGAATCAGCGACGAATCGCTGACTCGTTCTGATTCAGGTTTTGTTCACGGCTATATGTGGGTTTTTTGACGGCGAGTCTCACCACATGCTGAATCGCTGAATTGGCCCGATTCCTGCGTGGCCCCGTCTGACCGAGACTGTCGTTAACTTTTGCCGGGCAACGGTCGCGGTTGACTTGAGCCTTGCCCTCAAAGTTATGAAATTATTGATTTTTCTTAATCGCCTTTAACGGATTCGGTGACGTTTGCGCCGTCCGCCGTTAACTTTCCGGCCAAAGCCAGAACGAATCGGCGACGAATCAGCGATCCGGTTATTTTCCCGGTTTGTTCACCCCTAGATATGGTGTTATCCACAGCTTACCCACCGAGAATTCACAGCTTGTTGGCGGAGTTGCGCATAAAGGAGGCTGCTGCCGTTAACCTTTGCGTGCCGAATTGAGGCAAGGTGTCGCGCCGAGCTTGTCGACGGGGCAAAAAGGCGGCTCCGATGTCGGGGCCGCCTCGGCGCAAAAAGGGTATCAGGCGAAGTTGGGTATCAGGCGAAGTACTGGCCGCCATTGGCGGTGATGGTCGAGCCGGTGATGAAGCCGGCCTCGTCGGACGCCAGGAAGACGACGCAGCGCGCGATCTCTTCCGGCTCGCCGAGGCGGCCAACCGGGATCTGCGGGATGATGCGCTCGGTGAGCACCTTTTCGTCGATCGCCTTGACCATTTCGGTCGCGATATAGCCGGGGCAGATGACGTTGACGGTGATGCCCGCGCGCGCGCCTTCTTGGGCAAGAGCCTTACTGAAGCCGATATCGCCGGCCTTGGCGGCCGAGTAGTTGACCTGGCCGGCCTGGCCCTTCTGGCCGTTGATGGAGGAAATGGTGATGACGCGACCGAACTTGCGGTCGCGCATGCCGCTCCACAGAGGATGCGTCATGTTGAAGACGCCGGAGAGGTTGGTGTCGATGACTTCCTTCCACTGCGCGGGCGTCATCTTGTGGAACATGGCGTCGCGGGTGATGCCGGCATTGTTGACCAGCACCCCGACCGGTCCGAGATCGGCTTCGATCTGCTTGATGCCGGCGGCGCAGGCCTCGTAGTCGGCGACGGACCATTTGTAGACCGGGATGCCGGTCTCGGCCTTGAATTTCTGCGCCGCCTCGTCATTGCCGGCATAGTTCGCCGCGACGGAATAGCCGGCGTTCTTCAAGGCGACCGATATCGCCGCGCCGATGCCGCGCGATCCGCCCGTGACGATTGCTACCTTGCTCATGTGGTCCTCCCTTTAAAATCGTCTGAGCGAGTAGAGAGTAGCGAATAGCGAGTAGGGTCCGATGTCCCGCCGCGCGACGCTTCTTCTTCCCTATTCGCTACTCCCTATTCGCTACTCGCTGAGTTCACAGCGCTTCCACGCACATGGCCACGCCCATGCCGCCGCCGATGCACAGCGTGGCGAGGCCCTTCCTGGCGCCGCGGCGGCGCATCTCGTGGACCAGCGTGTTGAAGACGCGGGCGCCCGAAGCGCCGATCGGATGGCCGATGGCGATGGCACCGCCATTGACGTTGACGATCGAGGGATCCCAGCCCATGCCCTTGTTGACGGCGCAGGCCTGCGCGGCGAACGCCTCGTTGGCCTCGACGAGATCGAGGTCCTTGACCGACCAGCCGGCCTTTTCCAGCGCCCGCTTCGAGGCAGGGATCGGCCCCGTGCCCATGATCGCCGGATCGACGCCGGCGGTCGCCCAGGAGGCGATGCGCACCAGCGGAGTGATGCCGCGCCGGGCGGCCTCGGCCTCCGTCATCAGCAGCGCGCCGGCGGCGCCGTCATTGATGCCGGAGGCGTTGGCGGCGGTGACCGTGCCGTCCTTGTCGAAAGCGGGCTTCAGCTTGGTCATGGCGTCGAGCGTCGCGCCGTGGCGGATGTACTCGTCCTGGTCGACTGTTGTGTCGCCCTTCTTGCCCTTGATGGTGAAGGCGACGATCTCGTCCTTGAACCTGCCGGCCTTCTGCGCGGCCTCGGCCTTGTTCTGCGAGGCCAAGGCGAACTCGTCCTGGGTTTCGCGGGTGATCTGGAACTGGCGGGCAACGTTCTCGGCGGTGTTGCCCATATGATAGCCGTTGAAGGCATCCCAAAGGCCGTCCTTGATCATGGTGTCGATCATCTTGTAGTCGCCCATCTTGACGCCGGCGCGTAGGTGCTCGGCGTGCGGCGACATCGACATCGATTCCTGGCCGCCGGCGACGATCACCTTGGCGTCGCCGGTGGCGATCTGCTGCATGCCGAGCGCGATGGCGCGCAAGCCCGAGCCGCAAACCTGGTTGAGGCCCCAGGCGGTGGTCTCCTTCGGCAGGCCGGCATTGATCGAGGCCTGGCGAGCCGGGTTCTGCCCTTGCGCGGCGGTCAGCACCTGGCCGAGGATGACTTCGTCGACTTCCGCCGCCTCGACATTCGCCCGCGCCAGCAGTTCCCTGATGACGACGGCGCCGAGCTCATGCGCGGGCGTTGCGGCGAAACTGCCGTTGAAGGAGCCGACCGCGGTGCGGGCGGCGCTGGCGACGACGATGGAATTGGAAGCGGACATTTTCTTCTCCAGACTTCGAGGTGTCGTATTTTCGAGATCGCTTTAGGACTTTCTTGCCCGTTCGAAACCCTGAGTCAAACCGGAAATGGGCATGACCGCCATGCGCGGCAAGCAGAGCGCGCGCCAGTCGCGGTAACGTGACGTTGGCCATGCGGCGGATTTTGCAATGGCTGTGCAGCATTAATTGATGCCGCAGTGCACAAACCGCTTGGAATTGTGACGCTTTTGCGCGTATCTTGGTTAAAGGGCGCAATCGTTACCGGCCGCTTACTCCTAGAGGTGCCGGTGTCCTGGGGAGGATACGGATGGCCGCAAAAGACGACCCGATCGTCATCAAGAAGTATGCCAATCGCCGGCTCTACAATACCGGCACAAGCACCTATGTGACGCTCGAGGACTTGGCCGAGATGGTCAAGAAGGGCGAGGAGTTCACGGTCCAGGATGCAAAGACCGGCGATGACATCACCCACCCGGTGCTGACGCAGATCATCTTCGAGCTGGAGAACAAGGAAGGGCAGAACATGCTGCCGATCCCGTTCCTGCGCCAGCTCATCTCCTTTTACGGCGATCAGATGCAGATGATCGTGCCGAGCTTCCTCGAACAGTCGATGATCGCCTTCTCCAAGGAGCAGGAGCGGTTTCGCGAGCAGCTCAAGGGTGCCTTCGGCAAGACGCCGATCGACATGATGAAGACGCCGATGAAGGCGCTCGAGGAACAGACGCGACGCAATGTCGAGATGTTCCAGAACGCCATGCGCATGTTCACGCCGTTCCCGCCCGCCGGCGGCAATTCGGCAGCACCGGCCGAGCCGCCGAAGAAGGAAGAAAAGGGCGACGATCTGCAGGAATTGAAGGCGCAGATTGCGGCCATGCAGCGCAAGCTGGACACGATGTCCTGACGGGTTGGTGGCTGTCGTTGGTGGTGGTCGCCGCGCCTGAGATTAGCCGAACCGACCCATCCCTTCGTCATCCTCGGACAGGTTTTGACCGAGACCGACACTTACTTACGGTGGAAATTTGAGGCCGAACAGTTCCAGTGTCGCTTATGGTGCCGATTTGAAGAAGACCGAGGCCGCCGAAAGGCGGCTTTTGGCGTTTCGCGACAGATTAGGCTGTCGAGGCTGCGGACGACAAGCGCTCCAGCTCCTGCACCGCCTGACCGGCCTTCAACCGCATCGAACGGTTGAAGGCCGGTTCAAGGGCCGCCCCAAAGTCCCACCCTCGAAACTCCCGGCCCGCCCGAGCAACAAAGCTCCGAGAGGCGCGTCCTCACCGATTGTTGGCCGTCTACCCTCCTGAATTCGATTCGGATAGGTGACCTCTTCACCCGTCACCGGATCACGTCCGAGCTAATATTTGGCCGACAAATCGACGCGCCTCGTCTTCAATGGCCATAACGGTGCCCGACCGGCGCGTGGACGCAAAATCGAGCCCGGCAAAATAGATTCCGGGAATCGGGGCAACGCCGTCTTCGTGAACCGGCTGGCCTTGCTTGTCGAGAACACCGGGTACATCGATCCAACTGAAATCGCCCTGGAAGCCGGTGCACCAGACAATCGCTGAAATGTTCCGCTCTACGAGATCGAGCGACAGAATGGGGCGCTGGGGTAGGCGCGGAGCGACTGCCTCCGCCTCCTCCTTAACGGGTGCGGGGGCATCGAGACCGCTGCGTTCGATAAACTCATCGATACGTTTTTTGAATTGCGCGGAAATCTCGTCGCCGAACCGAATATTCCCAACAAGGTCGTCGGCGAAGACAGGCTGGCCGTTCTCCACGCCGAGAAATCGTCCGAGCAGCATGACGCCTTGGGCGCTGAGAGATTGCAGACTTATCGTGTGCAAAGCGCCAATCAGGGGCCTGCCGGCAACGCGACCGGAGGGATCGACGAAATCCTTGCGCGGCGCATCGACCAATCCGGTCTTCACCATCCATACGACAATGTCGTGCCCGCGATAGCATCGCGGCAGGCGGCCAATATGGCCCGTCGCAAGATAGGTCTCCCTGCCTGCCAGAATCAAATCTTCGGCGATTTGACTGCCAGACTGCGCACTGCCGATGACGAGGATAGCTCCGGCGGGAAGGTCGTCGGCATTACGGTAGTCAGAGGCATCGAGCTGTACTGGGCCATCCGTCAACGCTGAGGCGGAAACTGGTCGACGCGGACGGTTCAAGCTGCCGCTGGCGACAACCACGTTTTTCGCCCGCCACGTCTGCTCAGGCGTCACAATGTGAAAGAGCCCGTCACTTGATTTCAGTTTTGTGACCGAGATGCCGTTACGAACCGGGAGTTGGTAGCGCCGCGCATAGTCTTCAAGGAGAGTCGCAAACTCTATATGCGTCATAAACCCTTCTGGGTCCGGGCCATCGTAACGATCGCCCGGCATCACGCTGTACATGTTGGGAAGATTGAAGTGGAACGAGTCCCAACGCTGGGTCCGCCAGGTTTCGCCGATTCGCCCGCGTTCAAGGACGCAATGCCGCATATCGGATTGGGCAAGCATATAACTGACGCCGAGGCCGGCCCATCCAGCGCCCACAACCACGGCATCCAGAACGCCCATTTCGCTCATGGCCGCCCCCAATGGCCATCGTTCATCTCGTCACCATCCTTCCGACAGCCCTCGCACGCGCTGGGCGCGGCAACCGACCGCGGCCAGCCCGCGATGCGCGGCGACCTGCCTCTTGCTTGGATGAGTTTGCCCCGACGCCTTGCACTCGAATACTCCACAAAGTGTAGTATTCTTGCGTTGATACGCTGACAGAAGGAGCGGGCCATTGAGAAGTTACGGGCAGTTCTGTCCCATTTCCAAAGCCGCCGAGATATTCTGCGAGCGCTGGACGCCATTGATCCTGCGCGACCTCGGTAAGGGCGTTTCGCGCTTCTCTGAACTTCAACGCGGTGTTGCGCGGGCGTCTCCGACCCTCCTTTCCAAGCGCCTCAAACAACTGGAGGCGGAGGGACTTGTTGAGCGGCGCCTACCGGAATCAGGGCGCGGTTGGACTTACCACCTCACGGCGCCAGGCCAAGATCTGATGCCGCTGGTGCACGCGCTCGGCGTCTGGGGTCAACGGTGGTCTCGCCGAGAGCTAATGGATCATGAACTCGATGCTGGTCTGCTTCTCTGGGCAATTGAAAGGGGGGCGCATCCGGATGCCTTCGGAGCACAGCGTTCGGTCGTGAAGCTTACGTTCCGCGAGCGACCGGCTCGCTGGCGGCACTACTGGTTTGTCGGCGAGAATGGCGCCACGCAGCTCTGCATCACTGATCCTGCGTTTGATGTCGATCTCTACCTAACCACGACCTTGCGCGACATGATCTACGTCTGGCGCGGTGATCTTCCACTTCACGCCGCGCTCAGCCAAAGCAGGATCGAAGCGATCGGTAGCGCCCGAGCAAGATCGGCCCTGCCACGTTGGCTTGCCAGGTCCAAGTTTGCCGACGTGAAGTCCGAGCGAGTAGAGAGGCGTGTCGCGAAGAGTCCCAAGGCGGCCTAAGCAGCATTGCGTTGGCGGGCCAAGGCGTTTTGCACTTTGTCGATGCGATGATCTCGGGCAAAGCCTCCAATATGGCGATGCCGCCCTGCCATTGCCTATTTCGGTTCTATGTCTCGGAGGGCCGGCTCTCCTGCCAGCTTTACCAACGCTCGGCCGATATCTTTCTCGGCGTGCCGTTCAACATCGCTTCCTATGCCTTGCTCACCATGATGGTGGCGCAGGTGACCGGGGCTGAAGCCCGGCGATTTCGTCCACACGCTCGGCGATGCGCATCTTTATTCGAGCATTTCGAGCAGGCGCGCGAGCAGATGCGGCGCACGCCCCAAGGCCTTGCCGACGATATGGATTAATCCGGAGGTGAAAGACCTCTTCGCCTTCCGCTTCGAGGATTTCCGGCTCGCGGATGCGAGCATCAAGGCGCCGATCGCCGTCTAGAGTCCCCAATAGCGCGGCAGCCACACGCTCCGCCCCAGGATGACGACCTCAAACGCGTTCCGGCTGATCTCCAAGGTCATCATCCCGCGCCAATTGGTCCGTCATAGCGGGCGCGGGGCCTGATCAGCCTGTTGCTGGTCACCTGCTCGACGGCATGCGCGGTCCAGCCGACGCTGCGGCCGAGCGCGAACAGGCGGAACGGGGCGTCGGCGGGCAGACGCAGGCCGCGCGTCATCGCGGCCAGCGCGAAATCGATGTTCGGATGCAGTCCGGTCGCGGCAAGAACCGCCTTGCGCAGTTGCAACAGGCCGTCATCGATCCTGAAATCGGAAAACAGCCCCTCGGCGCGCGGATCGCCTTCGGGGTAGAGCGGGTGGCCGAAGCCCGGCAGCGGCCGGTCGTGCGCGAGCCAGCGGGCGATCGCCTCGTCAGGACCCAGCCGCTCGGCGTCCTCGACCAGCGCGATCGCCGCCGCGCCCGCGCCGCCATGGCGCGGGCCGCTCAGCGTCGCGAGACCCGCGAGCAGGCAGGCGGCGACCGGCGCGCCGGTGGAGGCCGCAACGCGGGCGGCGAAGGTCGAGGCGTTGAGCTCGTGATCGGCGAGCAGCACCAGCGCCTTGCGGATGAGTTTTGCCCCCGCGGCGTCCACCGACCAGCCCTGCGCCAACCTGTCATGCACTGGCTCCGAGCCCGGCGTCGCGCCGAGCGCGGAGGCCAGAGCGCTGGTGGCGGCGGCGCCGTCCTGCTGCAGCATGGCCGGCCTGCGGCCGAGCGAAGGCCAGCCTTCGGCAGCCAGCGCCGAAAGCCTGGCAAATGCCGTTGGCGTGCCGCTTTGCCGGGCAGCCGAAGGGGTCAGCGGAGCGAACGACACCGGACGGTCGGAAGCCCACACGAGTTCGGCGGTCTCCTCGAGCGTCGCCGTCGCCGAAAGCTCCACCGCGTCCCTGCCGCGATAGACGAGGCGGCCATGCAGCACCGTCGAGATGGAGGTGGCGATCGCCGGCTCGCCCCAGGCGATGGCGCTCTCGGCGATCGCCCGCGGGCTCCTTCCGCGGTCGCGGCGCGTGGCGAGCACGGCGATGTCGTCGGCGCGGTACTGGCTGCGGCGCGGGTCGGTGTCGTCCGGTTTCATGCCGATGCGGCCGCGGCTGACATAGGCATAAAGCGTCTGCGGCCGGACGTTCAGCCGCTCCAGCGCTTGCTCCCGCGACAGCCATTCCGTCATTTGCCGCCTTACATTGATTATCTTGATCAAGATTGATGCATTGATTGCGCAGCATTAATTGCAATGCACAAAAGGTCAAGGAGACGATCATGGCGAATGGGCTCGATGATGTTGTGGCGGCCGACACGGTGCTTTCCGATGTCGACGGTGTAGGCGGGCACCTCACCATCCGCGGCCATTCGCTGATGGAACTCGCCGGCCCTTGGCGCTACGCGCAGGTGGTCCGGCTGTTGTTCGACGGCTTCTTCGACGACCTTCCCAGCGATGCCGAACTGGCGAAGGCGATCGGCAAGGCGCGGGTGGAAGTATTTGATCGTGTGAAACCGATGCTTGCGCAGCTGGCGCCGCTCGATGTCTATAGCGGCATGCGGGCCGGCATGGCCGTCCTGTCGGACGGTGACGGGCTTGCCGACGCGCTGCGGCTGATCGCGGCACCGGCGGTGCTCACGCCGGCGCTGCTGCGCCTCGGCCGGGGCGAGACGCCGATCGCTCCCGACGAAAATGCCGATCATGCCGGCGACATGCTGCGGATGCTTGCCGCCACCGCCTCGCCGGCGCTTGCCAAGGCGCTGGACAGCTATCTGGTGACGGTCTGCGACCACGGCCTCAATGCATCGACCTTCGCGACCCGCGTGGTGGCTTCTACCCAGGCCGGCCTGACCTCGGCGGTCCTGGCCGGGCTCGGCGCGCTGAAAGGGCCGCTGCATGGCGGCGCGCCCGGGCCGGTGATCGAGATGCTGGACGCCATCGAGGCGAGCGGCGACGCCACGGCATGGCTGCGCAACGAGATCGCGCATGGCCGGCGCATCATGGGTTTCGGCCACCGCATTTATCGTGTGCGCGATCCGCGCGCCGACGCGCTGAAGGCCGTCGTGCGGCAGCTCGGTTCCCGCAACGAGACCGGCAGCCGGCTGGCCTTCGCCGAGACGGTGGAGCAGGCGGCGCTCGAAGTGCTTCGCATCGCCAAGCCGCAACGCTCGATCCAGACCAATGTCGAGTTCTACACCGCGCTTCTCCTGGAAGCGGTCGGCTTCCCGGAAGAGGCATTCTCCAACGTCTTTGCCGCCGGCCGCGTTGCCGGCTGGATCGCCCACGCCCGCGAACAGCAGGCGACCGGACGGCTGATCCGGCCGCAGTCGCGCTATGTCGGGCCGGTGCCGGATCTCGTCGCCTGAGGGTAGTTCCTCGCCCCACTTTGTCTACGGCATGCACACATTTCCAAGCGGCTGGCCTTTGGCGATAGCGTGTATGGCAGCTTGGCGCATGCATTGGCTAATGTAGCGCTGATCGACCCCCACTCCGTCTCGGCTTCGCCGAGCCACCTCTCCCCCGATCGACGGGGTAGAGGAAAGGCGCGCCAGGCTTTTTGCCGACAACGCTCGTCCAGCAAGGGCTCCCTTCCTTTCCCTCCGGAGGGGGGAAAGGTGGCGCTGCGAAGCAGCGACGGATTGGGGGAACCACGTGGCAATCAAGCCTCAGGTCTGATCAGTCACGCCAGTCACAGCATGCTGTAGCCCACTTCGTGGGGCGAGGAAAATCCATGATCACGCTTGTGTGTTCGTGTTCTTGCCTTGGTCCGCCCTTATATGCTGCACTGCAACATAGGCTGACTGCACCGGCTCCGTCCAAATGACGCGGCGGTAGGGCGGCGCATCGAGACAAGGAACGCCATGGCGAAGAACGGCAAGGCGGAGGAAAAGAAGAAGATCAACATTGCCCTCCAGGGCGGCGGCTCGCACGGCGCCTTTTCCTGGGGCGTGCTCGACCGGCTGCTGGAGGATGGGCGGCTGGAGATCGCGGCGGTGTCCGGCACCAGCGCCGGCGCCATGAACGCGGTGGCGCTGGCCGACGGGTTTGTCCGGGGCGGCGTGGAAGGCGCGCGAAAAAAGCTCGACGATTTCTGGCGGGCGGTGGCCTCGAAGGGCCGTTTCAGCCCGGTGCAGCGCATGCCCTGGGACGTGGTCTGGGGCAACTGGTCGATCGAGAACACACCCGGCTATGTCTTCTTCGACACGATGTCGCGGGTGTTCTCGCCCTATGTCGCCAATCCGCTCGGCCTCAACCCGCTGCGCGATGTGGTCGAGAAGGAGATCGACTTCGACAACGTGCGCACCTGCAAATCGATGGAACTGTTCATCTCGGCGACCAATGTCGAAACCGGGCAACTGCGCGTCTTCTCCGACGGCGAGATCGACCTCGACACGGTGATGGCCTCGGCCTGCCTGCCGCAGCTGTTCCAGGCGGTCGAGATCAAGGGCGTGCCCTATTGGGATGGCGGCTATGGCGGCAATCCGGCGCTCTATCCATTCTTCAAGACGGCGGCGACCGAGGACGTGCTTCTGGTGCAGATCAATCCGGTCGTGCGCGAAGGCACGCCGAAAAGCGCCAACGAGATCCAGAACCGCATCGACGAGATTACCTTCAACGCCGGGCTGCTGCGTGAATTCCGCTCGATCGCCTTCGTCAAGGAACTGATCGCGGCCGGGCGCCTGCCGCATGGCGAATATCGCGACATCCGCATGCACCGCATCGATGCCGACGAGGCCTTCAAGGACCTGTCCGCCTCATCCAAGGTCAATGCCGAATGGGCTTTCATCGCCTATCTGCGCGACCTCGGCCGCAGCGCCGCCAGCGACTGGCTGGAAGAAAATTACGACGCCGTCGGCCAGCGGGCCACGCTCGATCTATCGGGCGAGCTCGACGATGGGTTCAAGCCGCTGCGCGGCCCGGCGCCGGGCCGTCGCGTCAAGGAATTCCTCGCCGCGCGCATCAAGCCGGAATCCGCGCGGCGCCGCGCCTGATTGCCCAGGCCGTGAGCTCGTAAAGCCGAGATTGGTTGGATTGCGGCCCGTTCCTTCGAACGGAAGAGAAAGGCCGCTTTCCCGCCGCGCTATTTTAGAGGCAAAAAGAGTTCAGTGACGATCTCGGGCACCGACATCTCCGGAAGAAAGGACAGCCGCCGCTGGCAATAGATCGGGAAGTCGCGTGCTTCCTCGCCGCTGGCCGGAAGCCAGTCGCGATAAAGATAAAGCGCGGCCGGCTCCAGATTGTTGGTGTTGCCGGGGTAGCGCAGCACGGCGCAGCGTCCGCCGGGGATCACGCCAGCCTTCATCTGCTCGTCGCCCGCGTCGATCGGCCGGTCGGTGCCGACACAAATGTCCATGCTGTAGTCGGCCGCGACAGCGGGACATCTTTCGGACCGGAAGACGTTGAAGGTCGGGCTCGTTTCGGGCGACAGGCCGGCTGCCTTGCGCCAGGCGATGAACCGCTGGATGGTATCGCCGAGCGTCGCCCGATCCCCGCGATGTTCCATGATCGCCACCGGGGTGGGCGGCACGTCGCGGATCATCACGTCTTCCGGTGTAAAGATTATCTGCATGAGCTTTCTCCTCGCGTTGTCGAGCGGCCCGAAGGCCATCAGCCACGAACCCCAGTCGGGAGACCTTCGGAACGACGAGGGCGATTGGCCGCACCGTTGCCGAAAGGCGCGCGCGAAGGCATCCGGTGCGTCGTAACCGGCATCCATCGCTATATCGGTGACGCTTTCGGCATCCGCGCAGCCCAGCCGGCATGAAGCGCGCTTCATGCGGGCGAGCTGGACATAGCGATGCACGGACAGCCCGAAGGTCGCCGTGAACTGCCGGTGGAAATGATATTTCGAGTAGGCCGCGACGCCGCTCAGCGCGTCCAGGTCCAGATCGTCGTCCAGATGCCGGTCTATGTGATCCAGCACCCTCCGCATCCGGGCATGGTGGTTTTGAACTGCCGCCTTCATCGTTCCATTCTCCGTGGCAGCATCAGCTAAGCCGCGCGGACATGAGGCGCTCGACCGATCTTGCGGTTCTGTCGCGAGCCGCCCACCGCCGCCAAGGACCGTTTGCACGCCAATTCATGCATGAACGGCGAAAAGGGCGGTTTGCGGACCGGTGGCTTTCCTATGTCGATGACGGGTGCCAAACGGGATATCCGGATCGCTTGGATCGAGGCAAATGCTGGATTCGGTTGCTTGGCCGATGTAACTTACCTGAACGTAAAGGGGAGGTAAGCGATGCTGCAGACCGGACAGAACGCTCTCGGGGTCAGGTTTGAAGCGCAGTGCAGGGCCTCCGAGAAGGAGCCGTTCCCGACGCTGGCGGCGCGCAAGGACCGGCTGAACCGCCTTCTGGCGCTCACCGAAAAGCATGAAGCCGAGATATGTGCTGCGATCGACAGCGATTTTTCGGCACGCTCGGCTGAGGAAACGCGGCTTGCAGAGCTGTTCGTCGTGCGCGCCGGCATCAGGCATGCGCTGTCGCATCTCGGCGCCTGGATGCGCGAGCGGCGCGTCGCCACCAGCCTGCCGTTCCTGCCGGGACGCAACCGCCTCTTGCCGCAACCGCTCGGCGTCGTCGGCATCGTCTCGCCCTGGAACTATCCGTTCCAGCTCGCCGTTGCGCCGGCGACCGCGGCACTCGCTGCCGGCAACCGCGTTATGATCAAGCCGTCGGAGCTGACGCCGAAGTTTTCGGACCTGCTTGCCAGCCTGGTCGAAAAATATTTCGCCGCCGACGAGGTCAGCGTGATGGTTGGCGACGCGGAGGTCGGCAAGGCATTCGTGTCCCTGTCGTTCGATCACCTGCTGTTCACGGGCTCGACGGCCGTCGGCCGCCAGGTTGCGCTCGCCGCCGCCGCCAATCTGACGCCGGTGACGCTCGAGCTCGGCGGCAAGTCGCCGGCGATCTTCGATCCCTCCTGCGATCTCGACGCGGCGGTCGCCAGCGTCGCCTATGGCAAGTTGCTCAACGCCGGCCAGACCTGCATCGCGCCGGACTATCTGATGGTCCCGCAAGGCCAGGGCGCGGCGATCGCGGCTAAGTTCGCGGCGGCAATCGCAAAGCTCTATCCGCGCCTTGGCGACAATCGCGACTACACGGCGATCGTCAGCGAGCGGCATCACCGGCGGCTGGGTGACATGGTCGCGGAAGCGCGCGACAGTGGCGCCGACATCACCGAGATCAATCCTGCGAACGAGAAGCTTGGCGTCACTGACCGCAAGATGGCGCCCGTGCTGGTGCGCAATGCCGGCGAGAATCTGCGGCTGATGCGCGAGGAGATCTTCGGGCCGGTGCTGCCGATCGTCGAATATGGCACGGTGGACGAGGCCATCGAACATGTGAACCGGGGCGAGCGTCCGCTGGCGCTCTACTGGTTCGGCAGCGACAGCGCCAATCGCCAGAGGGTCATGCGGGAAACCGTGGCCGGCGGCGTCACGGTCAATGATTGCATGCTGCATCTGGTGCAGGAGCGGCAGCCCTTCGGCGGCGTCGGCGAGAGCGGCACCGGCGCCTATCACGGCGAATGGGGGTTTCGCACCTTCAGCAAGGAAAAGCCGATCTTCATCCAGTCGAAGCTCAGCGCCGGCGGCCTGCTGCGCCCGCCCTATGGCAAGACCTTCGAGCGTCTCTTCCGGCTGCTGAACCTCATCACTTGACAACTTCAGCCGGGAAATGGCGGGGCGTGACTGCGCTCCAGCCGGGCGACTGTCGCTGCATGCGGAAGATTTTTCGCATCATGCTGACGGCTGCTGCCAGTAACCTTGGGGAAACCTGTCACCGCGCCTGCAAAAGCGGCAGCCGGCTGGCAGAAAAGCTTGCATTTGTCGAGGCACAGCGTTCCACGCCGCAACGTTCCCGCAACTTTTCCGGCTATATTGCGCCGCAACTTTCAGGTAGAAGCGGCGCTTCGCCGTTCACGGCAAATTGAACTGGGCCCCGCGCGCACCCATATCGGCCGCGCGCCCGAAGTCGGAAGCGCCGACCTCGCCAGGTCCTGCAACGGAAAAATGACGATGCCGAAAATCAGGTTTCACAAGCTTGCAGCCATTGTCGTGCTCATCGGATTCGCGGCCTGGATGGGGACGGGCGAGTTTTCCTCCGTCGGCAGCGCCGCCGACAAGACGGTTACCGCCAACAAGCAGGCTGACGCCGGCAAGCCGGCGCAGCCTGAAGCCGGGAAGCCGGACACCACCAAGCCGAACGAGGCGCAAACCGAGCCCAAGGCTGCGCCGCGCACCGTCGCGGTGGTGACGCCGCCGCGCAAGACCTTTGCGCGCGCCATCCGCGTTTCCGGGCTGACCGAGGCCGACAAGCGCGCGGTTCTTGCAACCCGCGTCAATGGCGTCATCGAAAAGCTGCCGGTCAAGCAGGGCGATCACGTCAAGACTGGCGACCTCGTGCTGATGCTCGCGGCCGAGGAGAAGATCTCCAATGTGGACAACGCCAAGCAGTTGCTGGTGCAGCGCAAGGCCGAGCTCGACGCCGCCGAGCGGCTGGCCAAGACCGGCAATCTGCCCAAGCTGCAGCTCGACACCGCCCGCTCCAACCTGACGCTTGCGCAATCGCAGCTCGACACCGCGCAGGCGGAGCTCGACCGCAACGAGGTCAAGGCGCCGTTCGACGGCGTCATCGACCGCATCCCGGTGGAGCTAGGCAGCTCGGTGATGCAGGGCGGCGAGGTGGCGACGATCCTGAAGCTCGATCCGGTGATCGCACGCGGCGAGATCAGCGAGCGCGACCTGCGCTACGTCAAGATCGGCGACGAGGCCGACGTGCGCCTGGTCAATGACCAGAAGGTCACCGGCACCGTGCGCTACATCAGCCGCGATGCCTCGGCGCAGACCCGTACCTTCCGCGTCGAGGTGGCGATCCCCAATGGCGACGGTTCGATCCCCGCCGGCATGACGGCCGAGATCACGCTCAGCGCCGAGCCGACCAATGCGGTCATGCTGCCACGCTCGGTGGTGACGCTGGGCGACAAGGGCGACCTCGGCATCCGCGCCGTCGGCAAGGACGACAAGGTGGCGTTCTTCCCGATCGATCTCGTCGACGACACGCCGCACGGCCTGGTGCTGGGCGGCATCCCGCAGGATGCGCGCATCATCGTCGCCGGCCAGGAATTGGTGAAGGAAGGCGACTTGGTGAAGCCCGTCGAGGCGGACCAGGCGACCATCAGCAAGCTGATCGGCGAAGCCACCGCCGGCACGCAGTAAAGCACGACGCGGCGCGCGCCGGGCCACCCCGGCGACGGCAGTCCGCAGCCTCCGAAGCATAACAGGCCGAAGTCATGGATATCGTCAGACTCGCCATCAACAACGCCCGCCTCACCATATCGGCGCTGCTGTTCCTGCTCGTCGCGGGCTGGGTCGCCTATCAGTCGACGCCGAAGGAAGCGGAACCCGACGTTCCGATTCCGATGATGTATGTCAGCCTGATCTATCAGGGCATCTCGCCGGAGGATTCCGAGCGGCTGCTGCTGAGGCCGATGGAGAGCAAGCTCAAGAGCCTCAAGGGGCTCAAGGAGATGCGCTCGGCCGCCTTCCAGGGCGGCGGCTACGTGCTGGTCGAGTTCCAGCCGCAGACCGACCTCGCGACGGCATTGCAGGACACGCGCAGCAAGGTGCAGGACGCCAAGGCCGACCTGCCGCAGGCGGCCGAGGAGCCGACGGTCAACGAGGTCAACGTCTCGGAATTCCCGGTCCTCGTCGTCACGCTTTCCGGCGATGTGCCGGAACGCGTGCTGACGTCGGCCGCGCGCGAGCTGCGCGACCGCATCGAGGAAGTGCCCGGCGTGCTCGAAGGCTCGCTGCAGGGGGCGCGCGACGACCTCGTCGAGGTCGTCGTCGATCCGGTGAAGCTCTCTTCCTACGGGCTGCAGCTCGACCAGGTGATCCAGGGTGTCGCCTCCTCCAACAGCCTGGTTGCCGCCGGTAACCTGGAGGGCTCGGAAGGCAAATACGCGGTCAAGGTGCCGTCGCTGATCGAGACGCCTGAGGATGTCGCCAATCTGCCGGTCGTCGCGACGCCCAATGCGGTGGTGCAGGCAAAAGACATCGCGACGATCCGCTCGACCTTCAAGGATGCCGAAACGGTGACGCGCCTCGACGGCAGGCCAGCCATCGCCATCGAGGTGAAGAAGCGCATCGGCGCCAATCTGATCGACACGCTGACCCATGTCAGGGAAGTGTCGGACAATTTCATCAAGACGATGCCCGAGGGCATGCATGTCACCTACACGCAGGACAAGTCGGTCTTCGTCAACCAACTGCTGGGCGACCTGCAGAACCATGTGATGATCGCCGTCATCCTGGTCTTCATCGTCATTCTCTACGCGCTGTCGGGTCGAGCCTCGCTGCTCATCGGCCTAGCCATCCCGTCGTCCTTCCTGATGGGCATCCTGCTGCTCGCCATGATGGGCTACACGATCAACATGATCGTGCTGTTCAGCCTGATCCTGGCGGTCGGCATGCTGGTCGACGACGCCATCATCGTCACAGAATTCGCCGAACGGCGCATGAGCGAGGGCATGCCGAAGGCGGACGCCTTCGCGCTGGCCGCCAAGCGCATGGCCGGCCCGGTCATCGCGGCGACGATGACGCGCATCGCCGCCTTCTCGCCGCTGCTGTTCTGGCCGGGCATCATCGGCGACTTCATGAAATACATGCCGATCACGCTGATCGTGACGCTGTCGGCCTCGATGCTCTACGCGCTGGTCTTCGCACCGACTTTGGGCGCGATCTTCGCCAAGGCGCCTGAGCATCACGAGGAGGGCAACCGCGACGGCTGGTACATGGCCGTGGTCAAGCAGGCGGTGCGCTTCCCGATCACTGTCATCCTGCTTACCGTCGGCCTTCTGGTCGGCGTCGGCTTCGCCTATTCGAAATATGGCGCAGGCGTCGAGTTCTTCCCCAGCGTCGAGCCGGACTACGGCCTGCTCTATGTGCATGCCCGCGGCAATCTCTCGCTGGCCGAAATGGACGCGGCGACGAAGACGGCGGAGAACCGCCTGCTCGGCTGGCCCGGCGTGAAGTCGGTCTATACGCGTGTCGGCAAGACGCAAGGCGGCGGCCAGGACATCCCGGAAGACGTGGTCGGCGTCATCCAGTACGAATTCGTCGACTGGCGCGAGCGCAAGTCGGCCAACCAGATCCTCGACGACCTACGCGGCGTGATGGCCGGCATTCCCGGCGTCGATGTCGAAGTGCGCGTGCCGGAAGCCGGCCCGCCGACCGGCAAGCCGATCCAGATCAGGCTGTCGGCCGTCGACCCGGCGGGGCTCGACGACAAGGCACGCGCGGTCGCGGCACGCATCGCCAAGATCCCCAACGTCATCGATATTTCGGACGGCCTGCCGCCGCCCGGCGTCGACTGGGCGATCGAGGTCGACCGCGCCAAGGCTGCGCAATACGGCATCAGCCCGACTTCGGTCGGTACGGTGGTGCAACTGGTGACCAACGGCCTCAAGCTGTCGGAATACCGGCCGGCCGGCGCCGACGACGCGGTCGACATCCGGCTCCGCCTGCCCGAGGACCGGCGTACGCTGTCGACGCTCGACGAGCTCAGGGTGCAGACCTCGCAAGGTTCGGTGCCGATCTCCAACTTCGTCGTGCGCAAGCCGGAGCCGACCGTCGGCATCCTGAACCGCATCGACGGCGCGCGCACCGTGGTGGTGCAGGCCAATGTCAGCGCCGGCGCGCAGGTCGCGGCGGTGCAGGAGCAGGTGACCAAGGCCGTTACCGACATGAATCTCGGCAGCGGCATCCGCTGGAAGCTCGCCGGTTCCAACGAGGACAGCGCGGAGGCCAGCGCCTTCCTCGGCAAGGCCTTCGGTGCTGCGATCTTCCTGATCTTCCTGGTGCTGCTGGCGCAGTTCAACAAGTTCACCAGCGTGTGGCTGGTGCTGTCCTGCGTGGTCATGGCGACGATCGGCGTGTTCCTCGGATTGCTTCTGACAGGCGAGGCCTTCGGCATCGTCATGTCGGGCATCGGCGTCATCGCGCTCGCCGGCGTGGTGGTGAACAACAATATCGTGCTCATCGACACCTATGACCGGCTGCGCGAGGAAGGCTGGGACAAGATGGAGGCGGTGCTGCAGACCTGCCGCGAGCGCGCCCGTCCGGTGGTGCTGACGGCGGTGTCGGCCATCCTCGGCGTGCTGCCGATCGCCTTCGGCCTCGGGCTCGAAATCTTTCATCACGAGACGACGATCAACGCGCCGTCGACGCAATGGTGGATTTCGCTGTCCTCGGCGATCGTCTTCGGCCTGTCCTTCGCCACGCTGCTGACCTTGGTGGTGACGCCCTCGATGCTGATGGTGTTCACCCGCGCCAAGGTGAAGCCCGGCCAGCGGCGCCACTGGCTCAGCCGCCTATTCCGGCGCGGCAAGGGCCAGGTCTCGACCGACGAGCCGGCCGGCGAGGCCGGCGCGGGGCCGGCGGAGGCCTTCCCGAAAGCAGCGGAATAGAGCGCTTCCAAGCCTAAAGCGCGTCGCGCTGAAGCGGATTCAGGCGACGCGCTTTAGGCCTTTGTTTTCATGCATGTCGTTATCGCAAAACCGCTGCACACTTTTGCGCGACATGCATTAGAGACAAAAGCCGCCCGGGAACAACCGAGCGGCTTTTTGCATTGTGCCCTCAAGTTCAACCAGACGGCGAGGGTTTCTCATGACGATCGGCACAATTCTCGTAATAATCCTGATCCTGATCCTGATCGGCGCCGTGCCGGCCTGGCCGCATTCGCGATCCTGGGGCTATGGGCCGTCCGGCATCGTCGGCGTCGTCCTGGTCGTGCTGCTGATCCTTGTGCTCATGGGCAGGATCTGATCAGGCGGCCCGGCGAGCGGGTTCCGCGGCGATGCCGATATCCCGCAGCGCTTCTTTCACCGCTTCGTCGAGCGGGGTGTGCGGGATTTCGCCGATGACCTGTTCCAGCTGCGTGGAAACCAGCCGGTGCGCTTCGAAGCGCAGATAGGACATCGAGACGATCTCGCGCCACATGGCCACGAACGGGCTGCCGGCGCGCAGCACCCACCAGGGCATGAAGGAGAGCTTCAGCTTGCGGCCGAGCGCCTTCTCGGCCGCGGCCTTCATATCGAGGTCGGTGATGGCGTGGCCGGGGAAATTGATGGCTTCGTAGAAGCCGAGCTTGTCGAGATTGCGCGCCAGGCCGACGAAGCCGACGGCGAAGTCCGGCAGGTAGGCCCATTCATGCGTCAGGTCGGTTGGGCCGGGCGCGGTGTAGACGCCTTTGTTCATCTTGGTGGCGACGACGAGGTCGAACCAGGAGCCTGAGCCGGTGCCGCCGAAGAAATCGCCCGCGCGCAGGACAATGGTGCGCACCCGGCCGGCTTCGGCCTCGTCGCGGAACAGCGCTTCCATGGCGCAGCGGATGCGGCCCTTTTCGGTGGTCGGATGGAACGGCGTCGCTTCCGTGATCACCTGCGGCATCGGCGAGCCGTAATTGTAGACGGTGCCGGGGAAGAGATGCAGCGCGCCGTTTTCGCGGCAGGCGGCCATGACGTTTTCTGCCATCGGCATGCATTTGCCCCAGTCGGTGTAGATCGGATTCAGGCCGTTGAAGATGATGTCGACGCCTTCCGTTGCGCGGATCAGGGATTGGCGGTCGAGCGCATCGCCGGCAACTGCGATAGCGCCCTTCAGTTCCGCCGGCACCTTGCCGGTGCGGGTGACGGCGCGGACGTCGAAGCCGGCGTCGATGAAAGCCTTGCCGACCATGCGGCCGAGCCGGCCATTGGCGCCGAGGATTGCGATCTTGGTCATCTGTTCTCTCCGTTGTTTGCGTTTGCCCGATCAATCTGATGCCTTCGCGGGCGAATTGAAATTGACTGAGTTCGGCGATCTGTTATTCAAAAATGAATGAAAGAATTCGACTGGAACCTGATCAAGAGCTTCGTCGCCGTCGCCGAAACCGGCAGTCTGTCGGGCGCCGCGCGCAGGCTTGCGGCCAGCCAGCCGACGCTCGGCCGCCACATCACCGAGCTGGAGGCGGCGCTTGGCGTCATCCTGTTCCGGCGCGGGCGGCGCGGCTATGAGCTGACCGAGGCGGGCAGCACGCTCTACGAGCGCGGCCGGGCGGTCAGCGAGCAGGCCAATGCCTTTTCGCTGTTGGCGCTGGGCTCCGTCGAGGCAATCGAGGGCACCGTGCGCATCGCCGCCTCGGAGGTGGTCGCGGCCTTTGTGCTGCCGCAGATGATGGCCCGTCTTGGCGAGGAGGAACCGGGCATCGAGGTCGAGATCGTCGCCTCGAACCAGGTCGAGAACCTCTTGCGCCGCGATGCCGATATCGCCATCCGCATGGTCCGGCCGGCGCAGAACGAGTTGGTGGCGCGCAAGGTCGCCGACATTCCACTGTGCCTATGTGCGGCAAGCGCCTATCTCGACCGGCGTGGCCGGCCCGAAACACCCGCCGACCTTGCCGAGCATGCCTTGGTCGGCTTCGACCGTAGCGACGAGATCATTCGCGGTTTCACCGCGTTCGGCATTCCGGTCGGCCGCAGCCATTTCCGCTTCCGGACCGACAACCAGATCGTGCTGTGGGAAGCGGTGCGGACCGGCAACGGTATCGGCATCGGCCAGGAGCCGCTGGCCGACCGCGATCCGGACCTGGAAAAGCTGTTGCCCGATGTACCGCTGCCGGTCCTGCCCGTGTGGCTCGCCATGCATCGCGACGTGCGCACCAGCAGGCGCATCCGCCGCGTAGCGGACTTCCTGCATGAAGAATTGAAACGCTATTCGGCAGGAACAGGCTCGGGCGCGAACTCGGCCCGGTGAGCGAGCCCGGCCATCAAGAGCACGATGACCAGCAGCCCGGACAGTGCGACGAAGATCGGCCCGAAGCTCGAATGCTCGGCGACGAAGCCGATCGCCGACGGCGCCACCAGGATGCCGGAATAGCCCATGGTGGTGACGACGCTCATGCCTGTGCCCGACGACATGCCCTCCTGGTTGCCACCGGCCGAAAAGAGGATCGGCACCATGTTGGCGATGCCGAAGCCGCAGAAGGCGAAAGCGGCAATGGCGAGGTAAGGCGAGGGCGAGAGACCGGCGACCAGCATGCCGGTGGCGGCGACCAGCGCCGAGCCGCGCAAGGTCGCCACCGCGCCGAAGCGGTTGCGCACGCCATCGCCCAGGAAACGCATCAGCGCCATGACTCCGGAAAAGGCGGCGTAGGCGAGGCCGGCGACCGCGAGATCGGCGCCCAGCTCCTGATGCAGGAAGAGCGCCGCCCAGTCGAGCACCGCGCCTTCCGAAATCATGGTGAGCAGCGCCATCAGCCCGACGAGGTAGACGGCCGTGTGCCGCGGCAGCGTGAATTTCTGGTGCTCGACGGCCTGCGGTTTGTCGTCCGCGACGAGATAGCGAATGGCGAAGGCGATGACGGCAAACGCGATCGCCGTCACCACGACGGCATGGGGAAGATACCCGTAGTTCTGGATCGAATAGCCGCCGAGCGCGCCGCCGGCGAAGCCGCCAAGGCTCCAGAAGCCATGCGAGGACGACATGATCGCCCGGGAGAGCCGCCTTTCCACCACCACGGCGTTGGAGTTCATCGCGACATCCATGCCGCCGATCGAGCCGCCGAAGACGAGCATGGCAATGGCCGCCAGGGGGACGTTGGGCGCGAGCGCCACGATCAGCAGGCCGAAGCTGCCGCAGATGCCGAACCAACGCGTCACGGTGCGCGAGCCATGCCTGGAAATGAGATGGCCGCACCAGGTCATGGCAATCACGGCGCCGACGCCGAACAGGAGGATCAGCAGGCCGAGCGTGAATCTCGTGATGTCGAGTCGGGTAAGGAACACCGGGATCTGCGGCGCCCAGCTGCCGGTCAAGAAACCATTGGCGAGGAAAATGCCGGCGACGGCCCAGCGGCCGCGCGTCGCGGCCTGCATCGTGGTTTGCACGCTCATGGTCTGAAATCCGCCATGCAAAGGGGTTCGCGCGGCAAATTAGATCGATTCAATCAGCAGTCAAGAACCGCGTTCGGGAAGTGCTTGGACCAAGCGAGCGACCGATGCCGTTTTCGTTCGTGGCGGGCTGCCGCCGTGGAGATCGGCCGAAACGCGCCTCCGTTCGTCATCCAGGGTCTGCGCGCGTCGCTCCGCTCCTTGCTCCGCCCTGGAATGACGAAGTCGCGAAAGCGTTCGGCATCGTTAGTGATCCTTAGGCCGCCGCGCCTCGAACTCGGCCTTCTTGGCTTCCGACGCGTCGGTCTGGTTGAGCGCCTGCCATTCGGCATAGGGCATGCCGTAGATGATCTCGCGCGCAGCGTCCTTGGAGAGCGCGACGCCCTCGGCCTCGGCGGCCTCGCGATACCAGTTGGACAGGCAGTTGCGGCAGAAGCCGGCGAGGTTCATCAAATCGATGTTCTGGACATCGCCGCGTTCGCGCAGATGCGTCACCAACCTGCGGAAGGCGGCTGCCTCGAAATCGCGTTTCTGATTGTCGTTGAGTTCGGTCATTGAGGAACTCCTGGACTGTCGGTCTCATCACGTACATGTCTGGCCCGACGGCCTTTCATGCGGGTCCGGTGCGCGAGCCGAACATTTTCACCTCATGTATATCGGGACGCCGGTCGATGGCGTCAACGATCGGTGCCAGGCGCTCGGCCCAGGCGACAGCGCCGGCACGGTCGGCGATCAGGTCCTGGCGGATCTCGATCAGCGCGTGGGCGTAGCCGTTGACGATGGCGTGGCGGAACATGGTGTCGCCGCGCAGCGCGCCGTCATAGGGTTCGTTGTCGCCGACGACGAGGGACTTATCCTCGGCCAGCGTGTCGATCAGCGGCCGCGCCACGCGGTCGTCGCGGTCCCACAGCACGCCGACATGCCAGGGGCGGACAAAACCCTGCATCACCGGCGTGAAGGAATGCACGGAGAAGATGAACGGCGCCTTGCCCGAGGCGTGCGCGACGGAGGCGATCATCGCGCCGACGGCGTCGTGGTAGGGCCGGTAGAAGCGGTCGAGCCGCCGCTCGCGTTCCTCCCGGGCAATCGGATAGTTTCCCGGCACCACGGTCCCGTCATAGAGCTGGCGGATCATGGTCGGGTCGTCCTCGCCCCGGTTGGGGTCGATCAGCAGCCGCGAGAAGCCGGCAAGCACGGCAGGCACATCGAGCACCGCGGCAAGCTCGCGCGTCACCGTCTCGACGCCGATGTCATAGGCGATGTGACGATCGAATTCGGATGCCGGCAACCCGAGGCTGCCATATTCGTCGGGGAGATCGCGGCGGGCGTGATCGGCCAGAAGCACGACGCCTTTCTTGCGGTCGCCCTCGACAATGTCGAATGGCGTGAAAACTGTGGATCGGGTCATCGGCTGAAAAGGGGATGGCGTCTGCGATGTGCTATCGTCATTCCACGAAGAGGACGCCGGCGCAATGCCGTTGTTTGGCCAAGGTTTCTGCAAAAAATCCCCGACGGGTGGAGAATTCCCGCGACGGGCCCTTCTAAATCGATTGGAATTGAACAAAACGGCGCGTTGACATGCGACCTGAGTTTGCTGAAAAGGGGCTTCGAGAGATGCAAATGTGGTTCGCAAGGGGATCTGCGATGGGTTTTGCCGGCCGGTTGCGCAAGCGCCTGGTCGTGCCGTTGCTGATCATCGGCGCGGGATTTTTCGCGATAGCCGCGACCTCGCCGGCCCGGGCCGACTTCCGCGTTTGCAACGCAACGCAAAATCTGGTGGGCGTCGGCATCGGCTATCGCGCCAAGGCCGGCTGGATCACCGAGGGCTGGTGGCACATCGAAGGATCGACCTGCAAGACGCTGATCGAAGGTCCGCTGTCATCAAGGTTTTACTATCTTTATGCAGAAGACGCCGAACGCGGCGGGCGCTGGGACGGCCCGATCAACATGTGCGTCGCCGAAAAAGAGTTCAAGATCGCCGGCGTGAATGATTGCGTCGCCCGGGGCTTCCAGCGCGCCGGATTTCAGGAATATGACACGGGCGAGCAGGCCAGCTGGATGGTCCAGCTGACCGACGAGCCCGCAACGGGAGGCGCGCCAGCAGCGGCCCCCGCTCCGGGAACAAACAGTCAATGAGACGTAACCGCAAGGTCAAGATCCTCGCCACCATCGGTCCGGCTTCCTCATCCGAGGAGATGCTGAAGAAGCTTTTCGAAGCGGGCGCCGATGTCTTCCGCATCAATATGAGCCATACCGACCACGAACTGATGCGCACGCTGGTCGGCCGCATCCGCGCCGTCGAGGAGGCCGTCGGCCGGCCGATCGGCATCCTCGCCGACCTGCAGGGCCCGAAGCTCAGGGTCGGCAAGTTCGCCAACCTCAAGGAAGCGCTGACTCCAGGGCAGACATTCACGCTCGACGACAATCCCGAACCCGGCACGTCGAAGCGAGTCTATCTGCCGCATCCCGAAATTCTGAGCTCGGTCGAGACCGGTCACCGACTTTTGATCGACGACGGCAAGCTGGAGCTGAAGGCGGTCAAGAGCGACGGCAAGTCGATCACCTGCACGGTCGTCGCCGGCTCGGGCATTTCCGACAAGAAGGGTGTCAGCCTGCCCGACACCGACCTGCCGGTCGGCGCGCTGACCGAGAAGGACCGCGCCGATCTCGATGCGGTGCTCGCCACCGGCGTCGACTGGGTGGCGCTGTCCTTCGTGCAGCGGCCGGAGGATTTGGCGGAGGCCCGCAAGATCGCGCGCGGCCGCGCGCTGATCATGGCCAAGATCGAGAAGCCGCAGGCCGTGGCGCGGCTCCCCGAAATCATCGAGCTCTCCGACGCGCTGATGGTTGCCCGCGGCGATCTCGGCGTCGAGATGCCGATCGAAGCGGTGCCCGGCATCCAGAAGCAGATCACGCGCGCGGCGCGCCGCGCCGGCAAGCCGGTGGTGATCGCCACGCAGATGCTGGAATCGATGATCACCGCGCCTGTGCCGACCCGCGCCGAGGTCTCCGACGTGTCGATCGCCGTCTTCGAAGGCGCGGACGCGATCATGCTTTCGGCCGAATCCGCGGCCGGCGCCTATCCGGTCGAAGCGGTCGCCATGATGAACCGCATCGCCACCAAGGTCGAAGCCGACCCGACTTACGCCGGCATCATCAACGCGCAGCGCTCGGAGCCCGAGGCCACCGGGGCCGACGCCATTTCGCTGGCCGCGCGCGAGATCGCCGAGACGCTGAAACTGTCGGCGATCATCTCCTACACCGCATCGGGCACCACTGGGCTCCGCGCCGCGCGCGAACGCCCGCAGGTGCCGATCGTGGCGCTGTCGCCGATCCTCAATACGGCGCGTCGCCTGTCGCTGCTGTGGGGCACGCATTGCGTCGTCTCGCCAGATGCCACCGACCTCGACGACATGGTCGACAGGGCCTGCCGGATCGCGCTGGAAGAAGGCTTCGGCAAGCCGGGCGACCGGGTGATCATCACGGCCGGCGTGCCGCTCAGGACGCCCGGTTCGACCAATATGCTGCGGATAGCGTATCTGGGATCGGACGCGCATTAAATATGCCGATATTCAGGTGAGGCCGGCCTGCAAGTAGCGGCTACCTGCGCTTCCGGTGCTCACGTACTTAAAGTGCGCTCCGCTCCAGTTCTCGGAAGCCACTACTTTCGACTCGGCCTGACGTGAATCTCGACACACCTAACCGTCTCCGCCGTGGCATTCAGGAGCTAATTTCCCAAAAATCAGGTCGGCGCGAGCTCGGCGTCGGGCACTTTGATGTCGGGGCATTTGCCGTCGTTATAGGCATCGCCGGCGAGCCGGCCTTCCACGGTCCTGGCCATCGCTTGTAGATCGACATCCTTGCCTGCGACTTTCCGGATCGCGCCGACCACGAGGTCGGACGCGATCCAGTCCGGCTTGTGGCCGAGATTGTGGACCCAGACCAGCTCGGCGCCGGGAATGTCGCGCTCCAGGCCGATGGAGTGGATCGTCGCGTAGACCACCTTGTCGCGATCGCCCGATATCACGACCGTCGGCGCCTTGATCTCGCGATAGTGCGGCGAGGCGGAGCGTGCATAGTCGTAGAGCTGGACGACATCGCGGGCGTTGGCGCGGAAGGCGGACGGCCGCAGCACCAGCGGGATCGAGGTGTTGTCGATATAGAAGTCCGGCAGTTTGTTGGGCGAGAAGACGCAAGCCGTCGCATTGCCGATCCGCAGCATACCGGCCGGATAAGCGAGCGTTTCGGAAAACAACCAGCCAATCGCCGGCATGGCGGCGAGCTTGTAGTACCAGGCCGTCGCGCCGCCCGGCCAGGGATGCGTGGCGGGAGCCAGGAAGACGAGGCCGAGCGTTTTGTGCGGATGCTGGCGGGCGAAGGCCGTGGTGATCGCGCCGCCGAAGGAATGGGCGACGATGACCGCTTTTGCGATGCCGAGGCGGTCCAGCAGCGCGGCGATGGTGTCCGCCTGCGCGACAAGCGTTTCATTATCGCCACGCTCCGACCAGCCGAAGCCCGGCCGGTCGAGAAACAGCATTTCAGCACGGCCCTCGAGCAGGGGCTTCAGCGGCAGCATCTGGTCTTTCAGATTGGCGCTGGCGCCATGGATGAAGACGACCGGCGGCAGATTGGCGCCGGCCGGCGCCGGGAAATGGACGTAGTGGATGCGCGCGCCATTGATCTCGGCGAACCCGCCAACGGGTGGATTGCGGCGCTCGATCGACCAGACGCCGGCGCGGGTGATACCGGCGAGGGCAAGGAAAAGCGCGACGAGGAAGAGGAGGGCGGCGCAGATGAGGTTCATGCGGGGAGATACGGAAGGAGGGCAGTAGGGCAGTAGGCAGTAGGCAGTAGGCAGTAGGCAGTAGGCAGTAGGCAGTAGGCAGTAGGCAGTAGGCAGTAGGCAGTAGGCAGTAGGCAGTAGGTTGCTCTTTCCCTACTGCCTACTGCCCAATTCCTATTGCCTAAATCCCCTCGCCGGCCAGCTCTTCCGAGAGCGTCGAGACCTGGTTCTGGGCGCTGCGCATCATGGGGTAGATGGTGAGCACCCTCTGCCAGGCTTCCAGCGCCGATTGCTTGTGGCCGGTTTCGGCCATGATCTGCGCCAGCCCTGAGAGCGCGCCGAAATGGCGCGGCTCGAGCTGCAAGGTGCGGTCGATGTCGGCCATCGACTTCCCGTAATTCTTCATCATGAAATGAACGGTGGCGCGCCGGTTCCAGCCTTCGGCATAATCAGGCTGCAGGGTCACCACCTGGTCGAGGAAGTCGAGCGCGACGTCGAACTTCTGGTCTTCCGTCGCCTTTTGCGCCCACCGCATCATCAGGTCTATCGAGGCGCTGCCGGACTGGTTCCACTCGTTCCAGATACGGCCGGCGATGCGCTCGGCCGCCTTTTCGTTGCGCTCTCGCTTCAGCTCGGTGAAGAGCTGGTCGAGGCGACCCTGCTTGGTCGGAGCGGCCGGCGGTGGCGTGGCCGCGGGTGGCGCGGCATCTGGAGGCAGCGCGCCTGGCACCGTTTCTGCCCCTGCAGACAAAACTGTGCCGGACAGCAAAAGGGCGGCGAGAAATGCAAAACGAATCCGCATCGCCGGAATCTAATCCCGGGCGGCGGATCGTCAAAGTGATTTTAGCGTGAGAGGGCCGGCGAACCGGCACTCGACATCAGCGGCGCGGCGTGGTCGCGCCGCGCGTAGCAAGTCTCAGCCCTGGCGCGCCTTGTAGCGCGGAGCGGTCTTGTTGATGATGTAGATGCGTCCCTTGCGGCGAACCAGCTGGTTGTCGCGGTGACGCGCCTTGAGCGCCTTGAGCGAATTCTTGATCTTCATGGTCTTGCCTGTTCGGTCAGGGCCCGTCCCGGGCCGAATTTTAAAGGCGCGCCCACAAAAAGCGCGCCTTTGAACTTGCGGTGGCTCATAAACGAGGAGTGTTGTCCGTGTCAACCACGTGACGATGTCCGAATGCCACAAGTGGCGCGGCATATCAAATATTCGCCATCCGGCGAAGCGCCATTGCGCGACTCAAGGCCGACTGGAATGGTGGGGCGACTGGAATGGTGATCCAGGCCCAAGCGACCGGAGATTCCACATGCGCCGCCTGCTTTTGCCTGCCTGTCTGGTCCTGCTTGCGACCGCCCCGGCCGCCTTTGCCGAGGATTGCGACCGCAACGACGACAGCCAGTCGATGCTGAACATTTGCGCCGATGCCGACTATCAGGCCGCCGATGCCAAGCTCAACGCCACGTATAAGGGTCTTGTCGGCGACAATGACCAGAAGGCCAACAAATTGCTGCAGACCGCACAACGCGCCTGGATCGCCTTTCGCGACGCCGAATGCGCCTATTCGACCGCCGACAGCGAGGGCGGCTCGATCCAGCCGATGGAGGTTTCGGAGTGCCTGACGGAGCTGACCAACCGGCGCATAAAGCAGCTCACGTCCGACGCCAACTGCAAGCTGAGCGATCCGAGCTGCGCCGGCTCGGATGGGAGCGACGGCAACCAGGACATGCAATAGGGCGCGAGCTTAGCCCGGGCGTCGAATCCGCGTGAAATGGCCCATCTTGCGGCCGGGGCGTGACTCGGCCTTGCCATAAAGATGCAGCATGAGGTCGGGCTCGGCGAGCAGCGCCGGCACCTTCAGCATATCGTCGCCGATCAGGTTTTCCATCACGCAGTCGAAATGCCGGGCGGGCGAGCCAAGCGGCAGGCCGGCGACGGCGCGAATATGCTGCTCGAACTGCGAGATGATGCAGGCGGCCTCCGTCCAGTGACCGGAATTGTGCACGCGCGGCGCCAGCTCGTTGGCCAGAAGCGAGCCGTCGGCAAGCACGAAGAACTCGACGCCGATGACGCCGACATAGTCGAGCGCGGACAGGATTTTCGCGACTGCGTCCTTGGCGGCGGCGGCCGTTTGCGGGCGGATGGCGGCCGGCAAGGTCGAGCTGCGCAATATGCCTTCGCGGTGGACGTTTTCGGCCGGATCGAAGGCGGCGATGGTTCCGTCGAGGCCTCGCGCGGCGATCACCGAAATCTCGCGCTCGAAAGCCACGAGCGATTCCAGGATCAGCGGCACATTGCCCATCGCCTCGCAGACCCCGGCAAAGCCGGCCGTTTCCATGTTGCGGAAGACGCGCTGGCCCTTGCCGTCATAGCCCATGCGGCGGGTCTTGAGCACGCCGCTGCCGTTGAATGTCTTGAGGGCCTCGGTCAGTTGGTCGTCATTGTCGACCGGGCGGAATGCCGCCGTCGGAATGCCGATGCCGTTGAGGAAGCTCTTCTCGGTGACGCGATCCTGCGCGACTTCGAGCGCGCGTGCCGGCGGATGGACCGGGACCTTTGCCGCCAGCGTTTCGGCGGCGGCGACCGGGACGTTCTCGAATTCATAGGTGACGACGGCGCTGGTGGCGGCCAGTTCGGCGAGCGCTGCCGGATCGTCATAGGCGGCGACGATCTGCCGGTTGGCGACCTGCGCGGCCGGGCAGTCAGGCTGGGGTTCCAACACGACGATATGGTAGCCGAGGCGCGCCGCGGCCATCGCCAGCATGCGGCCGAGCTGGCCGCCGCCGATGATGCCGATGGCCGATCCAGGAGCCAGGCTCACGGCGCGTCCGTCGGCTCGGCGGCGACCTTGGCGGTCTGCGCCGAGCGCCAGGCGTCGAGCCGGGCGGCGAGCTTGTCGTCGCTGAGCGCCAGCACGGCGGCCGCGAGAAGTGCCGCATTGGCGGCGCCCGCCTTGCCAATCGCCAGTGTGCCGACCGGGATGCCGGCCGGCATCTGCACGATGGAAAGCAGCGAGTCCTGGCCCGAAAGCGCCTTGGACTCGACCGGAACGCCGAAGACCGGCAGCGGCGTCATCGCCGCCGTCATGCCCGGCAGATGCGCCGCTCCGCCGGCGCCGGCGATGATCACCTTGTAGCCGGCGGCCTTGGCACCCTTGGCGAACTCATAGAGACGGTCCGGGGTGCGGTGCGCCGAGACGATCAGCCGCTTGTGCGGGATGCCCAGCGCCTCCAGCGTCTCCGCGGCCTGGCGCATCGTCGCCCAGTCGGACTGGCTGCCCATGATGATGGCGACGTCGGCACGCTGATCGGTCAAGGTGTGGCTCCGCGGCGGCAAAGGCGCGCCTTAGCGGAATTCGCCGACAGCCGCAAGGATGTGGTGAATACGCTCTCTCGCTGCCCGCACGTTCCGCGGCCTCCTGGGCGCGCGCCCAGCATTCGTCCCTAAGCGATGATGTCGGGAATGATGCGGTCTTCCAGCGCCGACAGCCGGTCTTTCAACATCAGCTTCTTCTTCTTCATGCGCTGGATCTGAAGCGGGTCGCAGCCCGTGGCGATCATCGCGTTGATGGCGGCGTCGAAATCGGCGTGTTCTTGTTTGAGCCGGGAATATTCGAGGCGTATTTCAGCCTGTTCCTGTTCGGACATTATCTACCGTCTGCGTGTGCATCGCCCAATCGGGCTGTTTGGGCGGGGCCGTGACTTGCGGGTTTGTGACCGGCGCGCAGCCCTTATCACATTTCACTTTGTCGTGGAATGCTACCACGTGGCATTCGACATCGAGATCGGTTGGTGGCAAACTGTCATGGTGCCGTCACAGTCGCAACCTGCGGTGGAGGCGCCCGCGACGGCTGCAATCGAGGAAACCATGAAAGGGAGAACCAATCATGTCTCTTGCATCCCATCTTGATGAGTTGCAGCGGAAACACGGTGACATCGAGCGCGAGCTCACCGATGCGATGAACCATCCTTCGGTGGACGACCTCGAAATCGTGAATCTCAAGCGACGCAAGCTGGCAATCAAGGACGAGATTGAAAAGCTGAAGGGGGGCCCGACGACACACTGAACATGCCCTAGGCAACATCACCGCACTCGTTGCGGTGCCAACCTACCGGTGGCAAGATATGCCGCCGGCTTGTTGGTTTTTACTCAATCACCAGACCATTTTAGTGTAGATCTTGCAGCCCGAGGATTTTTACATGAGCCCTGCGGCCGTTGATCGCGGTCACCGATTTGCAGGCCTTGCCTGCCGCTTGCCATTGACAAGCCATCTTTGCTCCGCCACCTCATGCCCGGAACTCCCAGATGAAGGCGGCCGGCATGACCGGATATTTTTCTTCTCCCTTCCCGCGGCGCCAGTCGGTCGGCGTATCGGTCGGCGGCGTGATGGTCGGCGGCGGCGCGCCGGTCGTCGTGCAGTCGATGACCAATACCGACACCGCCGATATCGACCAGACCGTCGCCCAGGTCGCGGCGCTGCACCGTGCCGGCTCGGAAATCGTGCGCATCACGGTCGACCGCGACGAGAGCGCGGCGGCGGTTCCGCGCATCCATGAGCGGCTGCTGAGGCTCGGCATCGACGTGCCGCTGGTCGGCGACTTCCATTATATCGGCCACAAGCTGCTCGCCGATCATCCGGCCTGCGCCGAGGCGCTGGCCAAATACCGCATCAATCCCGGCAATGTCGGCTTCAAGGACAAGAGGGACCGCCAGTTCGCCGCGATCGTCGAGATGGCGATCAAACACGACAAGCCGGTGCGCATCGGCGTCAACTGGGGCTCGCTCGACCAGGAGCTTTTGACCCGGCTGATGGACGACAACCAGGCGAAGGGCTCGCCGCTCACCGCGCAGGAAGTCACGCGCGAGGCGATCGTGCAGTCGGCGATCCTGTCGGCCGAGATGGCGGAAGAGATCGGACTTGGCCGTGACAAGATCATCCTGTCGGCCAAGGTCAGCGGCGTGCAGGATTTGATCGCCGTCTACACCGAACTCGCCACCCGCTCCGACCATGCGCTGCATCTGGGCCTCACCGAAGCCGGCATGGGCACCAAGGGCATCGTCGCCTCTTCTGCCGCCATGGGCATCCTCCTGCAGCAGGGCATCGGCGACACGATCCGCATCTCGCTGACGCCGGAGCCGAATGGCGACCGCACCCGCGAGGTGCAGGTCTCGCAGGAATTGCTGCAGACCATGGGCTTCCGGCAGTTCGTGCCGATCGTCGCGGCCTGCCCCGGTTGCGGGCGCACGACGTCAACCGTGTTCCAGGAACTTGCCCAGAGCATCCAGGCCGATATCCGCAAGAACATGCCGGTGTGGCGCGAAAAATATCCCGGCGTCGAGAATCTCAAAGTCGCGGTGATGGGCTGCATCGTCAACGGTCCGGGCGAATCCAAGCATGCCGATATCGGCATCTCGCTGCCCGGCACCGGCGAGACGCCGACGGCGCCCGTCTTCATCGACGGCAAGAAGGCGGCGACGCTGCGCGGTCCGTCCATCGCGCAGGATTTCGAGAAGATGGTCGGCGACTATATCGAGCAGCGCTACGGACACGGCAAAGCAGCGGCCGAGTAGGCCGATGCCGCTTTTGCCGCGCGCGACGCTGATCCTGATCTGCGCGCTGATCCTTTCCGGTCAGGCATTCGCCGACCCACCGCAGTCGCGGTCCGCCGCCAAACGGCTGATCAACCGTGTCTGCGATCTGATCGAAGCCCAGGCCCAGCAGAACGGCCTGCCCAAGGATTTCTTCGCCCGGCTGATCTGGAAGGAAAGCCGCTTCGATCCGAATGCGGTGAGCCCGGTCGGCGCCGAAGGCATAGCGCAATTCATGCCGGGCACCGCCAAGATGCGCGGTCTCGCCGATCCCTTCGACATCGGGCAGGCCATCCCGGCCTCGGCGAAATATCTCGCCGAGATGAAGGTCAGCTACGGCAATCTCGGGCTCGCGGCGGCGGCTTACAATGCCGGCGAGAACCGTGTGTCACGCTGGCTGAGTTCGGGCGGCTTCCTGCCGATGGAGACGGAAAGCTATGTCTTCGACGTCATGGGCGAGCCCGTCGACAAGTTCTCGGACAAATCCTATACCGGCACCGTCCAGCCGCTCGACCCGAAGATGAGCTTCGCGGTTGCCTGCCGCAGGCTGCCGGTGATCATGTCGCGGACCGTCGCCATGGCCTCGATCAACGTGAAGCCGTGGGGCGTGCAGGTGGCGGGCAATTTCCGCCGCTCGGCGGCGATTGGCCAGTGGCTGAGGGTCAGGGGCCGGTTCCCCGCTTTGCTCGCCAGCCATGACCCGGTGGTGAGCCGGGTGCGCACGCCGATCGGCCGGCGCGGCATCTATGCGGTCAGGATCGGCGCCGACTCGCGCGGCGAGGCCAACGGTATCTGCAACAAGCTGCAAAGCGTCGGCGGCGCCTGCGTGGTGTTGCGTAACCGGTGACTGGTACCACGAAGTTGGACGTGCTGGCGGGACAGCGCCCCCCTCTGTCCTGCCGGACATCTCCCCCAAAAGGGGACTGTTGCGCAGTTAGCGAGAACCGGTCGGCGGGTCGGATTTTAGCGTTAGGGTTGGCGTTGCCTGGGATTTGGCGTTTGGTTTGGCGTTTGAGGGCGGTGATCCGGCCTTTGTGCCGGATTGCAGGCGCACCTATCCCGTGATGGCCGCCCATCGGCGCATGTTGAAGGCGATCGCGGCAAGCGTCACCTGAGCTGCAGCCTTGGCCAGTCCGACATAGCGGATTGTGGTCAGCTTCATGCGGTTCTTGAGCGTGGCGAAGGTCGTCTCCACTGCCGCCCGCCGTCGTGCGATCAGGCGATTGTAGCGCTTGAGCCGTTCGGGCAGCGAATGGTGCTTGTTGGGACGATGGGCAATGCGCGGCTTCCTGCCCTCGGCCTTGAGCCGGGCCCGGCGGGCGTGGGTGTCATAAGCGGCATCCGCCCACACCGTCTTCTCATCGCCGCGCACCAGGCGATCGGCCACGACCGTGTCGTTGACGTTGGCCGGTGTGGTGATCACCGTGCGGATCAAACCAGAGCCCGCGTCGACCCCAACATGGGCCTTGTAGCCAAAGGTGATGCCGCCTTTGCCCTTGCGCGCGGTGATACGGGCGTCCGCATCCTGCGACGGCCGCTCGCGCGTCGGTGGCGTCGAGACCGCATCGATCAGCGTCGCATCCAGCATCGTGCCACGCTTCAAGATCACGCCGGCCTTCTCCAACTGCCGGTCTAGCTCGCCAAACAGCTTCTCCATCGGTCCTTCGCCAACAAGCAAGTTGCGAAAGCGCGACAGCACCGTGTGATCGGGAATGCTCTCCTCAAGGCCGAGCCCGACAAAACGTCGGAATGACAGCCGATCTCCCAGCGCCTCTTCCAGCTCGCGATCCGACAGCCCATAGAGCGATTGCAGCAACTGCGCCTTGAAGAGCAACAACGGCGGCCAGGCTGCGCGTCCAGGCCCACCATCACGCAACGGGTTGAGCAGCTTCTCGAAGCGATACCACTTCACCAGATCGGATAGCCGGTCCAGCGGTGAAGAACCGCCAGCAAGCTTGCCGCCCAGAAATGCCTCCGCAAGGCTCAATTGACCCGTCTGCTTCACCGCCATTGCGATTCCCTCCGAGCTTCCCGTCTCAGAGAATCACAACCAGCCAATTACGCAACAGGCCCAAAAGGGGGGAGATTAGCCGTCATCGCTGCTTTGCCAATCGCCGACGGTTCAGGACTGAGCGGGGCGATCAAGCTGCCGATCTCCCCCTCGCGGGGAGATGCCCGGCAGGGCAGAGAGGGGCGCGAAGGAACTCGGCGGTAGCCGATGGCTGCCTGTACCCACGTGCCGCTCAAGCCGTCTTCGCCGCCACGGTCTCGCTGAGCCAGGTGCCGATCTTGGCGCCGAGGCGGTCGGGCGAGACAGGCTTGGGCAGATAGTCGTCCATGCCGGCCTCGATGCATTTTTCGCGGTCGCCCTTGAGCGCATGCGCGGTGACGCCGATGATCGGCGTGCGATCGCTGTTCTGCTGTTCGATCGCACGGATGGCGCGGGTCGCCTCATAGCCGTTCATCTCCGGCATGGAGACGTCCATCAGCACCAAGCGCGGGCGCAGCGAGCGGTACATCTCGACCGCGGTGCGGCCATTGCCGGCGATGCGGTAGCTGAGACCGAAACCGTTGAGGATCTGGCCGAAGACCAGCTGGTTCACGTCATTGTCCTCGGCGATCAGGATGTCGATCGGGCCGCTCGGCGCTGCCGTCGATTCCGGCGCGGCCGGGACCGGAACGGCCGGGCCGCGGATGACGGTGAAGGCCGGCGGAGCCGCCTGCGCCGCGGCCGGCTCGCGCACGAAATGCGCCTTGGCGCCTTGCGTGCGCGCCTTCTGGATAGCGGAGATCACGGTGCCCAGCAGCACCGCCGAACGAGCCGGCTTGGTGAGATGCGCGACGATGCCGAAATCGATCACCATCCTGCCGAAATCGACCTGGTCGACCGAGGTCAGCAGCACGACCGGGATGGAGGAGAGGCGGGTGTCGGCGGCGATGGCTCTGGCGACATCGGCGCCGTTCATGCCGGGCATCTGGTAATCGAGGATAATGCAGTCGACCGAGGCGCCGAGCTGGCAGGCACGGTCGAGGAAAGCGAGGCCGACGGCGCCGCTTTCGGCGGCCGCGCAGTCGAAGCTCCAGCTTCTGAGCTGTTCCAGCAGGATCTCGCGGTTGACCGGATTGTCGTCGATGACCAGCACCCTTGCGCCGGTGACGTCGACGGGTACCAAATCGTCGCGCGACTGCTGGTCGTGCGCCGGCAGCGGCACGGCGAACCAGAACACGGAACCGCGGCCGATCTCGCTTTCGACGCCGATCTTGCCGCCCATCAGGTCGACAAGCCGCGCGCCGATCGCCAGGCCAAGGCCGGTGCCTTCATGGCGGCGGGTCGAGGAGCCGTCGACCTGGGCGAATTTCTCGAACACGCTTTGCAGTTTTTCGGCCGGAATGCCGATGCCGGTGTCCTCGACGCGGACCTTGAGCTGGACCACGCCGTCGACGACATCGCCGCCGACATCGACCAGGACATGGCCCTTCTCGGTGAACTTCACGGCGTTGCCAAGCAGGTTGGTGACGATCTGGCGGAAGCGCCCGGCATCGCCGACGACGAAGGCCGGCAGGCGCGGGTCGACGCGCACGATGAGCTCGAGGTTCTTTTCGGCGACGCGCGCCGACACCAGCGTCGCCACATCCTCGACCGCTTCCGCCAGGCGGAAGGGGGCGGGGTCGAGCGTCAGCTGGCCGGCATTGATCTTCGAGAAATCGAGGATGTCGTTGATGATGGTCAGCAGCGCGTTGCCGGATTTGACGATGACGTCGGTGAAGGTCTTCTGGCGCGGCGTCAGCTCCGTCTTGGCAAGCAACTCGGCCATGCCGAGCACGCCGTTCATCGGCGTGCGGATCTCATGGCTCATATTGGCGAGGAATTCGGACTTGGCGCGATCGGCGGCCTCGGCCTTGAACAAAGATGCGGCGGTCTCGGCGAAAGCGCGGCGGATCGCATTCTCCATCGGCCGGAAGATCAGAGCCGCGGCGACGGCAAGGACGGCGAACAAAAGGCCGCTCGCCCATAACAGCAGCCGGTCGCTGGAAGCGTCGGCCAGATGCCGCTCGTCGTCGAGCGCGGTGCGCACGCGCACCAGCATCGGCTGGGCGAAGAGATCGTTCTGGTTGCGGATCTCGCGGTAGCTCCATTCGTCGACCTTCTGGGCCACCGACATCAGGTTGAAGTTGCGCACCATGTCGCGCGCCGACCAGAACAGGTCTCCGTTCACCGCTGCGGATTCGAGCGCGTCGGCGGTGCCCTTCGACAAGCGTGGCCGGATCGTCGCCAACTGGCCGTTCAGCGTCTCGATCTCGCCCATCAGGCGTTCGGAATGGCCGCGCGCGGCGGCGGTCAACGCGTCGCGTGTCTCGCTGCGCCAGGCGGTGCCGGTCGTCTCGGCGAAATTGGTGGCGTTGCGCAGGTCGCGGGCGAAGATGACGAAATTGCCGCTGAGGGCATCGACCTCGTGACGGTACGAATTCACACGGTTGAGCGCGAACATGACGGCGGCCGAGGCCAGCGCGAAGATCAGCAGTCCCGAAATGTAGCGGATCCGGATCGACCGGAGGAAGGAAGAATATTCCGGCATGCGCAACCCCAACACATACGCACAATTTTAATGGTCGGGATTACGCTTGATTTACATTAAGATTTCGTTGGTGGGGCAAGATCGCCTGCGTTGACGGATCAAGTCGGGCGGGTCGCTCTGCAAGCGGCCCGCCTTGCTCAAATCAGACCCTATCCTTGGCGCGGTAGGTGTCGGGAAGAACGAAGACTTCGTCGGCGCGGCCGTAGCCGCCGTCGCGGACTTCCTCGATCAGCACCACGGTATAAGGGCGCACGCCTTCGCCGAAATAGTCGACGAACATCTGCGTGGTCTTGTGAATGAGCTCTTCCTTCTGCGCCTTTGTCAGGGCGGCTTCGGGCGTCTTGAAGTTGGCAAAGGGCATTTTTAGGGTCCTTTCGGGTTGGTTGGTCTAAAGCGATGGGTGGAGAAGATCGGCAAGACCGATGCGCTCAAGAAGCTGCGCCCGGACGCGGTCGGCGACCCCGTTGACGATGGTCGCCCCGTCATCCGAAGGATCGACATGGACGCGGAACGGCCGGCGGCCATGCGGCATCGCGACGAGATCGACGATGGCCTCAGCGACTTTCGAGGGATCGGCATCGACCGGCTCCAGCCGGGCAAGGCCCTTCAACGCCTGGTCGTCGACGCCAGCATAAGGTCCCGACCAATAGGCGTCCGCGCGCCCGGTGTCGGCCGGCTTGCCGGAATGGGCGAAATGCTCCGTGCCTTTGGTGAACGCGCCCGGCACGACGATGGTCGTCTCGATGCCGAAACGGGCAAGCTCCAGCGCGTAGCTCTGCGCCAGCGCGTCCATGCCCGCCTTGGCGGCGAAGTAGGGCGCCAGGAATGGCGGCGTGCCGCCGCGCGTGCTGCTCGACCCGACCCAGATCATCAGAGCCCGGCCGAGCCCGCGCATGTGTGGAAGCACAGCCCGGTTGACGCGGTGGGTGCCCAGCACATTGACGTCATAGAGCGCCGCCAACTGCTCCGGCGTGAAGGCTTCAGTCGGTCCGAACACCATATGGCCGGCATTGTGGATGACGACGTCGATGCGGCCGGCTTCCGCCAGGATGGTTTCGACCGCCGCCTCGATCGAGGCCTCCGACAGCACGTCGAGCGCGATGGCGCGGATCGCCAGTTTCTCCTCGCGCGCCAGCCTTTCGACTTCGGCCACGGCTGTGCCGCCGCGCGCCTGCGGATCGCGCATCGAGGCATAAACCCGGTGACCCGCCCTGGCGAGCGCCTCGGCCGTCATGGCGCCGAAGCCGCTCGATGCGCCGGTGATGAGTATCGTCTGCTGCATGATCGTGTATCTCCCTGGCGCAATTGCGGACGCAAACGGCTGCGCGCTTATGCCGGAATTGCTTCAGATCGCGCCGCCATTGGCGCGGACAACCTGACCGTTGACCCATTGGCTGTCGGGACCGGCGAGGAAGGCGACGAGGCCGGCGATGTCGTCGGGCTGGCCGAGGCGGCCGAGCGGGATGAGTTTCGTTATCGCTTCGATCTGCGCGGCGCTCTTGCCGTCGGTGAAGAGTTCCGTGTCGACCGGACCGGGCGCGACTGCGTTGACCGTGATGTGGCGCGGGCCGAGTTCCTTGGCCAGTATATGCGACATGGCTTCGACGCCGGCCTTGGTCGCGGCATAGACGCCGTAAGCGGGCTGGTAGAAGCCGACGACGCTGGACGAAAAGTTGATGATGCGTCCGCCATCCTTCAGGCGCCTTGCAGCTTCGCGCATGCCGCGGAACGGGCCGCCGAGATTGATGGCGACCTGGCGTTCGAACGCCGCGTCGTCGGTGTCCGCGACCGGCGAGAGCCTCATCATGCCGGCGTTGTTGACGAGGATGTCGATCCCACCGAAGGCCTTTTCCGCCGCATCGAACAAAGCGACCATGCCGGCCGGGTCGCCGATATCGGCCTGGACGGCCAGGGCAGTGCCGCCGGCGGCCTCGATGGCGGAAACCACCTCATCGGCGGCATCCTTGCCGCGCGCATAATTGACGATGACGGCGATGCCGTCCCGGGCGAGTCGTTTGGCGATTGCCGCGCCGATGCCTCTCGAGGCGCCGGTCACGATCGCTGTTCTTGTTTTCTGCATGATCGATCTCCGTTCGTTGTTGTGGGGCGCATATAGACTGCCGCGCCAACCGGATAATCAGCCCTCCATTGACAGCAGTATTCGGATTGGGCGAACAATCGAGGCATGGATCGACTCGACGGGATGCGGCTCTTCGTTCGCGTGGTGGAGCGGCGCAGTTTCACAGCCGCGGCGGCCGATCTCGGCCTGCCGCGCTCGACCGCAACCGAAGCGGTGAAGCAGTTGGAAGATCACCTGGGCGTGAGGCTGCTCGACCGGACCACCCGCCACGTCGCCACGACACTCGATGGCCAGGCCTATTACGAGCGCTGCCTGTCGATCCTGGGCGAGGTGGAGGACGCCGAGGCCGGCTTCCGCAGCGCCGAACCGCGCGGCCTGCTGCGCATCGATGCGCATCCGCTGCTCACGCAGAGGTTCCTGCTGCCACAATTGCCCGCGTTCCTCGACCGCTATCCCGAAATCGATCTGCAAATCGGCCAGGGCGACCGGCTGGTCGACCTGGTGCGCGAAGGCGTCGATTGCGTCATTCGCGCCGGCGAGCTGCAGGACAGCGGCATGATCATGCGGCGGCTGGCGATGATCGGCGAAATCACCTGCGCCAGCCCGAGCTATCTGAAGCGGCACGGCGTGCCGGCAGCACCGGAAGCGCTGGAGGGCCATCAGGCCGTCGGTTTCGTCTCCTCACGCACAGGCGAGGTGCTGCCGCTGGAATTCACGATCGGCGCAAACGTGCGTCAGGTCACGCTGCCGGGCCGGGTTCGGGTCAACAATTCCGACACCGCGGCCGATCTGGCGCGGCTGGGTTTCGGGCTTCTGCAGGCGCCACGCTATCGGCTGGAAAAAGATATCGCGGACGGCACGCTGGTCGAGGTTCTGGGGGATTTTCCGCCGACGCCGACGCCGCTGTCGGCGCTCTACCCGCAGAACCGGCAGCTCGCGCCGCGGCTGCGCGTCTTCCTGGAATGGGCATCGCGCATTTTCGCCGAGGCAAGGCTGTGAGGATCATCGGCCGGGGCCGGCAGCCGACGGCGCGACTGTCCTGTCGATGCAACTCCTCATGCGGATGGGATGGGAAGACAAGGCAATCCTTCAGGCCGCCAGCGAATAGCCCAGGTCGCGCAGCGGCAGCCGGCGCACACGCTCGCCGGTGGCGGCGAAGATCGCGTTGCCGAGCGCCGGCGCCAGCGCCGGGAAAGCGGGCTCGCCCATGCCGGTTGGCGGATTGTCCGACTGGATAAAATAGGCATCGATCGTCATCGGTGCGAACGGCATGCGCAGGATCGGATAGGCGTTGTAGTTCTGCTCCCGGATACGGCCATTCTCGATGTTGATCTTGAGCCCCATCGCGGTCGAGAGAGCGTCGGTGGACGCGCCTTGCGCCTGGGCTTCGGAGCCCGCCATGTCGATGATCGGGCCGACATCGAGCACAACCACGATACGGTTTATCCTGATACGCTTGTCGGTATCGACGCTAAGCTCGACGGCCTGCGCGACATGGCCGGCATGCGAATAGCACCAGGCAAGTCCGAGCCCGCTGCGCTTGGCGAACGTCTTTCCCCAGCCAGCTTTCTGCGCGCACATCCTGATGACGTCGGTCGCCCGCCTGGGGCTGAAATTGACGCTCTGGTCCTTGGGCGCCAGTTCGGGCACGTCGCGGTTGACCGCGTCGAGCAGGAACTCGACATGGTCGCGCCCCGAGGCAAGCGACAATTCGTGCATGAAGCTCTGCGCGGCGAAGACCTGCGCATTGTCGCCCGGCGCGCGCCAGGCGCCGGTCGGGATTTTTAGGGGAAACATCGTCTTTGCGCGGCGCAGGTTGGGCGCCTTGATGGAATATCTGAGATTGTCGGTCAGGCTGGCGCCCGAGGCCTCTTTCTTGCCGTCGGCGGTGAAGGTGATGAAGTGCTCGCGCCAGGCGTCGAGCCTGCCGCCGTTGTCGATCGCGCCCTTGAACTGGTGGTAGCCGGCGGGCCGGTAGAAGTCGTGGGCGAAATCGTCCTCGCGGGTCCATTGCAGCTTGACCGGCGCGTTGACCTTCAGCGCGATCGCCGCCGCCTCGCAGGCATAGTCGTTGACCAGCCGCCGCCCGAAACCGCCGCCGACGCGGGTCTGGTGCATGACGACCTTTTCAGGCGGAATGCCGGCAACCTTGCCGATCAGCGGCAGGCCACGATCCGGCTGCTGGGTCGGCATCCACAGTTCCATGATGCCGTCATGCCAGTGCGCCGTGGTGTTCATCGGCTCCAGCGGCACATGGGCGGCGAAGGGATATTCGTAATAGGCCTCGACGGTCTTGGCGGCATTGGCGAAGGACTTGTCCACGTCGCCGACATTGTCGTCGGTCTTCTGCGGGAAATTGTTCGCGAGCCTTTGCGCATCGGCCGAGAAGCGCGAGGAGGAGTCGTTCGACGCTCCGCTGAGGTCCCAGTCGACCTCGAGCTTGTCCTTGGCCTGGAAGGCGCTCCAGGTGTCCCTGGCGACGATGGCGACGCCCGGCATCACCTCGACCGCCAGGCCCGTGCCCTCGACCGCGAAGGCGTCGAGCACGCCGGGTTGACGCTTGACCTCGTCGACGTTGAAGGATCTCACCTTGCCGCCTGCCGCCGGGCATTTGGCATAGGTGGCATAGACCATGCCGGGACGCTGGACATCGATGCCGAACAGCGGCTTGCCGGTGACCACCTTGGGGTCATCGACGCCGCGAAAGCGCTTGCCTATCAGCCGGTACTCGGCGCGGGTCTTCAGCTTCAGGCCCTTCGGATCGGGCACCGGCATTTTCGCCGCCGCTGCCGCCAACGAGCCATAGGTTGCGGACCGGCCGCTGGCGGCGTGCGTCAGCATCGAGGCCTGCGCCGTGATCTGCGAGGCGTCCACGCTCCATGCCTGAGCCGCGGCGGCAACCAGCATCGCCTTGGCACCCGCACCGGCCTGGCGCAACTGGTTCCAGGCGCGCGGGATCGAGGTCGAACCGCCCGCGCCCTGGCTGCCATAAACCTTGGGATTGATGTCCGCCTGCTCCATGACGACATGGTTCCAATCGGCGTCGAGTTCGTCGGCGATGATCACGCCGAACGACGTCTTGATGCCCTGGCCGATTTCCGGGCATTTCGAATAGATGGTGACCGTGTTGTCCGGCGCGATGCGGATGAAAGCATTCATCGCCTGGTCCTTGGCGGCCGCTGCGTCGCCGTCGACCGCTCCGGCCGCGAATGCCACGTCGCCGATATGGAAGCCCAGCACCAGTCCCGCGACACTTGCCCCGGTCAGCTTGAAGAAGGTGCGCCGCCCCATCGTCATTGCCGCCTTGGCGGCGCTGACCGAATGGATCTCGTCGAGCAGGGCAGAGAGATAGGCGTCGGACTGGGCGAAATGCGTTTCAGCCATTGGGAGCCTCTTTCGATTGCTGCGCCGCCTGCTCTTTGAGCACGGCCACGTCCTTGGCCGTCAGATGCGCGCCCTTGGCGCCGAAGCGGGCGGTGACGTAATTGGCGACGGCAGCGATGTCGTCGTCGGAATAGCCCTCGCCGAAGGCCGGCATGAAGATCCTGCCGTCGGCGGTCTTGCGGCTGACGCCGTTGATCACGGTCTGCGCGACATTGGTGGCGCTGGGATCGTTCACCGCGCGCACGCCGGTCAGCGTGGCAAAGCCGGTCACCGGGCTGACGCCGGTCCAGTCGTGGCATGAGGCGCAGGCGCCGGCGAAGATCTTTTCGCCGCGCGCATTGGCGTCGGCCACCACGCCTTCCTTATAGGAGGCCGGTGCTGCCGTGGTGACGGTGCGGGGCAGGTCGCTGGCATGGGCCGGAATGCTGCGCAGATAGGCGACTAACGCATGCGTATCGTCCGGCACCAGATAGCTCAGGCTGTCGTCGGCGGCCTCGCCCATCGGGCCTGCGGCGCCGCCATGGCCATTGGCATGGCCGGTGGAGAGATAGGCATAGAGGTCGTCGTCGCTCCAGTCGCCGATGCCGGAATTCTTGTCGCCGGTGATGTTGTAAGCGCGCCAGCCGGCGGTCAGCGCGCCCGAGAACTTGCCGTGATTGTCGAGCCCGTAGGCGAGGTTGCGCGGCGTGTGGCATTCGCCGCAATGGCCCATCGCCTCGGCGAGATAGGCGCCCCGGTTCCATTGCGGGCTCTGGCCGGTGTTGGGGCGGAAGCGCCGGTCGGGATTGAACGCCACGTTCCAGAGCGCGATCAGGCCACGCTGGTTGAAGGGCCACGACAGCTGGTTCGGCTTCGCCGGCGCGTTCACCGGCGCCAGCGTGAACAGATACGCCTTGATGGCGAGAGCGTCGGCATCCGTCATCAAGGCGTAGGAGGCATAGGGCATGGCAGGGTAAAGTTTTTCGCCGTCGGCGCGAACGCCCCGATGCACCGCCGCCAAAAACTGGGAGTCGCTGTAATTGCCGATGCCGGTTTGCTTGTCCGGCGTGATGTTGGTGGAATAGATGGTGCCGAACGGCATGTTGAAAGCGAAGCCGCCGGCGAAGGGCGCGCCGCCCGGCGCGGTGTGACAGGCCTGGCAGTCGGCGGCATGGGTGAGATACGCGCCGCGCTTTACCAGATCGGCGCTGGCAAGCTCGGCCGGAACGCCGGTGACGGTGGCGTCATGATAATCCGCCAGGGCCACGGTCGAGCCGCCGGCAAACGCAAGCGGGTTGCGGCCAAGGACAAGCCAGCCGGCGAAGCCAAGCCCGGCGACGACAATGATCGCGATGAGGATGCCGACGGCTCGCTTCATGGGTCAGGCCGATTTGGCGGCGGCGTTCTTGATGGCGCTGCGGATGCGGATATAGGTCCCGCAGCGGCACAGATTGCCGGCCATCGCCGCATCGATGTCGGCGTCGTCGGGTTGCGGGTTTGCATCGAGCAGCGCCGTCGCCGACATGATCTGGCCGGCCTGGCAATAGCCGCATTGCGGCACCGCGGCTTCCATCCAGGCCTGCTGAACCTTGGCGCCGTTGGGCGTACTGCCGATCCCCTCGATGGTGACGACGGCGCGGGTGCCGACGTCACCGACGGAGAGCTGGCACGACCGCACCGGCTTGCCGCCGACATGCACCGTGCAGACGCCGCACTGCGCGACACCGCAGCCATATTTGGTGCCGACCAGATTGAGATGGTCGCGCAGCACCCATAGAAGCGGCATGTCTTCCGGCACATCGACGTCGCGCGATTGTCCGTTGATTGTAAGAGTGAGCACCGCACCCTCCCTGATCGGAATGAAGTCCACGCAACGGCGGAACGTCTTTGCCAAAAGGGTAGGGGACCGGAGCCCGGCAGGTAGGGATCCGCCGGATCACATTTAAGGCATCGCCGGCCCAGCTGGTCCGGGCAAAAGAGTGTCTATCGGGAAGTTAGAGGCGGCGGCTTCGACGGCCGCACGGCTGACGTTGAAACCTGCCGGAGCCGTTCGATGCGCGATCCTGAGCCAGCAAACCGGCCGCTCAGCTGCTCCGCGTCGCGACGAATGTCGCGGCGGCTTTCAGCAATTCCGCCTGCTCGCCATAGGGCTCGAGCAACGCATGCGCTTGGTCGATAAGGCCGTGGAGCTGGCCGCGCGCCCAGTCGGCTCCGTGCAGCGCGGCAAGCGTCGCCTTGCCGGCGGCGGCGTCCTTATTCGTCGCCTTGCCCATCTGCTTTGCGTCGGCGGTCAGGTCGAGCAGGTCGTCGGCGAGCTGGAAGGCAAGGCCGATCGCCGAGCCGAACTCGGCCAGCCTCTCGCGGTCGGCTGGAGGCGCGCCGGCGACGATCGCGCCGGCCTCGCAGGCGAAGCGGATCAGCGCGCCGGTCTTCATCGCCTGCAGCGTGATGATGCCCGCCTCGTCCGGCCGTTCGCGCTCGGCTTCGAGGTCCAGCATTTGGCCGCCGACCATGCCGCCGGCGCCGGCCGCGCGGGCAAGTGCGAGAACGAGGGTGCCGCGACGCTCGGCCGACAGCGCGGTCGCTTCGTCGGCGATGATATCGAAGGCCAAAGTCAGCAGCGCGTCGCCGGCGAGGATCGCGGTCGCCTCGTCGAAGGCCTTGTGCACCGTCGGCTGGCCGCGCCGCAGGTCGTCGTCGTCCATGGCCGGCAGGTCATCATGGATCAGCGAATAGCAATGCACGCATTCCAGCGCCGCCGCGACACGGAGTGCGGCCTCGTTCTCGGTCGAAAACAGCGCGGCGCTTTCCAGGACCAGAAAAGGCCGCAGCCGCTTGCCGCCGTTGAGCACGCCGTGGCGCATCGCCGCCATCAGGCGCTCAGGCCGCGCGATCTCACTGGTGAGCGGACGCGCGTCGAGGATCCGCCGCAGTTCGGTCTCGACTGCGGCGGCACGCATGAAAAGCGCGGATTCGAAGGCGATCTGGGCGTCTTTGCTCATGGCCGGGAGCGGTAGCCGACACTCAGACATTGCGCAAGCAGGCTCGCGCCTTTATGCCGGAGGAGGCGAGGCACGGGTGGGGCGGCTTGACGGAACCGATCGTCGAATATGAAAGCGAAGGGCTGGACATGGCGCGACGTCGGCGCCTGAACCGCGCCGGTCTCAAGCGGCTTGGCCGGCGTTGCCTGGTCGTCGCCATCGTTTTGGCGGCCATCCCGGTCGTGCTCACCTTCCTTTACCTGCCGCCCTTCGTGCATCCGGTCTCGACGCTGATGCTGAAGGATCTCGTGACTTTTTCCGGCTACGACCGGCGCTGGGTGTCGATCGACGACGTGGCGCCGGTGCTGGCGCATTCGGTGATCATGTCGGAGGACGGGCAGTTCTGCTTCCACCGCGGCGTCGATCTCGGCGAATTGCGCGGCGTGGTCGACGACGCGCTGGCTGGCGAGGCGACGCGCGGAGCCTCCACCATCACCATGCAGACGGTGAAGAACCTTTTCCTGTGGTCGCGGCCATTGGGCAGCGTGCGCAAGGTCGTCGAGCTGCCGCTGGCCGTCTATTTCGATGCGGTGATGTCGAAGCGGCGGATCATGGAAATCTATCTCAACATCGCCGAATGGGGGCCGGGCATCTACGGCATCGAGGCAGCCGCCCAACACCATTTCGGCGTCTCGGCCAAGCAGTTGTCGCGAAGGCAGGCGGCGCTGCTTGCCGTCAGCCTGCCCAACCCGATCGCGCGCAATCCCGCCAAGCCGGGGCCGGGCCTGCGGCGGCTGGCCTCGCTGATCGAGCGGCGCGCGAGCAGGTCGGGTGCGTATGTGGGCTGCCTGGATTAGAGCGTGATCCCGAAAAGTGGGAATCGGTTTTCGGAAAAGATCACGCTCCCAACGAAGACTTGGATCATGACGGCGTTTCAACGAAACGGCGTCCCGATCCAAGCGAAGCGCCGCCGGCTCAAAAAAATTCGCGGCCAGCGCTGGCCAAAACGGCGCAAGGCGTGTATAGGCACCCGACTTTCTCAGATTATGGCCTCGATGCGGCCCTTTCGCGAGGGTTGCCGGGGCATTTTGACCATGTAGTGGAGCATATCCATGGCCGTTCCAAAAAGAAAAACCTCTCCGTCGAAGCGCGGCATGCGCCGCTCGGCCGACGCGCTCAAGGCCCCGACCTATGTCGAGGACAAGAATTCCGGCGAAATGCGCCGCCCGCACCATATCGACCTGAAGACCGGCATGTATCGCGGCCGCCAGGTTCTGGAGCCGAAGGAAAGCTGAGAAGCTTCCAAGGTTCATGACGTTTCAAAAGACCGGCCTTTGGCCGGTCTTTTTGTTTTGGCGACCTCATGGGCGCGGCGGCCGACCCGAAATCGGCACGACCTGACTTCGCGCCTGCGCGGCTCTGAGCCATCCCCTGTCTATTTCAAGCGCTAAGGGTCGTTCGCGCGTGAGATGATGGCGCGATGTCAGCCGAACAACCGGCTGACATCGTTATTTCATTAGGTCTTAGAGCGTGTTCGCCGCCGCCAGCGAAAACCCTTGACGGCGCGCTTGCCGCGGATTTTACAAAAGGGGTGCCCCCATTGGAGTCGCCCAGATGTTCGGTGCCATCCCGCTGCTGATCGTGCCCTTCGTCCTCTACAATCTCGGCCTGCTCGGATTGTTCGGCGGTGGCGACGATCCGTGGATGACCGAGATGTTCTCCTTCCGCATGATGTCGGGCGGCGTGTTCTCGATCACGCTCGGCGACCTGATGGTGCTGATCGGGCTGATCTTCCTGTTCATCGAGATCTCGAAATCGGTGCGCACGACCAATGCCTCGATCCTGGACCATCTTTTATCGACGCTGGTCTTCATCGCCTTCCTGGTCGAATTCCTGCTGGTGAAGGGCGCGGCGCACTCCGTCTTCTTCACGCTGATGATCATCGCCCTGTTCGACGTGCTGGCCGGCTTCTCGGTGTCGATGCGGTCGGCGAGCCGGGATATCAATTTGAACTAGGGATACAGCGCGGAAGCATGACTTCGTGATTGGCGGAACACGTTGATCGGATCGTCATTCTATGGTCTGCGCCGCGTCGCTTCGCTCCTGCTTCACCCTGGAATGACGAACCTCTTCGCCGCGTCTCAACCTGCCGCAGCCTCAGCCTTCCGCGCGACGACTGCCTCGTAGGCAGCGCGCAGCTGCTGGCGCACGGTGGGCGTGCCCGGCGGCGCCTTCGAAGGCATGCCCAGATGCTCGTGGCGCAGTTCGTCCATGAATCGCTCCCATAGCGGCGGGCCGCCTTTTTCGAGCAGCTCGGCGCGGATCGACAATTCTTCCGTAACCGGCAGCCAGACGCGTCCCCAGGCGCCGAGCTGCGCCATGATCGGCACCAGCGTGATCGCCATCTCGGTCAGGCTGTAGATCGCCTTCTGCTTGTGACTGGGGTCGTCGGCCTTGGTCAGAAGCCCGAGCTGCATAAGCCGCTTCAGCCGGTCGGCCAGGATGTTGGAGGCGATGCCTTCGATCGAGCCGTTGAGCAACTCGCGGAAATGGCGTTTTCCGCCGAAGATCATGTCGCGCAGGATGATCAGGCTCCACCGGTCGCCGAACACTTCGAGCGACAGATTGATCGGGCAGCCGGACCGACGGTCGATGCTCATGGCAGTCTCCAGAAAAACCAGTTGCATTATGATATCGGTTTCATTATCGTGCAACTGATTGCAAAATGCAATCGGATTGGAGGAGCAGATGACCACCGCAGCGCAGCGCCCCGACATCGTTTCGGAGACCTTCGGCAGTTCGAAGGATCCGACGATCCTTTTGATCATGGGCGCCATGGCCTCGATGTCGTGGTGGCCCGAAGCCTTCTGCCGGCAACTTGCCGGGCGCGGCCGCTTCGTCATCCGCTACGACAACCGCGATACCGGCCTGTCGACCAAATATCCGCCGGGCGCGCCGCCTTATACGTTCGAGGACATGGTGGACGATGCCATGCGCGTGCTCGACGACCATGGCATCGCCAGGGCGCATGTCGCCGGCATGTCGATGGGCGGCATGCTCGCGCAGAGCGTCGCGCTGAAATATCCCGAACGCGTCGGCGCGCTCACTGTGATCTCTTCTTCGCCGCTCGGCGTCGACACATCCGGCCTGCCCGGGACGACCGAAGCCTATAAGGAACATTCGGCCCAAGGCGCCGATATCGACTGGTCGAACAGGGACCAGGTGCTCGACTTCATGGTCAAGGACGCCCGCGCGATTGCCAGCACGCGCCATCCGTTCGACGAGGAACGGACGCGCGCAATGATCGAGGCGGACTACGACCGCTCCGGCGGTCTCGCCAGCGCGACCAACCATTTCCTGCTCAAGGGCGGCGGCCCGCAGCGGACGGTGCGGGATCTTCGCGCGCCGCTGCTCGTCATCCACGGCAGCGCCGACCCGCTCTTCCCGATCGAGCATGGCGAAGCGCTGGCCAAGGCCGTTCCCGGCGCAAGACTGGTCAAGGTCGAAGGCGGCGGCCATGAATTGCACCGCAACGACTGGCCTCAAATCGTCGAAGCCATCGCCGCTCACGGGCAGCGCTGACAAGAAGCCGCCTTGACTCAAGCCGCCCGGGACAATAGTGAAGTAATCACTTCAGTATTGTCCAATGGCCGAACGCGAAAAGAGAGCCGGAATGTCCCTGACGCTGCATTTCCACCCGCTGGCCTCGTTCTGCTGGAAGCCGCTGATCGCGTTCTACGAGAACGGCACGCCTTTCGAACCGGTGATTGTCGACATCGGCGACGAGGCCTCCCGCGCCGCCTTCCTCAAGGTGTCGCCGACCGGCAAGATGCCGGCGCTGCGTGACGATGCGCGGGGCCGCACGGTGCTGGAATCGACCATCGTCATCGAATATCTCGCCGCGCATTATCCGGGGCCGGTCGAGCTCGTTCCCGCCACAATCGATCTCGCCCTGCAGGTCCGCCAGGCCGACCGCTTCTACGATTTCTACGTGCAGCATCCGATGCAGAAGATCGTCGGCGACAGGCTGCGGCCAAAGGACAAGACCGATCCGTTCGGCGTCGAGGAGTGCCGGGCGCAGCTGCGCAATTCCTACGCCATCGTCGAAGAGGACATGCAGGGCAAGACCTGGGCGGTGGGCGTGACCTTCACGATGGCCGACTGCGCCGCGTCGCCGGCGCTGTTCTATGCCAACAAGGTCGAGCCGTTCGGCGACAAGTTTCCGGCGGTGAAGCGCTACCACGACCGGCTGCTCGCGCGTCCGTCCTTCGCCCGCGTCATCGAGGAAGCGCAGCCCTATTTCAAGTTCTTCCCCTACAACAACGGCTAGAGCCGGATGATTTCAGGTCGAATCGACCTGAAATCTGAATCCGTCTCTAAATCAAAGAGATAGAGCATGATGTCGTCCGAAAACCGCTTCACACTTTTCGGCATCATGCTCTAGAGCGCGATGCTGCACGATACCGTCCAGCTCGATCTGATGTTCCAGGCGCTCGCCGATCCGGCGCGGCGGCAGATGGTGGATCGGCTGTCGCGCGGGCCGGCGTCGGTCAGCCAGCTGGCGGAACCGCTGGCGATGTCATTGTCGGCCGTCGTCCAGCATCTCAACGTGCTCGAGGCGAGCGGCCTGGTGAGAACCGAAAAGCTTGGCCGGGTCCGCACCTGCCGGATCGAACCGCAGGCGCTTCGGGCCGCCGAGCGCTGGATCAACGAGCGGCGGCTCACCTGGGAGCGCCGGCTCGACCGCCTCGGCGATTTCCTCGCTGAAACCAAGGATGAAACCTGAAGGGTCCCGTCATGAGCGAACGATCCGTCGTCCATTCCACCTTCGTCATCGAACGCGTCTACCCGGCGGCGCCCGAGAAGGTCTATTTCGCGCTGAGCGATCCGGCCGCCAAGAAACGCTGGTTCGTCGATCCCGACAACCCCATGCCCAGCCGGCATGAGATGGATTTTCGCGTCGGCGGCAAGGAGGTGAATGCCGGCTGTCCAAGCGATGGGCAGATGCATTTCTACAACGCGGTCTATCAGGATATCGTGCCCAACCGGCGCATCGTCTACAGCTATGAGCTCTTGTTCGGCGAAACCCGGGTCTCGGTTTCGCTCGCGACGATCGAGCTTATCCCCGAAGGCAAGGGTACGCGGCTTATCCTGACGGAGCAGGGCGCCTTCTTCGACGGCATCGATACGCCGGCCACCCGCGAGCATGGCACCGGCGAACTGCTCGATACGCTCGGCGCTGCCCTGCAGGTGGCGGCTTGAGGCCTCCAGCCAAAGCGCATTGCGCTTTGGATCTTTGTCTGATGCATGCCGTTGCCTCAGAACCGCTGCACACTTCCGAGCGACATGCATTGATGGTCAGGACTATTCCCCCGGCGCCGTTTCCCAGAATTGGTCGAGCCAGATGTTGAGCCTGAGGAAGCCGGCGCTGCTGACGGCATAGACGCGCCTCGTGCCTTCGGCCTTGGCGTTGACCAGGCCGGCGTCGAGCAGGACCTTCAGATGTTGGGAGACCGCAGGGCGTGAGACGGGCAACCCGGCCGCCAATTCGTTCACCGTCTTCGGGCCGCGCCGGAGTTCTTCCAAAAGATAGCGCCGGTTGGGATCGGCTATCGCCACGAAGGCGTCAGAAAACATCATGCCTTTATTTGTGAGGCAAAGTCTTGCGAATCTCAACTATTGGTTTCAACCTTTCTGCGCGGATCGAGCCGCGTGGCCTCGGGCGTGACCGCGCGGTCCGCGGGCTGCGTCTTGAAGGCATCGCGGTTTTCGATCGGCACCGGCGCGCGGGCGCGGATGCGCAGCAGCGTGTAGCCGGCAAGGCTGAGATGCGCGAGCGCGGTTGCCAGGAAAAGTCCCTCCGGACGCACCGAGCCCATCAAGGCCGCGGCCAAAAGCGGGCCGATCATCGTGCCGAAGCCGTAGAGCAGGAGCAGGCCGCCGGAAACCTTGACGAAGTCCTCGGAGCGGGCGTGGTCGTTGGCATGCGCGACAGCGATCGAATAGAGCGTATAGGCGAAAGCGCCATAGGCTGCGGTCATCACGATGATGAAGACGCCCGAACGCGGCGCGATCAGGAAAATCAGCACCGCGACCAAGGCCGCGCCGAAGGCCGCGCCGGCCAGCACGAAGCGGCGATCGGTCGTATCCGACAGGCGCCCGGCCGGTAGCTGCATGGCGGCGCCGGAAATGACCACCAGGCTCATCATCAGCGCGATCTCGGCGGTCGATATGCCGACACGCGCGCCATAGACGGCGCCCAGCGTGCCCCAGGCGCCGTTGGCGATGCCGATCAGGAGGCAGGCCACCGCCGACACCGGCGAGTTGGCGTAGAGGCCTTTGACGTCGAGCTTGACGTCCTGCAGGGGCTTGGGATGCGACTGCGTCGACACGGCCGTCGGAATGAGCGACAGGCAAAACAGGATGCCGGTGATCATGAACAGCGAGGCCGACCGCACATCGCCGCCGGCGACGATCATCTGGCCGCCCATGATCGAAGCATAGGTGACCATCATATAGAGGCCGAAGACGGTGCCGCGGTTCTCGTTGGTGGCCTTCTCGTTCAGCCAGCTCTCGATCACCATGAAGGCGCCGGCCATGGTGAAGCCGGTGAAGGCACGCAAAAGGATCCAGACATATTCGTCGATGATGAGGCCGGTGAGCAGCGCGATGATCGCGCCCGACGCGGCGAAGGCGCCGAAAGCCCTGACATGGCCGGCGCGGCGCACGAGACGCGGCGCGAAGAAGCAGCCGGCGACGAAGCCGCCCGCCCAGGCCGTGCCCATCAGGCCGAGCGATGCGGTCGAAAAACCCTCCACCTGGCCGCGCAGCGGCAAGAGCAGGCCGTGCAGGCCGGACGCGGCGAGCAGGAACGCCGTGCCGCGCAGCAGCGAGAGGATCGGTCTGTAGGTTGCAAACATCGCTTGATCCGGGTTCGAGACGCAGGGTCTGAAGACAGATGTATTCGGGCTTTTCGGCGGCGAGCGAGCACGCCGAACAATTTATCCGCGGCGGAACAGCGACTCGGCGGCGGATTTGGTGGCGCCCTTGGCGGTGCGCTCGGCTTCCAGCCTGGCGATCTCGTCGCGCAGCAATGCGATGCGCTCGGACAATTCGTCCACGGACAGCAGCGACAGGTCCTGGCCAATCTCGTGCGGGCGCGGCTTCTTCCTGGGTTCGTCGTCGAAGATCGCCATCCGTCGCTCCTCCCTTACTTGGCCATTTGCCTGATTTGACAATCAGCATACATAGAGCAATTCCAGGAAAAGTGCGTAGCGGTTTTCCGTCCGGAATTGCGTAAGAACAAAGAGTTGGAGCGGTTCGGCGTCTCTTTCGGACGTCAAAACGTTCCAAGCAGGGGTCCGATGCAAACGGCCGACGACAGATCGACATAAGGAGACGGCAAGCCATGGCAAACGGGCAGAAGATTCCGGCAAATATGACGGCCATCGCGATCTCGCAACCGGGCGGGCCAAAGGTGCTCAAGCCGGAAACGCGCGACGTGCCGGTGCCCGGCCCCGGCGAAGTGCTGATCCGTGTGCACGCGGCCGGGGTCAACCGGCCGGACGTGCAACAGCGCAAGGGCGCCTATCCACCGCCGCCCGGCGCCTCGGACCTGCCCGGCCTCGAGGTGGCCGGCGAAATCGCGGCACTCGGCGACGAGATATCGCGCTGGCGCATCGGCGACCGGGTCTGCGCGCTGACGCCGGGCGGCGGCTATGCCGAATATGTCAAGGTCCATGCCGGCAGCGTGCTGCCGATCCCGGCCGGCTTCACCTATTCGGAAGCCGCCGCCGTGCCGGAGAACTATTTCACCGTCTGGCACAATGTGTTCGAGCGCGGCGGCCTGAAGAAGGGCGAGACGCTGCTCGTCCATGGCGGCTCGTCCGGCATCGGCACCACCGCCATCCAGCTCGCCTCGGCATTCGGCGCCACTGTGATCACCACCGCCGGCAGCAAGGAGAAATGCGACGCCTGCCTCAAGCTCGGCGCCGCCCGGGCCATCAACTACCGCGAGGAGGATTTCGTCGCCGCGGTGAAGGACGCGACCGACAGGAAGGGCGCCGACGTCATCCTCGACATGGTCGGCGGCGACTATGTCGCGCGTAACTACGAGGCGGCGGCCGTCGAGGGGCGCATCGTCCAGATCGCGGTGCAGGCCGGCGCCGTCGCAAGCACCAATTTCGCAACGCTTATGGTCAAGCGCCTGACCCACACCGGCTCGACACTTCGCCCGCGCACCGTCGAATTCAAGGCGGCGCTTGCCGCCGCGCTGGAGGCCCAGGTGTGGCCGCTGCTCGGCACGCGCAAGGTTGCCCCCGTGATGGACATGATCTTTCCGCTGACCGAAGCCTGGCGGGCGCATGAACGGATGGAAGAGGGCGAGCATATAGGCAAGATCGTCCTCGACGTCGGCTAGGATGGGCCGATATTCAGGCGAGGCCGGCCTGCGAACAAGCTTCCTGTGCTTCCGGTGCTCACGTACTAAAGTACGCTCCGCTCCGGTTCTCGGAAGCCATTGTTCTCGGCTCGGCCTGACCTGAATATCGGCCCATCCTGGTTCCGCGCCCTCCCTTAGCGACAAGCTGAACGAAGCCTTAATGCTGCAATGCACAAAACGCATTGCGGCCATGCAAAAGCGTCCGTTCAATTTGTGGGCAGGAGTGCCTATTTACGCGTCATCAAACGATTTGACCAAACGACTGGAGAAACCAAAATGAACCCGATCAGTGCTTTCCGTAAGTGGCGCATGTACAACGAGACCGTGCGTGAATTGAACAAGCTCAATGCCCGTCAGCTGAGCGACCTCGGCATCAACCGTGCCGACATCGAGCGTATCGCCCGTCAGGCGGTGTAATCAGACGCAGCCCGACCGCAAGGCCGGGCTGCGACATGCAAGCCAGAGCCGTCGAGACGCTTGCTTTGTTTCCGGTTCCAAGCCCGCTGGACCTCGTCCAGCGGGTTTTGTCTTTCCAGGGCTGTGAATCGGGCCCTTCCCAAAAACATTGCGAAAATTGGAGGGAGCGTTTATACAGGCCGCGAATTTCCCATTTTGGTGGCTCTAAAACCACCGCCCGCGCGGGAACGCGGGCGAACGAGAAGGATTTTTGATATGGCCAATTCGCTGCTGATGCCCAAGGCGACCGCCGTCTGGCTGGTCGACAACACCGCGCTCTCCTTCGAGCAGATCGCGCAGTTCTGCGGATTGCATCCGCTCGAGGTCAAGGCGATCGCCGACGGCGAGTCGGCGCAAGGCATCAAGGGCATGGACCCGATCATCACCGGCCAGCTGACGCGCGACGAGATCGCGCGCGGCGAGAAGGACGTCAACTACCGGCTGAAGCTGTCGGAGCCTAAGGTGCGGGTGCCTGAATCGAAACGCAAGGGCCCGCGCTACACGCCGCTGTCGAAGCGCCAGGACCGGCCGAACGCCATCCTGTGGCTGGTGCGCAACCACCCGGAACTCAAGGACGCGCAGATCTCGCGTCTTGTCGGCACCACCAAGTCGACGATCGAGCAGATCCGCGAGCGCAAGCACTGGAATTCGGCCAACCTGCAGCCGATGGATCCGGTGACGCTCGGCCTTACCTCGCAGATCGACCTCGACCTCGAAGTCAACCGCGCCTCGCGCGGCCGCGAGCCGGCGCAGCCCGTCGGCGACACGCTGCTGCCCGCGGCGCTCACCGAACGGCTGGTGCCCGCGCCCGAGAAGCCGAAGGACGAAGACCAGGAGCTGGACGCCAACGCCGTCTTCGCCAAGCTCTCGGCGCTCAAGTCGAAGAACGAGGATGCGGACGACGAGTAGTCGTCGCGCCGCGGTTGCTGCACGCTTTTTGAGCGGCGGCATGCACGAACCCAACAAAAAAGCCCGCTTCGAGCGGGCTTTTCTGTTGGACAATGGCTTGGGAGGAAGTCACGTCCGCGCGGCGCGGTCGGGCGCCATGCCGTAATCCTCTGAGCGCTCGACGGCGCGGTAGAAATCGGCGAGCTGCTTGCCGCGCTCCGGCTTGAAGATACGGCCGGCGATGACGACCGAGGCGATGCGGTCGATGCGGAAAGCGCGGAAATCGTCGCGCATCTCGCACCATGCGACCAGGGTCCAGACCTTGCCCCAGAACCACAGGCCGAGCGGTCTGATGTCGCGCGCGGTGCCGCGGCCGGCCTCGTCGGAATAGTCGATGGTCAGCACCTGGCGTTTCTCGACGGCGCGCTCGATCAAGTCGATGGCCTCGCGCGCGGCGTCGCTCACCACCCACATCGGCGTGTGGATCTCGGTACGGGCGATGCGGTCCTTCTCGGCATCGGGCAGCACCGCGCCGATCTTGACCAGCGCCTCGTCGGCGGCCCTCGCCATTGCCGCGCCGCCAAAAGCGCGCACCATGCGGGCGCCGGCCACCAGCGCCACGATCTCGTCACGCGTGAACATCAGCGGCGGAAGGTCGAAACCCTCCCTCATCATGTAGCCGACGCCCGCTTCGCCGTCGATCGGCACGCCGGTCGACTGCAGGTCGGCTATGTCGCGGTAAATGGTACGCTCGGAAACCTCGAGCCACGTGCCGAGCTTCTGCGCGGTGACCAGCCGGCCACCCCGCAAATGCTGCACGATCTGGAAAAGCCTGTCGGCGCGGCGCATCGATTTCTCCCCCGGGGTTTATGGCTTCAGCCCTTCGCGCTTGCGCTGCGCGGCAACGAATTTCGCTCCGAAGGACAATCTGCCCGTGGTCGGCGTCCCAGCATCCAGCACACGCCAGAAGGGCGCGACGTCGCCCGGCGCCATCCCGTGCTCGAGATCCTCATGAGCGGCTTCGGCAACGGTGCGCAGATGATAGCCGATCGTCACCGGGCATGTCACTTCGGCGCCGTGCTCGATCGCCAGAGCGGTACGCAACGCACGAACATCCATTTCGACCCCTTCAGGAATCGAGCGGATGAAGTCGTCGACCTGGCGCGCGGTTGGCACCAGCATCGACTGGCCCTCGACGACATCGCCGACCGTGCGCGGCGACGGCTTGATGCCGTTGATGCCTGGCGTGTTCAGCCTGTCGTTCCAGCTTTTCACCATACGGATCGTCGGTTCGTGTTCGTTGCTGTCAGGATCGAAGCCGCACCAACTACCGCATGCCTCCTGACAACATCCTGTCAGGAGGCTGCGGCGAAGCTACCGGCAAACAAAGGCTTCTTCCCTGAACGCAACATCACTGGCTGCCATTACATCTGGGCGCGGTGCGGCGACAATCCAAGTCGCGGCGGCAAAATTTCAGTTTTCGCGCACGCGGCCCGTGTAAAGGTCCGGCCAGCCAATGTCCTTGCGGATGTCCGCCGGCAAGGTGTTCAGGGAACGCTGGGTACGGATCTCGTTGCGCACGGTGCGGATCCTGCCGACATAGTGCTGCACGCTGCGCAGAATGGTAAAACCGTTCATGACCTCACTCCTCTCTTTTCGATGAGGAGAGTATCTCACACCCCTCCTGACAGCAGTCTGTCAGGAGGTTGACAGGGTGCCGAAGAACGCGGTGCCGCGGCCCTCGCAGGGTTCAAATGAAGCCGGTTCTGTCAGGAATGGTCCGCACGAAGGGTGCCTTAAGAACGGCTTTGACAGGCATCGGCATTGCTGGTCAAAGGCGGCATGACGAAACTGCTCGCCCTTGTCATCTGCGGCATCATGCTGATCCAGGTCATCAAGCCGCTGGGATGGCCGGGGCTGAAGCGGCGCGGCGATTTCTGGAAGCTGGCGCTGCTGGCCATGGCCGCGATCTCGCTTGCGGCGGTGCTTGGGCACTGGGCGTAGGTCTGTCCATATTCAGGTGAGGACGGCCTGCGAGTGGCGTCTCCTGACCTGAAGCTCAACTTACCTTGCTCGCTTCACCACCCAGCACGAAATCCAGCAGATGCTCCGCCCAGGCGCGATAGCCTGCTTCGGAAGCGTGGAATCCGTCGGAGGCGAAACCGGCCTCGGGATCGGTGATCGGCAGGCGCGCAGCGGCAATGGCGCCGCGCTCGTTGCAGAGCCGCGCGCCCATCCGGTTCATTTCCGTGGCGCGGATCTCGAGAATCCTGCCGAGCAATGGCGGCATTGCCGGCGAGCGGGTGAATTCCAGCACCGGCGACCACACGACACGCGCTTCCGGCCATTTGGCGCGCAGCGCGTAGAGCAGGCCGCCGAACTCCTTCTTGAAGCGCGGCACGGAGTGGAAGTTCTTGGTGTCGTTGGTGCCGATGGCAAGCACGATATGGGTCCAATGATCGGCCGACAGGTTGGGCAGGACATAATCGCGGATCTGGCCGGATGTCGCCGAATTGAAGCCGGCGGCGCGCCAGCGCACGGCGCTGCCGGTGCGTTCGGCGATCAGGCCGGCAAGCTGTGCGGCAAGCCCGTATTCGGATTGCTCGATCCCGACTGACGCTGCCGAGGAGTCGCCCAGGACCAGCAAGGCGACGGGCGGCGCCTTGCCTGGTATCTCGTGCAGGACCGGGCCTCGCGCGGGCAGCATGCGCGTGGTGCGCCGGCGCACGCCGAGGCCCTGCCAGACATAGACCGGGAAAGCGAGCCAGGTGAGAAGGGCAAGCAGGCGCTGCATGGCGGTTCCGTTGGCGTGACCCGCAAGCCATTAGCGCATGTTTGGGCTGACGTGAACGATGCCGTTCACGCGCAGCAGTCCGGCCGGTCCTTGTCCTGGTATTCGTCGTGCAGGCGTACCCAGTCCATCAGGTTGTGATACGGACCGGCCTCGTCGCGGCCCTTGGGCGTCATGTCGAGATAATGATAGGCCCCGATCAGCGCGTCGCCGCCGCGGGCCCGCGACAGGAAGGTGAGGAAGATGTCGCCATTGCCGTCGCGATAAAAGACGCTGGTGCCCGGCAGGTCTTTCGACCGCAACGGACGCTTCTCGAAATTGTAGGTGGTTTCGCCCGCCGCGATCTGCCTGTCGGTGAAGGAGACCTGCAGGTCGAAGTTGAAATCGGACGCGTAGGACGACACCCAGTCGAACCTCCAGCCCATGCGTCGCTTGTAAGGCAGGATTTCCGCGAGCGGCGCGCGCGAGACAACGACCAGCGAGACGTCATGATGCTTCAGATGCTGGTTGGCGCCGTCGATATGGTCGGCGAGGAACGAGCAGCCCTGGCAACGGTGATCGCAACCCGGCGTCATCATGAAATGGTAGACGATCAGCTGGCTGTTGCCGGCGAACAGGTCGCCTAGGCGCGTCGGTCCCGCTTCGCTTTCAAAGACATAATCCTTGCGCAGCTTGAACCAGGGCAGTTGCCGCCGCTCCGCGGCGACAGCGGCGCGGAACCGCGTCAGTTCCTTCTCGCGTTCCAGATGCTTGCGATGCGCCTCGAACCAGTCCTCGCGCGAAACCACGGCATTGCGATGCATGACCATCTCCTGTCCTCTCCTGCCAAGGACGTTCGACATGGGCGCGATCCGACATCGCCGCCGCCGTTTCGCTGCATCAGGTAGGAACGATGCCCGTAAAAAGCAAAAGCCCGGGCTATACCCGGGCTCTCGCTGTTTATTGGAAGGGATGGCGTCACGCGGCCTTTTCCAGCGCCGGCTGCCATTTCCCAAGCGCCGCCAGATGGTTCATGTACGCGCGGTGGATGAAGGCGGCCTGGCCGGCGGCAACGTTCGAGGCCTTGCCGCTCCACGCCTTCTGCGGCGCGGCCTGGAGCGCGCGGCCATAGGAGAAGGTCAGCTTCCACGGATGTGGCCCGATGGCGTTGATGGCGTTGAGGTTGGCGGTCGCCTCCTCGTCCTCCTGGCCGCCGGAGAGGAAGGCGATGCCCGGCACCGCCGCCGGCACCACTTCGCGGAACAGCTTGATCGTCTTCTCGGCGATTTCCTCCGGGCTGTCGGCCTTGCCCGATTTCTTGCCCGAGATGACCATATTGGGCTTCAGGATCGAGCCTTCCAGCACGACGCGCGCCGCATAGAGCTCGTCATAGAGCTTGACCAGCGTCGCCTTGGAGACGTCGTAGCAGGTGTCGATCGAGTGGGCGCCGTCCATCAGCACTTCCGGCTCGACGATCGGCACGATGCCGGCCTCCTGGCAGAGCGCGGCATAGCGGGCCAGCGCATGGGTGTTCGAGGCGATCGAATTGGCCGAGGGCACGCCTTTGCCGGTGTCGATATCGATCACCGCGCGCCATTTGGCGAAGCGGGCGCCGAGCTTGTAATAGTCGGCGAGCCGCTCGCGCAGCCCATCGAGGCCCTCGGTTATGGTGTCGCCGGCAAAGCCGGCCAGCGGCTTGGCGCCGAGGTCGACCTTGATGCCCGGGATGGCGCCTGCCGCCTTGATGATATCGACCAGCGGGGTGCCGTCGGCAGCCTTCTGGCGGATGGTCTCGTCATAGAGGATGACGCCGGAGATGTACTTCGTCATCGCCTCCTTGGCGCGGAACATCATCTCGCGGTAGTCGCGCCGGTTGTCGGCGGTCGATTCGACGCCGATGACGTCGAAGCGCTTCTTGATGGTGCCGGAGCTTTCATCGGCGGCCAAAAGGCCTTTGCCATCGGCCACGATCTCGGCGGCGATATCTTCGAGACGTTCGCTCATGGGTGCTCTCCTACGCTGCGTTTGTTCCGCGCTAGCAGAAGACTACCGCCAAAGGAATGACGCCGGAAAGCTAGAATCGATTGAAAGCCGCGCGGGCTTTGCCTGGTCTCTGACTGTTTACCGCTTCAACACCTCGACGCCGGGCAGCGGCTTGCCTTCCATCCACTCGAGGAAGGCGCCGCCGGCGGTCGAGACATAGGTGAAGTCGTCGGCGACGCCGGCATGGTTGAGTGCCGCCACCGTGTCGCCGCCGCCGGCGACCGACACAAGCTTGCCCGCCTTGGTGCGGGCTGCCGCATGCTTTGCCGCCGCCACCGTGGCGCGGTCGAAGGGCTCGATCTCGAAAGCGCCGAGCGGGCCGTTCCAGACCAGCGTGGCGGCGCGGTCGATCCAGTCGTTGACGCTCTGCACGGTCTTTGCGCCGACATCGAGGATCATGCCGTCGGCCGGCACGTCCGAGATGGCGACGGTCTCGCTGGACGCGCCCGCCTTGAATTCCTTGGCCACGACGCCGTCGGCGGGCAGGATGATGGCGCAGCCGGCTTCCGCCGCCTCGATCATGATCTGCTTGGCGGTGCCGGCAAGGTCATGCTCGCAGAGCGACTTGCCGACGTCGGTGCCGCGCGCGGCCAGGAACGTGTTGGCCATGCCTCCGCCGATCACCAGCGCGTCGACCTTCTTCACGAGGTTCATCAACAGGTCGATCTTGGTCGAAACCTTGGCGCCGCCGACGATGGCCACGACCGGCCGTGCCGGATCGCCGAGGCCCTTTTCCAGTGCGTCGAGCTCGGCTTGCATGGTGCGGCCGGCATAGGCCGGCAAATGGCGCGCCAGGCCTTCGGTCGAGGCATGCGCGCGGTGCGCGGCGGAAAAGGCGTCGTTGACATAGATGTCGCCATTGGCGGCGAGCTTTTCGGTGAAGGCCGGTTCGTTCTTCTCCTCGGCCTTGTAGAAGCGGGTGTTTTCGAACAGCAGGACGTCGCCGTTCTTCATCGCCGCGACTGCATCCGCCGCCTTGTCGCCGACGCAGTCGGCGGCAAAGCCGACCGGACGGCCGAGAACCTCAGCCGTGGCCCTGGCGATCGGCTCGAGCGAGAATTCGGCCGATGGGCCGTCCTTGGGGCGGCCGAAATGCGCAAGCAGGATGACCTTGGCGCCCTTTTTCGAGAGCTCGGCGATGGTCGGCGCTATGCGCTCGATGCGGGTGACGTCGGTCACCTTGCCGTCGGCCACGGGAACGTTGAGGTCGACGCGCACAAGCACGCGCTTGCCGCTGACGGCGCCGATATCGTCGAGTGTCTTGAAGCCGGCCATGGTCGTTCCTTTTTAGCGAAAACGCGGCGACCTTACCCGGCGCGAAGGACGATGCAAGGGTCGCGTCGATGGCGCGCGCGCAAAAATGATGTCGGCTTGAGACATCAGCCTTCGCCGGTTGCCTTCTGGCTGTCCGGTCCGGGCGCCCCGGTGCCGATCGGCACGTCGTCGACCGCCTGCTTTTCGGCCGGCCTGCGCCAGTTGCGGACGAGCGCGGCGATGCGGTCGCCGATCTCGCCGGCGCTCATGAACACTGGCACGCGCGCGACCGGCGCGGTCGGCTCGAAAGACAGGCCAAGGCCGGCGATCCGGCCTTTCTCATCGACATCGCGCACGATCAGCTCGATTGGGCCGATCACCACGCGGTCGGCATATTCGGGATGACCGCCGAGCCGCTCCGATACCAGCGCGGCGACGGTGAGCTTCTGTTCCGCTTCGGTCAGGCCTGGTCCGTAGGCGGCTTCCAGCTCCGCGGCGGGGCGGGCAGGATCGACGGCAAAGGCGCCGAAGAAGTCGGCATCCTCGGGGTCGACCACGGCGCGGCTGGCAAAAAGCTTGTCGAGCAGGCGCGGGTAGCGGTCCGGCACGAAGATGTAGACCTGATCGCCGGCGGCGAGCCGGCCCATGTCCTGGAAGCGCATCGAGCGCCCGTCGCGCAGCACCAGCGAGGGCCTTGCCCAGCGCGGGATGCGCTCGCCCCGCGCCACCGGGCTGCCGGGCACGACGCGGTAGGCGAGCAGCTCATGATGGGCCGAGCCCGGCAATTCGAGCTCCACCTTGTCCAGCGGCCCGAGACGGGCCGGCACGATCAGGCCGAGACGCCGCGCCAGCGGACCGACCGTCCAGCCCTGCACCACCAGCGACACGAGCACGATGATGAAGGCGGCGTTGAAGATCAGGCGGCCATGCTCGAGGCCGCCGAGCAGCGGCGTGATGGCGAGCAGGATCGAGACCGCGCCGCGCAGGCCGACCCAGGAGACGAAGGCGACCTCGGGGCGCGGCAGCCGGAACGGGATCAGGCAGAGCCAGACGGCCAAGGGCCGCGCCACGAAGATCAGGAACAGGCCGAGCAGGATCGCCGGCACCAGGATCGCCGGGAACTGCGAGGGCGTGGCGAACAGGCCGAGGATCAGGAACATGATGATCTGCGCCAGCCACGACATGCCGTCCTGGAAACGCTTCAGGATGGTGACCGCGCGGATATCGGAATTGCCGGCGATCAGCCCGGCAAGGTAGACGGCGAGGAAGCCCGAGCCGCCGATGGCGCCGGCCGCCGCGAACACCATCAGCGACAGCGTCAGCACGAAGATCGGCAGCAGGCCGTGATCGAGGTTCAGCCGCTCGACAAGACGCACGATGCCGAAGCCGCCGAGCACGCCGATGACGGCGCCGAGCCCCATATTGGCGAGGAAGCCGAGCAAAAGATTGGTGGCCAGCACATTGGCTTCCGGGTTGGCATGCGCGGCGATGATCTCGACCAAGGTGATGGTGAGGAAGATGGCGATCGGGTCGTTGGTGCCGGATTCCACCTCGAGCGTGGCGCGCACGCGCTCGCGCAGATGGATTTCGCCGGCGCGCAGCAGGAAGAAGACGGCGGCCGCGTCGGTGGAGGCGACGGCGGCGCCGAGCAAAGAGGATTCCAGCCAACTGAGTTTGAGAACATAGGAAGCGGCGGCGCTGAAGATGGCTGTGGTCAGGATAACGCCGATCGTGGCCAGCGACAGCGCGGGCCCGGCTGCTTGCCTGAGCGCGTTGAGCGGCGTGCCGAAACCGGAATCGAACAGGATGATCGCCAAAGCCAGTGAGCCGGCAAAATAAGCCAGCCGCGCATTGTCGAATTCGATGCCGAGGCCGTCGACGCCGGTGGCGAGGCCGATGCAGAGGAAGAGCAGCAGCAAGGGAGCGCCGAAGCGGAAGGCGATCAGGCTCGAAAACGCTGCGGCGACAATGAGCGCCGTGCCGACCAGCGTCACGAGATAGATCGCATGCTCCATCCGCTATTGCCCCTCCAAATCCCTCTATCTGTCGCTTTAACAGAGAGTGGGGCGAAGACATGACCGGTGCAAGGCAACGGCGTGGTTTTTGGCTCAGCCGGCCAATAAAAAACGCCCGGCCGAGGCCGGGAGTTTCAAACTGCGGAGCAAGGCTACGATCAGGCGATGGTCTTACCGAAGGCGACGGCGGTGTCGCCCATGCGGTTCGAGAAGCCCCATTCGTTGTCGTACCAGGACAGGACCGAAACGAAGTTGCCGTCCATCACCTTGGTCTGGTCGAGCGCGACGATCGAGGAATGCGGGTCGTGGTTGAAGTCGATCGACACGTTCGGGTGATGGGTGACGGACAGAACACCCTTCAGCTTGCCCTTCGAGGCGGCGATCAGCGCCTCGTTGATCTCCTGCGGCGTGGTCGAGCGCTTGGCGATGAACTTGAGGTCGACGACCGAGACGTTCGGGGTCGGCACGCGGATCGAGATGCCGTCGAGCTTGCCCTTGAGGTCGGGCAGAACGAGGCCAATCGCCTTGGCGGCGCCGGTCGAGGTCGGGATCTGCGAGAGCGCCGCGGCGCGGGCGCGGTAGAGGTCCTTGTGCATGGTGTCCAGCGTCGGCTGGTCGCCGGTATAGGAGTGGATCGTCGTCATCATGCCCTTCTCGATGCCGACGGTCTCGTGCAGAACGGCCGCCAGCGGCGCCAGGCAGTTGGTGGTGCAGGACGCGTTCGAGATCACGATGTGGTCCTTGGTCAGCTTGTCGTGGTTGATGCCGTAGACGACGGTGAGGTCGGCGCCTTCGGCCGGGGCCGAGACGATGACGCGCTTGGCGCCGGCGGTCAGGTGAGCCGCGGCCTTGTCGCGGGCGGTGAAGATGCCCGTGCATTCGAGCGCGATGTCGACGCCGAGCTCCTTCCACGGCAGCTGGGTCGGGTCCTTGATAGCGGTGACCTTGAACGTCTCCTTGCCGACCGAGATCTGGTCGCCGTCGACCGAAACCTCATGCGGGAAGCGGCCATGCACGCTGTCATAGCGGAGCAGGTGCGCGTTGGTCTCGACCGGGCCGAGATCGTTGACGGCGACCACGTCGATGTCCTTGCGGCCGGATTCGTGGATGGCGCGCAGGATGTTGCGGCCGATGCGGCCAAATCCGTTGATGGCAACTCTGACGGTCATTGTTCTCTCCCTTGGGGGCTGGAAAGCGGATGGGTCCGCAGTTTCATAACGGCGGAAGGCGCAAGAATCCAGCCGCAGAACGTCGCATTTAAATCGATTAGGTTGGTCCAGCCCGGCAAAACCGTCAATCGGCGTTGCCGGGCCCGAGGCAATTCCTACTTGCCGTGCAGACGGGCTTCGACCGCCTTGGCCGCGGCATCGGCGGTGATGCCGAAATGCGGATAGAGCTGTTCGATCGTGCCGGAGGCGCCGAAGCCGTGCATGCCGACGAAGATGCCGTCGGTGCCGATCAGGTGGTCCCAGCCCTGGCGGATGCCGGCTTCGATCGCGACCTTCACCTTGGCGTCGCCGATCGTCTTCCTGCGGTAGTCCTCGCTCTGCTGGTCGAACAGCTCAAAGCAGGGCACCGAGACGACGCGGGTCGGATGGCCATGCTTTTCGAGCAGGTCACGTGCACCGAGGGCGATCTCGACCTCGGAGCCGGTGGCGAAGATCGTCACCACGGCCTCGCCGCCGGCGGCGGCTAGCTCGTAGGCGCCCTGGCTGGAGAGGTTCTTCGGCGAATGTTCGGTGCGCACGGTCGGCAGGTTCTGGCGGGTCAGCGCCAGGGTCGACGGCGTCTTTTCGGATTCCAGCGCGATCTGCCAGCATTCGGCGGTTTCGACCGCGTCGGCCGGGCGGAAGACATTGTGGTTCGGGATGGCGCGCAGCGCCGCCAGATGCTCGACCGGCTGGTGGGTCGGGCCGTCCTCGCCGAGGCCGATCGAGTCATGCGTCATGACGAAGATCGAGCGGATGCCCATCAGCGAGGCAAGGCGCATCGAGGGGCGGGCATAGTCGGAGAAGCACAGGAAGGTGCCGCCATAGGCGATCAGGCCGCCATGCAGCGTCAGGCCGTTGATCGCCGCCGCCATGCCGTGCTCGCGGATGCCGTAGTGGACATAGCGCTGGCCGTAATCGTCGGGCGTGATGTTCTTGGTCTGGCTGGTCTTGGTGTTGTTGGAGCCGGTCAAGTCGGCCGAGCCGCCGATGGTCTCCGGCACGGCGCCGTTGATGACTTCCAGCGCCATTTCCGACGACTTGCGGGTGGCGACCTTCGGCTTGTCGGCCGACAGCTTCTTCTTGTAGTCGGCGATGACGGCATCGAAGTTCGACGGCAGGTTGCCGGCAAGGCGGCGCTCGAACTCGGCCTTCAGCTTCGGCTCGGCCTTGGCCAGACGGCCTTCCCAGTCGGTGCGTGCCTTGGTGCTGTTTTTACCCACGGCGCGCCAGGCGTCGAGGATGTCGGCCGGAATCTCGAAGGGCGGCGAGTCCCAGTTGAAGAATTTGCGCGCGCCGGCGATTTCATCCGCGCCCAGCGGCGAGCCATGCGCCTTGTTGGTGCCTGCCTTGGTCGGCGCGCCGAAGCCGATGGTGGTCTTGCAGGCGATCATCGTCGGCTTGTCGGAATGGCGCGCCGCCTCGATGGCGTAGGCGATCGCTTCGGGATCTGTGCCGTCGATGTGGCTGGCGTTCCAGCCGGACGCCTGGAAGCGGACGACCTGGTCGGTGTTGTCGGCGAGCGAGACCGGGCCGTCGATCGAGATGTTGTTGTTGTCCCAGAAGACGATCAGCTTGTTGAGCTTCAGATGCCCGGCCAGCGCGATGGCTTCGTGGGAGACGCCTTCCATCAGGCAACCGTCCCCGGCCAGCACATAGGTATAATGGTTGACGAGGTCGTTGCCGAAGGCGGCGTTCATGATGCGCTCGCCGAGCGCGAAGCCGACCGAATTGGCCAGGCCCTGGCCGAGTGGGCCGGTGGTGGTCTCGATGCCGGCGGCATGGCCGTATTCCGGGTGGCCGGCGGTCTTGGAGCCGAGCTGGCGGAAATTCTTGATCTGGTCGATCGTCATGTCCTCATAGCCGGTGAGGTAGAGGAGCGAATAGAGCAGCATCGAGCCGTGGCCGGCGGAGAGGATGAAGCGGTCGCGGTCGGCCCAGTGCGGCGCCTTGGCGTCGAATTTCAGGAAACGGCTGAACAGCACCGTGGCGATGTCGGCGCAGCCCATCGGCAGGCCGGGGTGACCGGAGTTCGCCTTCTCGACGGCATCCATGGAAAGGAAACGGATCGCGTTGGCCATCCGATCATGTTGTTCACGCGACGTCATGCTTCCTCCGGAAGTGGGTTGGAGCTTGGGAGAACCCTTGGAAAAGGATGCCGGGACACATAGCAGGCACGGCCTTTTAGTCAACAAATCGGGGCGGATTTTGCCGGGCTTGTGATGGCATCGAGCGCCTTACATTAGCGATAGCGGGGGACAGTCGCGAGAGCTTTGTTGACGCGCCCTTCACCCGGTGCCTAATCTTTCCGAGGTAACGCATTCTGAACGCGCGCGATTCGGTGATGGGCAGGGCATAGGACGAGGCCATGACCGGGGAAACGACCCTCAAGGAAGTCATCGCCAGGCTGGGCAAGGCCATGGAAGGGCTGGAAAACGCCGTCGCGGCGAAGCTCGAGCATGAGCGCGATTATTCGGAAGCCGAGGCCGAGGTGCAGCGCATGAACGCCGACCGTTCGCGCCTGGCGCAGGAGCTCGACAATTCCGAAGCGCGCGCCGAGCGTCTTGAAGATGCCAACAAGGAAGTGTCGCGGCGGCTGGTGACCGCCATGGAAACCATCCGCGCGGTTCTGGACAGGTAAGGCAATGGCACAGGTCACCGTTTCCATCGACGGCAAACAGTATCGCATGGCCTGCGACGAGGGCCAGGAAGAGCACCTGATCGACCTTGCCGAGCGCTTCGACCGCTATGTCTCGCATCTGAAGGATTCCTTCGGCGAGATCGGCGACCAGCGGCTTACCGTCATGGCCGGCATCATGGTGATGGACGAACTTTCGGAGCTCACCAAGCGCGTCAAGGGCATGGAGAGCGAAGTGCTGACCTTGCGCAAGACGCGTGACGAGGCGCTGACCAAGGCCGACAAGAGCGACAGCGTGCTCACAACCGCGCTCGGCGCGCTTGCGCAGCGCATGGAAGATCTCGCGGCGACGCTCGCGCTAAAGAAAGCCTGAGCGCCCGGCGCCAGCGGTAAATCGAAAATCCTGCCTCCAATTGCGGGCGACGGCGAAAAATTTTCGCCTGCCATGGGCAAGCTTCCTACTCCCGGCGTTTGAACCCTACCTTCATGGTGCTAGAACTAACGTCCGGCCACCGCCGAAAGGGGGTGCGCCGGCGGTTTCACAAAAAAGGGTAGGGATAGGTCATGAGTCTTCGTATCAACGATATCGCGCCGGATTTCACGGCCGAGACTACGCAGGGCACCATCAAGTTCCACGACTGGATCGGCGACGGCTGGGCGGTGCTGTTCAGCCATCCGAAGAACTTCACCCCGGTCTGCACCACCGAGCTCGGCACCATGGCCGGCCTGGAAGGCGATTTCAAAAAGCGCAACGTCAAGATCATCGGCATTTCCGTCGATCCGGTGTCGAGCCACGAGAAATGGCAGGCCGACATCAAGACCGCTACCGGCCAGACGGTGAACTATCCGCTGATCGGCGACAAAGACCTGCACGTCGCCAAGCTCTATGAAATGCTTCCGGCGGGCGCCGGCGACAGCTCTGAGGGCCGCACGCCGGCCGACAACGCCACCGTGCGCTCGGTCTACGTCATCGGCCCGGACAAGAAGATCAAGCTGGCGCTGACCTATCCGATGACCACGGGCCGCAACTTCGACGAGATCCTGCGCGTCATCGATTCCATCCAGCTGACGGCCAAGCACCAGGTGGCGACGCCAGCCAACTGGAAACAGGGCGACGACGTCATCATCACCGCCGCCGTCTCCAATGAGGACGCGATCAAGCGCTTCGGGGCGTACGAGACGGTGCTGCCGTATTTGCGCAAGACGAAGCAGCCTTCGGCGTGATGAGCCTTTTTCCTTCTCCCTGTTAAACGGGGAGAAGGTGCCCGAAGGGCGGATGAGGGGCGGCGCGGCGGTCGAAGATGAGCGCGCGCCTGCTCCCCGGTCCTATTGTTTGTTCTGAGTTAACAACCTCGCAGCCTCGGCGCTGCCCCTGATTGCTGCCATCCTCCGCTGCGGCTGCGGAGGGTGAACCGGCAGTTCTCCTCGCATAGCGACTGGGAGAAAGGGGCGCGCCACCGCTTTCGCCAAATAAAAACGGCGGCGCCAGATTTTGGCGCCGCCGTTTTGCTGCTCAATGCGCGGTGGCTTTATGCCGCCGGCTGCGCCTCGATGGTGCGCAGCGCCTGGATCTGGCGCTTGGCGGCGGCCTTGACCGCGTCCTGCACCTTCTCGAAGGCGCGCACCTCGATCTGGCGCACGCGCTCGCGGCTGATGTCGAACTCGGCCGACAGCTCTTCCAGGGTCAGCGGCTCTTCGGCGAGGCGACGCGCCTCGAAGATGCGCCGCTCGCGGTCGTTGAGCACGGACAGAGCGCCCGACAGCATGGAGCGCCGGTTTTCCAACTCGTCCTGCTCGATCAGCATCTCTTCCTGGCTTTCGTGGTCGTCGACCAGCCAGTCCTGCCATTCGCCGGACTCGCCCTCGCTCGCCCGGATCGGGGCGTTGAGCGAAGCGTCGCCCGACAGGCGGCGGTTCATAGATACCACTTCCGCCTCGGAAACGTTGAGGCGGGTGGCGATCTCGGCGATCTGGTCGGGCTTCAAGTCGCCATCATCGAGCGCCTGGATCTTGCCCTTCACCTTGCGCAGGTTGAAGAATAGACGCTTCTGGTTGGCGGTGGTGCCCATCTTGACCAGGCTCCACGAGCGCAGGATGTATTCCTGGATCGAGGCCTTGATCCACCACATGGCATAGGTGGCGAGCCGGAAACCACGCTCCGGTTCGAATTTCTTAACGGCCTGCATGAGGCCGACATTGCCTTCCGAGATCACCTCGCCGATCGGCAGGCCGTAGCCGCGATAGCCCATGGCGATCTTGGCGACGAGCCGCAAATGGCTGGTGACGAGCTTGTGGGCAGCCGTGGTGTCCTGATGCTCGGCGTAGCGTTTCGCGAGCATGTACTCTTCCTGCGGCTGAAGCATCGGAAAGCGGCGGATTTCTTCCAGGTAACGGGCGAGACCGCCTTCACCGGAAACGATACTGGGTAATGATTGGGCCATGATAGCGCCCCTCTCTCTTTGGAGTGGATGCCCCCGAAAAGCGGCGGGCATTCGTCACGGATGCCAAAGGCTCATCCGCGACAACCTGTGTATATAGGAACAAAACCAGAAAAGACAGCATTTGTTCAACACGAAACAGTGTGTCACACTGAAGTGAACAACGCCAGTCAGGTTTTTTGATGGTCGGTTTGAAGCGTCTTAATGGCAGGTTTCAGAGCTTGCGGAAGCCGCCGACCAATTCCTCCATGTCCCTTGGTATTGGCGCCTCGAACCTCATCGATAGATGGGTAGTCGGGTGCCGGAATTCAAGGAGCCAGGCATGCAGGGCCTGCCGGGGAAAGGCGCTGACCTTGGCTTTCAAGGGTTCGGGCAGCCGGTTGGCCTTGGTGCGGAAGGCCTGCCCGTAATCCGGGTCGCCGATCACCGGATGGCCGATATGGGCCATGTGGACGCGGATCTGGTGGGTGCGGCCGGTCTCCAGCCGGCATTCGACCAGGCTTGCGGTGGCGAAAGCCTGCTGTCCTTCGCCGAAGCGCTCGACGACGCTGAAATGGGTGACGGCATGGCGGGCATCGTCACGGCTTTCCGGCACCACCGCGCGGCGGATGCGATCGGCGGCGCGGCCGAGCGCGGCGTCGACGGTGCCCGTCGGCCGTTGCGGAATGCCCCAGACCAGCGCCAGATAGGCGCGTTCGAGATCGCCAGTGCGGCCGTGGTCGGCAAAGGCCTCCGACAGCGCCTTATGCGCGCGGTCGGTCTTGGCCACGACCATGACGCCGCTGGTTTCCTTGTCGAGGCGATGGACGATGCCCGGCCGCCTGACGCCGCCTATGCCGGACAGGCTGTCGCCGCAATGATGGATCAGCGCGTTGACCAGCGTGCCGGTCCAGTTGCCGGCGCCGGGATGGACGACCAGTCCGGCTTGCTTGTTGATGACGATCAGCTCGTCGTCCTCGTAGAGGATGTCGAGGGGAATGTCCTCGCCTTGCGGCTCGGCCGGCTCCGGCGCGGGCACCAGAATTTCGATCCGCTCACCGGCGCTCAGCTTGCGCTTGGCTTCCAGCACCTGCCTGCCGGCGATGGAGACCGCGCCCTGTTTGATCAGCGCCTGCACGCGGCTGCGCGAGAGCTCCGGCCCGAGCCGGGCGGCAAGCCACTGGTCGAGACGCTGGCCGGCGGCGTCGGCGCCGGTTTCCAGCACGACGGCTTCGCCGGCAGCCGATTCCTCGTCCGCCAATTCGTCCTCTATCAATATCGGGGTCTCTTCGTTATGAGCGCTCATCGAAAACCGTTGCGGATTGTCTAGCCATGGCCCGGCCAATCGCCGAAGAAGATGAGGAAAAGCCGCTCGACCCCGCGGCCGAGAACGTGCGCCGCAAGCTCGTCCGCTTCATGATCGTCAATCTCGGCCTACTGTTCCTCGCCCTTATGGTGGTGATCGGTGCGCTTGTCTACAAAGCCCGCAACGCGCCGGTGGCCGGACCGGCTCCCGCCGCCGATGTCCAGGCTCCGGCCGGCGCGCCGCTGTCGGGCGACATCGTGCTGCCCGTCGGCGCCAAGGTGATCAGCCAGTCGCTCTCCGGCAACCGCCTGTCGATCGATGCCGAGCTTGCCGACGGCAGCCGTTCGATCTTCGTCTACGACATCACCGAACGCCGCATCGTCCACCAGTTCTCGATTCGTAACAAATGAGCGGCTTTGCCGAACGCCGCAGCGTCGCGACCGTCGCGCTCGTCGTCGGCAATTACGACGAGGCGGTCGCCTGGTATGTCGAGCGGCTCGGCTTCATGCTGATCGAGGATGTCGACCTCGGCGGCGGCAAGCGCTGGGTCACCGTCGCGCCGGCGAAGGGCCATGGGGCGCGGCTGCTCTTGGCGGAAGCATCCGGCGAAGAGCAGGAAAGCCGCATCGGCAACCAGACCGGCGGCCGCGTCTTCCTGTTTCTCGAGACCGACGATTTTTCCCGCGACCATCGGGCGATGCTCGCAAAGGGTGTCGAATTCCGCGAGGCGCCGCGCTTCGAGGCCTACGGCACGGTGGCCGTCTTTTCCGATCTCTACGGCAACCTCTGGGACCTGATCGAGCCGAAACGACAGGGCTGACCGGTGGCGGCCGGCAAAGCGCGCGAAGCGGTCGAAACCCTAAGCGGAGCACTCATCGGCAAGCCAATGAATGCTCCGCTTAGGACTTTTGTTTTGTCGCAGATTCTTGTCGGAAAACCGTACGACACTTTTCGCGAATCTGCTCGGTTGCTTTTTCCCGGCCGCCAGCCTATGTAGCCGGTTCTTGAGCGCGCCCATCGTCTAGCGGTCAGGACACCGCCCTCTCACGGCGGGAACAGGGGTTCGATTCCCCTTGGGCGTACCAAGACAATCAAACAAGCCGAACTCTTTGCCGAACTACAACTGCCGGCGCCGTATCGTTTCGGCGAGTTCGGCAAAGGCTTCCACGATTCCCTCGCCGTTCTTGGCGCTCACGAACTTGACGCTCGATCGCGGCAGCTGGCCGATCTCTTCGGCGCTGCCGGGGGCCTCGGCGAGATCGATCTTGTTCACGAGGGCCCGGTATGGCCTGCCCGGAAATCGCGCCTCGAAGCTGCGGACCAGCTCGACCATGCGCGTCACGGTTTGCGGGCGCGTCACGTCCGACACGACGATCGCGGCCGACGCGCCGGTGACGTAGACGGTGTCGAAAATACGCGTCCCGAAATCGCCGTCGGTGTCCCACAGCACAAGCCGCGCCGCGTCGCCGCCGCGAACCGGATCGGCCGGAACATCGTAGCTCAGCACCTCGACGCCGAGCGTCGATTTGTATTCGCCGTCGAAACGATCGTGCACGAGACGGTACATGATGGATGTCTTGCCCACACCCATGTCGCCAAGCAGCATGACCTTTGCGCTGAGCATCATTGAGGGCGCTCGGCGCGGAACACGTTTTCGAAGGTGACGCGGCGGTTGCCTTCGCTCGGCACGTCGGAAATCGGCAGCGATGACGAGCGCGAAACCACAAATAAGCGCGAGGGCTCGATCCCGAGCGCGGTCAATCTTCGCACCACCTGGTCGGCCCTCTTGCGGGCAACCGTCCGGTTGGCCACATCTGTCCCGGTATCGTCCGCGTGCCCTACGACACGGATTCTCAGATCGTTGCCCGCAAGCAGCCCTGCCAGTTCACGGATCTGCTGGTCCGCCGCGTTGTCATCGGCGAAGGCGTCGCCCGTGCCAAAGAAGATTGCCGTCGAGGCCATGAAGCGGTCGAGCCGCTCGGCCGGGCTGTCGGCTATCGATTGCAGGGCGTCGTACTGCCGGTTCCTGGATTTTGTCTCCTCGGCGAGCGCCGCGCGTGTTTCATCAATGCCCGCCCGCAGGCCGGCAAGGGATTGCAGCTCCTCTTCGCTCGGCCCGCGCGTCTGGTCGATGCGGGACTGCAAGCTGGCGAGGGACTGCTTCTGGCCGGCAACCGCTTCGCCGGTCTCGCCGGCGGACTTCTGCAAGCCGGCAAGAGATTGCCGCAGCTCGGCGATCGCCTGGTGGTTTTCGTCGATACCCGCCTGGAGGCCGGTCACCGATTGCCGCAGGGCTTCGATGTCGGCGCTGAGCGCCGCCACCTGCTCCGTGCCCGGCACGACGCCGATCCGGCCGACGACCCGATAGGGCGCTGCGGCCTTGGCCAGGGCGTCGATCAGCGGAGCCGTCTGCACCTGGCTTGGCTCGATGCCGGAGACCGAGACGCTGCGATTGCGGTGATCAAAATCCAGGCGCAACGGGAAAGATTCCAGCAGCGGTTGCTTGCCGGCCAGTTCCTGGAGCGCATCATTGGTGCGCCGCTCCAGCATCGTGCGGGTCAAATAGACGCTCGCCAGCCATGCCAGCCCGGCGGCGACGAGAGCCGCGAGGACGAACAGGACGACCTTTCCGGCCCGACGCGGTTTACGCTCCGCGGCGGGAGCGGCTTCGATGGAGGCGGCCAGCGACGCCAGCATGGCGGCGTCGCAGTCGAGGCCGCGATCCATGTTCTCTATCGTGTCGAAGAAAAGCGAATTGATCCTGTCATTGTCGGCGGGGCGAAGCGGGCCGATGCATTCCGCGGCCAGGATGAACCGGGGCGAGGCGCGAAGCACGATTTCGCGTCCGCCGAAATCGAGCTGCTGCAGATTGCCCTCTCCTGCCAGAGCCTGGACGGAAAATTCCAGGATCGCCGCGACCATCGCGCTCAGCAGGTCGGCCCGCTCGTCGGAGGTTTCTTGCCTCCTCCAGTCCGCGACGAGGCGACCGTTGCCGCGTTCGATCATCAGCAGCCGGTTGACGCGCGGCGGACTGGCATTTGCCAGAACGAACTCGCTGATCGGCCGGCCGGTCGCCAGCGACTTGACGCGCCCGATCCACAGCTCCGTCGATGTCAGGGCGTTGAGGCGCTGCTCCAGCCGCGCGACGAGTTCCTTGAAGGCATTTGCCACGGCCGCGCTGACCAGCCTGCCCGTGATCGGGTAGAGCGCGTCGACCATGAGGTCGCGCGAGTTCCTGATCTCGCTGCGGATCGCTGAAACCACCGATGGCGCGATGACGTTCGCCAGCTCGCGCGGCCGAACGACTTCGGCGCGCTCCAGCGCGGCGACCAATATGTCTGCCGTCGCCGTTTCCAGACGGTCGGGGCTGCCGATGTATTGCTGAAGCAGGGCGACATCCGCGCCCAGCGCCTCGAGACGCGCCGCCTCCGTTTGAAAGAGCAGTTTTCTAAGCTGCTCGATCTCGCGGTTCTGGCCGGCGGCGGACGTCATGCTACTTTCCCGCGCGCCCGGACCCTAGCCCGCTGATGGTTGCTCCAAGGTCCGAAATCGCGGCGCCGATATCCCTTTGCGAGGCGAGCCGCTTCTGTTCGGTTTCCCGCTCCAGTTCCAGGACGTGCGCCTGGAGCGTCGCGAGCTCCTTGGCAAAGTCGGCCTGGAGCTGCTTGATGGTGGCCTGCATCTCCTCGCGCAGGTCGGCAAGGCTGCTCTCGAGCGACCGCTGCGCGCCTCCGAACAGGAGATTGCGAACCTGGTCGATCGTCGCCTCGGCATGGATTTTGGCTTCGGATCCGTTCGCGGATGCGGCTCCATCCGCGGCTTTTGCGGCTTGCTCGGCGGCTTTCATGTTCTTTCCTCGGTTCTCACGCTCACTGATACGGTGACGACCGTTATATCAAATCCTAATTCGTGTGACAGGCAATCGACTTATTGCCTTCGTGGGAGCTATCTCGCGTCGAGCGTGGCAATTGTGCCGCCCTGTCAATCGCCACCTATCGCAATGACTGCTCGCACGCCAGTCGCCCTTCGGGGCTGAATCGAATCCGAGCTGAATCGAATGCAGGCCGAGCAGCTCCCCGCACCGGGAAAGACGCGGAGCCGCCTTGCCAGGAGCGATGCCCGGTTCGAGGACGATCCGGCTGCTACCGAATATGACCTTCGTCATCTCCGGTCCTGACCTTCGTCAGGTGTCGCAACCCCTTGAAACGGCCTAGATCAGCACGCCGGAACGCTGCGCGACGGCGGACGTGATTTTTCGACGGGAGGTTTCCAGATGGGATTTTTGGACAGTCTACAAAGTGCCTTGCAAGGCGAACAGCAGGGCGGAGGCTCGTCACTCCTGGCCGATGCGCTGACCAGCGTCGGCGGTTATCAGGGTGTGCTTGCCATGCTGCAGAAGTCGGGTCTCGGCGACCGTGTCGAATCCTGGCTGAGCACCAATGCCGCAAATCTTCCGATCGCGCCAGGCGAGATCAAGACGGCCCTTGGCGACCAGCGTCTTCAGCAACTGGCGAGCCAGTTCGGGATTCCGCTGGATCAGGTGGCCGCTGCCCTGGCGCAACATCTTCCGGCCGCGGTCGACCAGGCCAGCCCCGACGGGGTGCTCGCGACGCACCGCGGCTGACACTGACGGACAGCAAGACAAATCCAGACGGCTTTTGCGGCAACCACGCCGCGCGACTCGACAGCGGTGTCGCTGTCCAGCCGGAAACGAGAGGGCAAGCGTGTGAGCAAGCAGGACGAACTGATCAGCAAATATGCGGCGGACCTGAGGGTCAAATGCGGCCTTACGGCGGATTTGGATCTCTTGACGAAGGTGACGAAGGGCTGCGGTCCGGCGATCTACGACAAGGATGCATCCACCGTTTCGGCCTCGGACAAGGAGGAGCTTGAACGGGTCAAGAAAAACTTTCTCATCAAAAGACTGGGGCTGACAGCCGATGCCGGCCTGGACGCGGGGCTCGCCAGGGTCATCGACCAGTACGGCCGCACCAACCGCAACAAACACCGCCCGGTCTTCTACTACCTGCTCGTCAAGCATTTCAGGCGCGAGAACGCCTTCGCCTGACGGCGCAAACAGGCAAATGGGCTAAGAGGAGATGGGGATGCTCAAAGAATTCCAGGAATTCATTTCCAAGGGCAATGTGATGGACTTGGCCGTGGGCGTCATCATCGGCGCCGCCTTCGGCAAGATCGTCACTTCGCTGGTCGACGACATCATCATGCCGATCGTCGGCGCGATTTTCGGCGGGCTGGACTTCAACAATTACTTCTTCGGGCTGTCTTCGAACGTCCACTCGACCGCGCTGGCCGATGCCAAGAAAGAGGGCGCCGTCTTTGCCTATGGCAGCTTCATCACTGCCGTGCTGAACTTCCTGATCCTGGCCTTTATTATTTTCCTGATGGTCAAGGCCGTGAACAATATGCGCAAGCGTCTGGAGCGCGAAAAGCCCGCGCCTGCCGCTGCGCCGCCGCCGGCCGACGTACAGTTGCTGACCGAAATCCGCGACCTGCTCGCGAGAAAATAGCGGGATCGTCCGAGGCGGCCGGTCAGGCCCGGCCGCCTCGGACCCTGCGTAGCCTTGCGTCGATTCTCGATCCGCGAGCCTTCGCGGCCGACCAGCGGAAATCCCCGGCACAGCATTCCGCCTGCCCGCGCGAACCATGGGCAAGGCTTCAAACAATGAAAATCGGCGCGGAATTGCTCACGAGGCTCGACGACACCATGCGGACCGTCAAAGCCCAGTTGGCCGAGATGGAAGCCGGGCATGCCGACGCGCTCGTATCCCTGCTTGCGCCGAGACCGTCGATCGGCAGCCCCGAGATGGTTCTGACCACGCTGGCGCTTCGCGAAATCGAAGTCCGCGATCAGGCAAGGACGTGACCGCCAAGCACTGCTGTGAGGCGCCGACCGCGGCCTCCTTCGACCTGCCGCCAAGAGCAGGAACTCGGGCAACAAGACTGCCCGTGGCTTCCCCCAAAAACCTCGGAGCCGCGGGCCTTTTTGCGCGTTCGATCGCCCGGCAGGTCCGGTGGGAGAAACCCAAAGGTCGCGGCGCACCGAACGGTCGTTCAGCCTATCGTTTTTATGGCCAGTTCGGTCCGGTTCTTGGCTCCGCACTTCTCGAGGATCGTGCTGACGTAGTTCTTTATCGTACCTTCGGCCAAATGCAGTTGGGCGCCGATTTCGCCATTGCTCTTGCCTTCGACGATCAGTTTGAGGATTTCGTTCTCGCGCGCGGTGAGGTCGCCACGCAACGGCGCGCTCGCCGGGGCGTGGCGCGGACGCAATCGCTTGAATTCCTCGAGAATTTTCGCGGCGACACCGGGTGAAAGCGCGGATTGGCCGTTCGCCACGGTGCGGATCGTCGCCGCGATCTCGTCGATCCTCGAGTCCTTCAGCAGATATGCCTTGGCTCCGGCGCTGACAGCCTCGAAAATTAGGTCGTTGGTCTCGAACGTGGTCAGGACCACGATACCGGTTCCCGGAAATTCGCGCAGGATACGCTGGGTTGCCGTGACGCCGTCGGCGCGCGGCATTTGCAGATCCATCAGGACGACGTCCGGGCGGTACCGGCGCGCGAACTCGATCGCCTGCTCGCCGTCGGCCGCGGCGCCGACAATTTCGAAATCGTCGTTTTGCTGGGCAAGCAGCGTGGCAAGGCCCTCCCGGATCAATGTCTGATCCTCGGCGATCAGCACGCGTATCCTTTCGGATTTCAGGCGCGGATCGGTCATCTTGCTACACCCCCAACTTTCTACGCACCCACGGCGCCGGACCGGTCGTTCGTTGCCGACACGGTCAAGGGAAGGGATGTCCGAACCAGCGTGCCCGCCCCCGGCGCGCTTTCCACCGCGCATTGTCCCCCCGCGAGCTCGGCGAATTCGGCCATTCCAATCAGCCCGAAATGTCCCTGTTTGGGGACGGTGCCGTCAAAGCCGCGTCCGTCGTCGCGGACATCGACAATGAGTCTTGCGCCAGCTTCGGTTCTTTCCACGGCCGCGTCGAACCGGATCCGTCGCGCCTTCGCATGCGCCTCGACGTTGCGCAACGCTTCGCCGACGATGCGCCGGATCGTCGTCTCGTGATCATGCAGCCCGGGGCGGGCTCCATCATCGATTTGCGTGGAGACCTCGATGCCGGTCTGCTGCGCGAAGTCCGACAGCATCTTCTCGACATCCGAACCCGGTTCGAGGTCGTCGGGCATTCTGAGCCGGGCGATGGCGTCGCGCGCCCGCGCCAAGCCGGTTATCGCGGCTTCCTCGGCAATTGCGAGCCCGTCTGAAACACGGGCTGGATCGGTCGCCAGGAAGTGCCTGGTCAGCCGGATTTGCGTCAGCAATGCGACGATCGAATGCACGAGCGTGTCGTGGAGGTCGCGCGCCAGGCGAAGGCGGGTGCGGGCGAGCGAGGCGAAGCGCACCTCGGAATTGGCGGCTTCGAGCTGCTGTTCCATCAAGCGTCGGGCGCGCCGCTCGCTTTCGAACATGATCTCGGCCTGGCGCGCCGTGAAGTCGGGCATCGCGATGACGACGTAGTGCGATCGATCGCCATTCCACAGGATGACCGCGGTGACGGGACGGTCCAGCCCCGGCAATTCGGCCCGCACGCCCGACAAGGCGATCAGATCGCGGCGTCCCTCGGACAAGGCCGCCATCTCGGCCTCCATCCCGACCAGCAGCGTGCACAGGCAGCAGTCCGCTCCAAGGGCGGGGAGCCACTCGACCAGGCGCCCCACTTTTTGCTGAACTGTCCTGTCGGCCCGCAAAACAGCAAGCCCGATGACTTCCGCTTGCGCGGCCGGCAGTAATTCTGTGCCGATATCGATCATTCGTTCTCGCAAAAACAGCGGCAGGACGCGGCAGTCCACTTTGACGTAAGCCCGAACCGGCCGCAAACGAATATGACTTTCGTCATCATTGCCCCTGACTTTCGACAGATGTCACGCCCCCGCCAAAGGGGCTAGGTCGAAGGTCGTCGACAGCGGCAACCTGTCGACGTGGTTTGAAACGATGATCTTCGTCCGGTTCGCCGGCACGACGGGCTCAGACCGAGGGAGCTGGGGTTGCCGCGATTTCAGCACTGGGAAAAGGAACCGTGGACGTGGAGACGGTTTCGGCAGTTGCCGATCAGCTTTCAGATATTGGCGCTTCTGTCCGTAGCCGCGATCCTGTCGATCTCATTTCTGATCTTCGTGCTTTCTATTTTCAGGTAATCGAGGCTCTGTCTCGAGCCGCGCAGCAAGCCAAACCCGAACGCCGGTCGCCATGAAGCTAAACGTCCAATTCATCAAGCACCCAGGCTCGAAAGAGCGCATGGTCGTGCTGCCGGAATCCCAGTTCCGCATACTCAAGCGGACCGCGATGGCGGGTGTGAGCGAGCTCGATGAGTCTGCCCCCAACAGTCCTTTGCCCAAGCGCGTCCTCGACAGGATCGCCGCCGGCGAGAACCCGGTTCGCGCCGTCAGGGTCCTGCGCGGCCTGAGCGGAAGGCAACTCGCCGCCCAAGCCGGAATAACCCCGAGCATGCTGTCGCAGATAGAGCGGTCCGGAAAGACGGCCTCCACCCGGACCCTCAAGGCGATCGCGCACATCCTGGAAGTGCCGCTCGGTGCCATTTCGCCTCATCTGTCCGCCGGTATCGGAGGTGTGCCGGCCGATGCCGGCAGGACCGTGGCGTGGATCCTGACCTGAGGATCGAGACGCCCGCGGCGGCGCCCGCGCGCGCTTCGAGATCGGCAGGCAAAGCGTGGGTGAGTGAGATGAACGCGACAGAGAGCCGTTCCCCGTGGCCGCTGAGGGGGATCTCCGAGTGGCGAATGGCCGTCCTGATCGGATGCGGCTGTTGTCTGATGCTGATCGCCATCGGTTGGCTATCAAGCGTTGCCTCTTCCGCCGTGCATGATCCGGATTTGCTTGCCGTGAACGCCACCGACAAAGGCCCGCGCATCGTTCCCCGATCGGGGATCGACTTCGCCTGCAAGGGGCAGAACTGGGGTCATGAATCGAGTGAGTGCCTGGCCGCCATCCGAATCCAAACCGGACAGCGGCGATCGATCCGCATCATCGCCGACGGCGGCAACGACTCGCAAGCGCAGTGAAGGCCCGGCGGCGCTTCTGGCGTAACGTCCCGGATTGAATTAGCATCCCCTCATCGCGCTCCGGCCGCGATCCGACAGGATGCGGAATGCGGAGCGTAATGAGAACCGGGCGGCGGTCGCGTACCCAGGGCCGAGCGCGGCCAGACGCTGGGAACCTGCCAGCCGGCAAGGCGCAAGTGCAGGCGGGGAGGAGCCAATGCGGAAGCTGCAGTCGCAAGGCGTTCATCACATTACGCTGGTCGGTGCCGGGCGCCAGACCTCGATCGACTTCTGGGAGGGCGTGCTCGGCATGCCTTTCATCTTCGAGCAGCCCAATCTCGACAAGGCGAGCGAAAGCCATCTCTATTTCGATCCGGGCGACGGGCGGCTGATCACCGTCTTAACCGACGAGACTCGGGTCCCCGTCAAGCGGCGGACACCGACCGATATCGGCTGCGTCCACCACATCGCGTTCTCGGTATCGCGGGTCACCTTCCTGCAGGCGGTCGCGCGGCTCGACGAGCGCGGCATCAAGCACAGCGGCGTCAAGGATCGCGGTTTCATGGACTCGATCTATTTCGAGGATCCGCTGGGGCTGTTGGTCGAGCTTGCTTCCTACCGCTTCGAACCGCCGGCCGGCTTCACCCATGCCGACGTGCTGATGGAGGCGCACAAGATCCGCGTGGCGCGCGGCGACTACAACATCGCCGAACTGCATCTGGCCGACGCCATCCAGGCGCTGGTCGAGCGGTCACGCGAAACCCTGTCGGAAAGCAGGGCGGCTAAAAATCCTTATTAACCGGGTCAGAGGGAGGACCGACATGGCAAAAGCTGCAGCGAAGAGTGCAAAGAAACCCGCGGCCAAGGCGGTGCCGAAAGCGGCGGCTAGGCCGGCCGCCAAAGCTTCGGCCAAGGCGGCGTCAAAGCCGGCGGCAAAAGCGGCGCCCAAAGCGAAGCCGGCCAAGAAGCCCGGTGTGAAACTCAGCGTGCTGAGGCCGAGCGTCAACAACATGACGGTGCGGGTGTTCGCGCGCGCGGCCGGGCTCGATCCGACGGAGACCGATGCCTGGGGCCAAACGCGTTCGCCCGAATTCCTGGCGCGCAATCCGGCGCATCTGACGCCGATGATCGAGGATAAGGGCCTGCCGCGCGGCGTGCTGTGGGAAAGCTGCGCCATCATGCAGTATCTCGCCAACAAGCACGGGCTGGATAAGTTCTATCCGAGGGCGCCGGCCAAGCGGGCGATGATCGACAGCGCCATGTTCTATCTGGTCGGCACACTTTATCCGTATGTCGCGCGCGCGACGTATCCGGCCCTCGGCTTCCCGCAATATGCTGGCGAGGTCGGCCACGGCGACGCCCATCCCGACAAGAAATCGGAAGCGCAGAAGGCGGCGATGGCTGCGATCGCGGAGCCGCTCGAGGTGTTTCATTCCTTCTTCCGCGACGGCAAACCTTTCATCGGCGGCAACAACCCGTCGATCGCCGATATAAGGCTGGCGGCAACGCTCGAATTCCTGGCGGTCATCGACTACGTGCTGCCCAAATGGGCGAACGAGTATATGGCGGCGCTGGAGAAGAAGCTCGGCAAGGCTTATGCCGAACCCGCCGGCGACGTGCGCGGCTACATCGCACATGTGAAATCGCAGGCCAGGGCGTAGCAGTGCCTCGCGGGGTTAAGGTTTCGTTTATCTAAGGCCTGTCTACTGGTCGCAGTCCTCGCCGCGACCACGGATGTACTGGCGCCATGACGAGGCAAGGGAAAGGTCGGCTCCGTGCCGGCCTTTTGCTTTTTTTCGCGGCCATCGCGCCGCAATCACGACAGTATGATTGCGGCGCCGACGGGCGGGTTGAAAGCCTATTGTCATCTCCGTCATGGGTCGTACGATGCCGCCAGGCGGTTGAGCGATGGCAACGAGGAATCCGCGATGAACATGGCAAGATCCTTGATGATGGCGGGCGCGCTGTCGATCGCGCCGTTTCCATCGGCCGCCGCGTCGCTCAGCAGCATGAACGAGGTCGGCGCCGCGTTGCTCGCCTGCTGGACACCGCCGGCCAATTCCGACAATTCCTCCGTCACGCTCAGCTTCAGCTTCAAGCGCGACGGCACGCTGATCGGGCCGCCGAGGACGACCGCCATCCATGTCAGCGGCGACGACAAGACGCGCAAGGCCTATGTCGATGCGGCGACCAAGGCCCTGAACGATTGCCTGCCGCTCAGCTTTTCGCCGTCGCTGGCGCAAGGCGTTGCCGGAAACGTCTTCACGCTGCAGTTCAACTCGCCGAAGACCTAAAAGCGCGTCGCTGAAGCGGATTCAGGCGACGCGCTTTAGCCACTCGCACTTTCCTGGAAGTCCTCTAAGGCGCCGAGCCCGGCCGTGCCGCGCTCAAATCAACCGCGTGCGCGTCTGACCTGGGCGTGTTTTTCCAATTCCGGCATCTCGAAGACGTAATCGTTCCAGGCGGAGTCCGGGATCTGCCCGGCCAGGTAGCAATCCAGCAGAAGGCTTTGTTCGGGGGTAAGGGGTCTCGGCGCCTGCTCATGATCCAGCCCAAGAGAATGGATCAGGTTCCTGGTCAAGCCAGAGACGGTGAAGTGAATGGACATCTTCAGTCTCCTCTGCACTGCGCGGCTCACATCAACGCCAACAACGTTTATCGCCGGTCAAAGGTTTCATCAGCAGTCCGTGATCGCGCAGCGGCCCGGCTTTGGCCGACCTGAAAATGGTTTTTCGGCTACTGTCTCAATCTTGAAATGAAAGCGTAATATTCGCTTCACAAGCTTTAGCGTAACACTTGGATCGTATAGGTGAGTTCCAGGCTAACCTTTATGTATATGAGTTATCTCTTAATTATCTGGTATCAATTAAATCTTCGAACAGGGGTGGCGCCCGATGGCGAGGTTGCGGCTTCTTAAGATATCATTGCTGGTGGTCATGGCGATCTTGGCGATGACGCAGGTTTCTTATGCCGATTCTTGCTCGGCGCTGAGAAGCCAGATGCTGTCCGGTGGCCGCGACGCGACTAGCCCCGAGCTTGGGCAACTGCGGCGCCAGCTCGCCGCGATCCAGGGGCTGGAGAGGCAGCGCCGCTGCAGCGCCAGCGGCGCCGTCGGGGGCTTCTTCAATGCCTGCGCGGATCTTGCCCGGAATCGGATTGAAGTGCAGCGCCGGATCGCCAGTATCGGCAATTCCGGCCGCGACTCCTCCGGGTTGCGGGCGAGATACGTGGCGCTTGGCTGTCAGGGGGCTTCCAAGCGGCAGCAGGCGCCGCGGCAGCAGGCGTCCAACACGGAGGCTTTCACCCCGGCATATGGCGGGAATGCGATGCTGTTTTGCGTTCGCCTCTCGGACGGCTATTTCTTCCCTGCGCCGAATTCGCAATTCGCGCGAGGCGGGGACCTCAAGGATACGGTCGATCAATGCCGCTACATCTGCGACGATGCGGGTGTCGATCTCTATACGCTGAGCGATCCGAGCCTCGAGACCGACCAGATGGTCGCGGTCGAGACGCGCAAGCCCTATACCGAACTCCCAACCGCCTTCCGCTATCGCGATGCCGCCGAGTTCAAGGCCTGCGACCTCAAGCGCTACTCCCAGCGGGTGGCCGAGCTCAGGGCGCGCACGGTGAGGCCGCGCAACATGGAAAACGCCATCATTCCCTTGCCGACATCAAGGCCGGACATGGGCACGGTCTCGGAGATTCCATCGAGCGGTGCTCAGGGCGCGGGAGCGGATGCGACCAGCTCGATCGCGCAGCCCGAGGCGCTCGTCCCGGCAGATGCAAAGCCGGTGCGCGTGGTCGGGCCGGCCTTCTTCCCCGCGAATTGATCGGGCCATCGCCCCCTGCCTTGCGGCAGGGCCGCCTGGCTGTTTTGACCAGGCAACATTATTCGCAGACGACCCGGTAGCGCTTGCCGTTTTCGCCGACATTCCTGCAGGCGAGGGGTCTCTGCTCGCCGGAAGACTCGTCCGGCATATCCTGGCTCAGGGATGGCGTCATCGAAGCGCGCCTGGGGTAGCGCCGGACGGCCGGGTCCGGCGGCGGGCCTGGCGGCAGAGGAAAGACGTCCGACGCGATCTGCCGCGACCCGGTCGCTCCCGGCGGCGCCTCGTCCCAGACACGCCTGACATCCATCCGGCTGGGAACGATCACCGTGCCGTCGTCGCTGCGCACGCAGCCGCCCGCTGCAAGCAGCGCCGGGCACAGGACGAAAGCCGCGATTCGACCAAACATTAGCAACACCTCAGGCACCTTATAATGCGTCGTTGCCTCGATCGCCAACGGGCGGATTACCGCAGCCGGCGCCACAACCGGAATCTGGCTCAACGGGACCGGCGACAGGCGGTTGCAATCATTATGGTTAGCGGATCGTTAATGCTTGTCGGGCACATTCCGCCGACGGACCGGCACGGTTCGGTCCTGGGGGTAGGAATGGCGGATACGGACGGGACGGTCGAGGCGGACAGCGCGCGGAATTTCAACAAGGCGGATATGCGCGACAACGGGGCCTTTCTCGGTGGCGTCCACGATATGGCCGGGACTTCGGAGGCGCTTGCCAATCTGAGCCTGATGGTCGATTCGATGCCGATCGGCGTCATCGTTCTCGATGCCGAATTGCGGGCCGAGGTGGTCAACCGGGCATTCTACGATTTCTGGAAGATCGATCCGCGGCGCGCTCCGGCCGGCAGTCGCTTTCGCGACCTCATGGAAGCCAGCCGTGACGCCGATCCGTTCGGCGGCGAGGAACAGGCCTGGCAAAGCCATGTGGCCGAACGGGAGGCTGAAATCCGCGCCGGAGCCGCGGGATCCAGGCAGTTGCCGCGCAAGGACGGCCGCACACTGATCGCCTCGCTGGCGCCGCTTCCCGGAGGCAAGCGGCTGATCTCCTATGTCGACATCACCGACATGAAACAGCGCGAGACAGAAGCGGAGGACGCACGCAGGAACCTCGCCACCGTGCTGGAGTCGCTGCCGGCGGGCGTCATCATCTACGATCGCGACGATCGCTTCGTCTTCGCCAACCGCAAGCTGCAGGATACGCTGCCGGCACTGAAGCCGGCCTGGCAGCCGGGCCGCACATTCCGCGAGGCGTTGTCTCTCGGCCATTCGGTCGGCTACTTCCGCTCGAGCGGCGACGCCGAAATCGACGGTCTGTATGGCGTCGACACCGAACGCTGGCTTGACGCCATGCTCACGCGCTACCGTTTGCCGAGCTCCGCCTACGAACGCCTCAACGCCGACGGGCGCTGGTACCAGGTCTATGACATGCGCACCGACGACGGGACGTTCATCGGCGTGCGCGTCGATATCACCGACATCAAGACGCGCGAGAAGGCGTTGCGCGACTCCATGCGCCAGATCGACCTCTACCGGCACGTGATGGACGAGCTGCCCGTGGCCGCCTTCATCAAGGCCGACGATCTCAGCATCGAATTCGTCAACAAGGCCTGGTGCGCGCTGACCGGCTTCGCCAAGGACGAGGTGCTCGGCAAGACGGATCGCGAGCTTTTCGCATCGGAAGAGGCGGACGGTTTCAGCAATGACGACACCGACGTCGTGGCGACCGGCTCGGGGCGCGAGATCGAGGAGGCCGTCACCCACCGCGACGGCACGGTCCGGCAGCTGATGACGCGCAAGAGCCGGCTGGTGGCGATCGACGGCTCCGTGCATCTGGTCGGCTCCAGCACCGACATCACCGACGTCAAGGCGCGCGAGCAGGCGCTCCGGCAGAGCATGAGCGAGAACGAGGTGTTCCGCAGCCTCATCGACAACGTGCCGGTGTCGATCTACGCCAAGCGCTCGGACCTCAGGCAGTTCTACGTCAACAAGGGCTGGTGCGATCTCACCGGCTTCAGCAAGGAAGAAGCCGTCGGCAAGACCGATGTCGAGATTTTCGGCGCGGACGGCGAAGCCTTCGTCGCCAGCGACCTGGCCGTGCTGCGCACCGGCGAGACGCAGGAGATCGAAGAGACGGTGACGATGCCGGACGGCAGCGTCAGGCACCAGTTCGCCCGCAAGGGCGCGATGATCGCCTCTGACGGCTCGCTCTATCTGATCGGCTCCACCACCGACATCACCGAGCTCAAGCAGCGCCAGGCCGAGCTCAGCGAGGCGCGCCGGCGCGCCGTGCTCGCCGACCGGGCCAAGTCGGAATTCCTCGCCAATATGAGCCACGAGATCCGCACGCCGATGAATGGGGTTCTTGGAATGGCAGAGCTGCTGGCAAAGTCGGACCTCGATCCGAAGCAGAAGACGTTCACCGACATCATCGTCAAATCCGGCAACGCGCTGCTCACCATCATCAACGACATCCTCGACTTCTCCAAGATCGATGCCGGCCAGATGGTGCTCGACCCGGCGCCCTTCAATCTCGCCGAGGCGATAGAGGACGTGGCGACGCTGGTGTCGACGCGCGCCAAGGAGAAGGACCTCGAGCTCATCGTCCGTGTCCAGCCGGGGCTCGACGGCCAGTTCGTCGGCGATGTCGGCCGGATCAGGCAGATCGTCACCAACCTGCTCGGCAACGCCGTGAAGTTCACCGACGAGGGCCATGTCCTGGTCGACGTGACGGGCGACCGGGTCCCCGCGGGCACGAAGCTCACCATTTCCGTGACGGATACCGGCATCGGCATTCCGGAAGACAAGCTGAAGCTGGTGTTCGAGAAATTCAGCCAGGTCGACACCTCCTCGACAAGACGGCATGAGGGCACCGGGCTTGGCCTTGCCATCACCTCGCGGCTGGTCGAGATGATGGGCGGCGAGATCGGCGTCGACAGCGCCGAAGGCAAGGGCTCCACCTTCTGGTTCACCGTCACGCTGCCCAGGGCCGAGCAGGGCGGGCAGCGCATCATGCCGGTCGATGTCACCGGCGCGCGCGTGCTCATCGTCGACGACAACGCCGTCAACCGCTCGATCCTGAGCGAGCAGATGGCGTCGTGGACGTTCGATTCCTGCGCGGCCGAAAGCGGCGCCGAGGGGTTGAAGGTGCTGATTGCCGCCGCCGCCTATGGCGTGCCGGTCGATTGCGTGGTGCTCGACTATCAGATGCCCGGCATGACCGGCGCCGAGATGGCGCGCATCGTGCGCAACACGGCGGGCCTGGCGCATACGCCCATCATCATGCTGACCTCGGTCGACCAGTCGCTTGCCGGCACGGCCTATCGCGACCTCGGCATCGATGCGCAGCTGATCAAGCCGGCGCGCTCCTCCATCCTCCTGGAAACGCTGGTCGCGACCATCCAGCGCCACCGCCACAGCAGCATGGCCGTGCAGCCGCAACCCGCTATTGGCACCAGCAGCCCCCCGCAAGCCGCTCCGGCGCAGACGGCGGCATCGGACCGCGCCATGCTGCAACCGCCGCCGGCGCGGACGCGTCCACGCCCTGCCGATGCGGAGCGCGGGCTCGACATCCTCGTCGCCGAGGACAATGAGGTGAACCAGATGGTGTTCACCCAGATCCTCGGCGAGACCGGTTACCGCTTCGAGATCGTCGGCAATGGCCGCAAGGCGCTCGACGCCTTCGGCAGGCTCAATCCGCGTATGATCCTGATGGACGTGTCGATGCCGGAAATGAACGGGCTGGAGGCGACGGGCGCCATCCGCAGGCTCGAGGAGGACATGGGCACGCATGTGCCGATCGTCGGCGTCACCGCGCATGCGCTGAAGGGCGACCGCGAACGCTGCCTGGAGGCCGGCATGGACGATTACCTGCCGAAGCCGATCAGTCCGCGTGCGCTGCTCGAAAAGCTCGAGCGATGGCTGGGCTCGGACGTCGAGACCCGGCGCAACGCAGGTTAGAGCAATATCGGGAAAAGCGTGAAACGCTCAGGCTCCGGCGCCTTCACGTAGCCGTCCGTCCCGGAACTGCGCGAAATCAAGAGGCAAGGCGGATTTTAGCCGGCTGGCGGGCGCAAGGCGTTGACGCATGCGTATGGTGCGATCGCACCATACCAAAGCAAACGCCAAGCTCGGACAATCATGACATTGATTCCGCTCTCCGGTTACGGGCGGGAGCAGCGACCGCCAACAAGAAACAGCGTCGACTCTACCCCAACGGACCTGTTTTCGGCGATGGCCAGGCCATGATCCGCTCTGGCATTCAGGCAACGCACTCTCGTCCGGATTTTATTTCCCGGCGGCCGTCATCCGGCCGCCGGGATAAATTTTGTTTCAAAAGTCAGACAAGTTACTGATTCCCGCGGCAAACTCCGGCCGGCCCTTCGAGGCCGCCGCGGACCCTGCCGAGCATCCCCGTTCAGGCGTTACCGGGCTGACACGAAACTGTCATGCGACTGTAATAATCGAAGGCTATTGCGCTCACCGGGCGCCGATAGAACGGGTGCCGAAAGACCATCTTCCGAACAGGAGCAGGCCACATGAGACATTTCATCCGCTCGGCGGCCGTTGCGATTGCAATGGCTGCGGCATCAACCCTTAGCATCTCCGCCGCAATGGCAGCCGATATCTCCGGCGCCGGCGCCACTTTCCCCTATCCGATCTATGCGAAGTGGGCCGACGCCTACAAGAAGGAGACCGGCATCGGTCTCAACTACCAGTCGATCGGCTCCGGCGGCGGCATCAAGCAGATCAAGGCCAAGACCGTGACCTTCGGCGCCTCCGACGCGCCGCTGAAGGGCGAGGATCTGGACTCCACCGGGCTCGCGCAGTTCCCGATGGTGATGGGCGGCATCGTTCCGGTCGTCAATCTCGAAGGCATCAAGCCGGGCGAACTGGTGCTCGACGGTCCGACACTGGCCGACATCTTCGCCGGCAAGATCACCAACTGGAACGACGAAGCGATCAAGAAGCTCAACCCCGACGCCAAGCTGCCCGACCAGGCGATCGCCGTCGTCCACCGTTCGGACGGCTCAGGCACCACGTTCAACTTCAGCTACTACCTGGCTGACGTCAGCGCCGACTGGAAGTCGAAGGTCGGCGTCAACACCGCGCTCGAATGGCCGGTGGGCATCGGCGCCAAGGGCAATGAAGGCGTCGCCAACAACGTCTCGCAGACCGGCGGCGCGATCGGTTACGTCGAATACGCCTATGCCAAGCAGAACAAGCTGACCTACACCGACCTGGTCAACAAGGACGGCAAGAAGGTCGAGCCGACCGCCGCCGCGTTCTCGGCCGCCGCGGCCAATGCCGACTGGAGCTCGCAGCCGGGCTACGGCGTCATCCTGGCCAACCAGGCCGGTGCTGAATCCTGGCCGATGACGTCGGCCACCTGGATCCTCGTCTACAAGAAGCCCGACGACACTGCGGCCACGACCGAAGCGCTCAAGTTCTTCGCCTGGTCCTATGCCAAGGGCGACGAGCTGGCCGCGGGCCTGGACTACGTTCCGATGCCCGACGCGGTCGTGAAGAGCGTCGAGGAAATGTGGGGCAAGGACATCGTCGACGCGAGCGGCAAGCCGCTCTACTCCGGCATGTAATTCCTAGCGAATAAGGAGGGCGTCTCCGGCGCCCTCCTGTCTCTTTCGAAATGCGAGGGGCTAAATGACAGCCGTTTCCGACGCCGCGACATCGTCCGCCCTGCGGACCAGGGAAGCGACAGTGCGCCGCTTCGCCTTCACCGACATGGCATTCCGGACGGCCACGCGCCTTTCCGCCATCCTCGTGCTGGTTCTGCTCGGCGGGGTCGCGATTTCGCTGGTCGCCGGCTCGTGGGAGGCGCTGTCGAAGTTCGGCTTCTCCTTCCTGACGACCGAATCCTGGAACCCGGTCACCGAGAATTTCGGCGCCCTGGCGCCCATCTACGGCACCATCGTCACCTCGGCCATCGCCATTCTCATCGCTGTGCCGATCGGCATCGGCATCGCCATCTTCCTGACCGAGCTCTGCCCGCGTCCGCTCAGGCGCCCGATCGCCATCGCGGTCGAGCTGCTCGCAGGCATTCCCTCGATCATCTACGGCATCTGGGGCCTGTTCGTGTTCGCGCCGTTCCTGCAGACGACGATCCAGCCCTTCGTCATCTGGCTCTTCAAAGGCATCCCCGGCCTCAACAGCCTGTTTGCCGGCCCGCCTTACGGCATCGGCCTGCTGACCTCGTCGCTGATCCTTGCCATCATGGTGCTGCCCTTCATCACCTCGATCACCAAGGACGTGTTCGACACGGTGCCGGCGGTGCTGAAGGAATCGGCATACGGCATCGGCTGCACGACCTGGGAAGTGACCCGGCGCGTGACCATCCCCTATACCCGCGTCGGCATCATGGGCGGCGTCATGCTCGGCCTCGGCCGCGCGCTCGGCGAGACGATGGCGGTTACCTTCGTCATCGGCAACGCGCACCGCATCAGCGCCTCGCTGTTTGCGCCGGGCACGACGATCTCGGCGACCATCGCCAACGAATTCACCGAAGCCGACGGCAATCTCTATACATCCTCGCTTGTATCGCTCGGCCTGATCCTGTTCATCATCACCTTCATCATCCTCGCGCTTGCACGCTACATGCTGTTGCGCATCGATAGCCGCACGGGGGCCTGACCGATGTCGACTGCCGCATCGCTTCACCAAAGCCGCAAACGCAAGAATGCCGTGATGATGGCGCTGTGCGTCGTCGCGGCCGGCATCGGCCTCGCCTGGCTGGCGCTGATCCTCGGCGCCTTGCTCTACAAGGGGCTCTCCGGGGTGAATCTGGCGGTGTTCACTGAAATGACGCCGCCGCCCGGCGACGCCGGCGGCCTGCTCAACGCCATCTACGGCAGCATCGTCATGACGATCATCGGCATCGTCGTCGGCACGCCGATCGGCGTGCTGGCCGGCACCTACATGGCCGAATATGGCCGCTTCTCGAAGCTCACGACGGTGGTGCGCTTCATCAACGACATCCTGTTGTCGGCGCCATCGATCATCATCGGCCTGTTCGTCTATGAGCTGATGGTGCGGCCGATGGGGCACTTCTCGGCGATTGCCGGCGCCGTCGCGCTGTCGATCCTGGTGATCCCCGTCGTGGTGCGCACCACCGAGGACATGCTGAACCTTGTGCCCAACGCGCTACGCGAAGCAGGCGCCGCCATCGGCGCGCCGCGCTGGGTGGTGATCCGCTCCGTCGCCTACCGCGCGGCAATGTCGGGCATCGTCACCGGCATATTGCTGGCGATCGCCCGCATCTCCGGCGAGACGGCGCCGCTTCTCTTCACCGCGCTCAACAACCAGTTCTGGTCGAGCAATCTCAATGCGCCGATGGCCAGCCTGCCGGTGACCATCTTCCAGTTCGCTCTCAGCCCTTACGAGGAATGGCAGCAACTGGCCTGGACGGGCGCACTCATAATCACCCTGACGGTTCTCGGGCTGAGCATCATCGCCCGCAGCCTAACCGGACGCAGAGAGGACAGATGAAACCGATGTTGTCCACCGACCTGAACGCAGCCGACACGACCGTCGAGAAGGCCAAGATCGAGGTCAAGAACCTCAATTTCTACTATGGCCAGTCGAAGGCGCTGAAGGACATCAACCTGTCCCTGCCCGAGCGCAGCGTCACAGCCTTCATCGGCCCGTCGGGCTGCGGGAAGTCGACGCTGCTGCGCGTGCTCAACCGCATCTACGAGCTCTATCCGAAGCAGAGCGCCGAGGGCCAGGTGCTGCTCGACGGCAAGAACATCCTCGACCGCTCGCAGGACCTCAACCTGCTGCGCACCAAGATCGGCATGGTGTTCCAGAAGCCGACGCCGTTCCCGATGTCGATCTACGAGAACATCGCCTTCGGCGTCAGGCTCTATGAGAAGATCAGCAAGGCCGAGATGGATAGCCGCGTCGAGCAGGCGCTGAAGCGCGCCGCGCTGTGGACCGAGGTCAAGGACAAGCTCAACGCCAGCGGCCTCAGCCTCTCGGGCGGCCAGCAGCAGCGCCTGTGCATCGCCCGCACCGTGGCGGTGAAGCCCGAGGTCATCCTGCTCGACGAGCCGGCCTCGGCGCTCGATCCGCTGTCGACGGCAAAGATCGAGGAACTGATCGACGAATTGCAGGCCGACTACACGATCGTCATCGTCACCCACAACATGCAGCAGGCGGCGCGCGTGTCGCGGCAGACGGCGTTCATGTATCTGGGCGAGCTGGTGGAGTTCGACCGGACCGAGAAGATCTTCACCTCGCCCCGCGAGAAGCGCACGCAGGACTACATTACCGGCCGCTTCGGCTGAGTTCATACGAGGACATCATCATGGCCGAACATACCGTCGCCTCCTTCGACGAGGATCTGAGGCAGATCAGCCGGCTCATCAACGACATGGGCGATCTCGCCAGCTCCATGGTCGGCGGTGCGACCAGGGCGCTGCTCGAGACCGACAATGCGCTGGCGCAGCGCGTCGTCTCCGACGACGCCATCATGGACGCTCGTCAGCGCGAGCTCGACGACCGCGCCATCACGCTGATCGCCAAGCGGCAGCCGATGGCGGACGACCTGCGCAACGTGGTCGGCTCGATCCGCATGGCGGGCGACCTCGAACGCATCGGCGATCTCGCCAAGAACATCGCCAAGCGTGTCGGCTCGGTCGGCGTCAGCGCCGCGCCGCGCGACCTCACGCATTCGATCGATTCGATGGCGCAGCTGGTGCTGATCCAGGTCCAGGCCGTGATCCAGGAATATATGGTGGGCGATGCCACGGCGCTGGCCAAGCTTCGCAACGACGACGAGCGCATCGACGTCAAATACACGTCCGTCTTCCGCGAGCTGTTGACCTACATGATGGAAGACCCGCGCAACATCACCGCTTGCACGCATCTTCTGTTCTGCGCCAAGAACCTCGAGCGCATCGGCGACCATGTGACCAACATCGCCGAGAACGCCTATTATGTGCTGACCGGCACGCAATTGCCCGCCAATCGTCCGAAGCAGGACGAGACCGCAATGTCGGCGCCGGCGGCCTGACGAAAAGGTTACCCCGATGATCGCGCCACGCATCATGGTGGTGGAGGACGAGGAGCCGCTGGGGGTGCTGCTCCGCTACAATCTCGAATCCGAGGGTTACCAGGTCGAAGTGGTGACCCGCGGCGACGAGGCCGAAATCCGCCTTCAGGAAAACGTTCCCGACCTGCTCGTGCTCGACTGGATGGTGCCGGCGGTTTCCGGTATCGAGCTCTGCCGGCGTCTCAGGATGCGGCCCGAGACCGAGCGGCTGCCGATCATCATGCTGACGGCGCGCGGCGAGGAAAGCGACCGCGTGCGCGGCCTCTCGACCGGCGCCGACGACTATCTGGTCAAGCCGTTCTCGACGCCGGAGTTCATGGCGCGCGTCAAGGCGCTGCTGCGCCGCGCCAAGCCGGAGGTGCTGTCCAGCGTGCTCAAGGTCGGCGACATCGTGCTCGACCGCGAATCGCACCGGGTCTACCGCAAGAAGAGCGAGATCCGGCTCGGGCCGACCGAGTTCCGCCTGCTCGAATTCATGATGCGCCATCCCGGCCGCGTGTTCTCGCGAAGCCAGTTGCTCGACAATGTCTGGGGCGAGACGATCTATATCGACGAGCGCACCGTGGACGTCCATGTCGGGCGCCTGCGCAAGGCGGTCAACAACGGCCGCATGCCGGACGTCATCCGCACCATCCGCGGGGCGGGGTACGCGATCAGGGAGGATTAGGTCCCGAGGGCGGAAGTTCCGACGGGATCGGCACTTCCAACATTTACGCTGGTGGGTAGTCGAGACGCTTGCGCTTCGTCATCCACGGGCGGAGCAAGGAGCGAAGCGACGCGCGCAGACCCGAGGATCCATTCCGTGACTTCCACGCGCCGCTATGGCGCAGAACTCTGCACCACTGCACCCTACGATCGAGGTAACGGCATGGATTCCAGGGTCTGCGCGCGTCGCTTCGCTCCTTGCTCCGCCCTGGAATGACGAAGTCGCGGTGGCTTCGGCCAATCTCCAACGTTGGTGCGATTCGCGGCTTCAGCGCCACGTTCGCTCAGGCCACGTTCTTCCCGGCCCCCGCTCTGGCCTGCACCCCCGGCGCGAAAATCTCCTGATCGACGAAGGTCAGCGCGCGCATGGCGCAGCCTTCGCGGATAAGCGGCAGTTCGTTCGGCTCGGTGTCGAAGGAGATCGATTCCGAGTGCTGGCCGCCGGCGGTCTGGGCGATCGCCTCTCGCAGCGCCGGCTCGATCAGGTCGAAGGCGGCCGCGCTTACGCCGACCATGGCGACAGGCGCCGGGTCGATAAGGGCGAACAGGCTGCCGAGGCCGAAACCGAGTGCTTCGCCGGCCCGGCGATAAGCCTCCCGCTCGGGTCCGTCCTCCTGCCGGGCTTTCGCGGCCAGCGCGCGCATATCGGCGTCACCGACGTCGGTCGGCGTGGCATCCTCGCTTATTCCCATGGCGCTGCGCCAGATCGCGTAATTGCCGGCATAGGCCTCGACGCAGCCGCGGCGGCCGCAGCGGCAACGCGCGCCGCCCGGACGATGGATCATATGGCCGAACTCGCCGCCGGAGGAATGTGTGCCGCTGAACAGCGCGCCCTTCAGCACCAGGCCCATGCCGATACCGTGCGAGAGCAGGATGGCGATGAAGTCGTCGCGATAGCGCTCGGGATCGCGCCATTGCAGCGCCACCGCCATCATGTTGCAGTCGTTCTCCATGGTGGCGGGAATACCGAATTCCCGTTCGAGGAGGTCGGCGAAAGGGATGTCGGTCAGCGGCGTGATCGGCGACCACAGCATGGCGCGTGAATGGGAATCGGTGATGCCCTGAATGCCCATGGCGATGCGGGCGACGCTGCCCACGTCGAGGTCGGGATCCCGCAACCGGCGCCGGACGATCGCCATGCATTCGCCGATCAGCTCGTCGCGGGGCATGACGAGCGTGTCGAGGCGCTGCTGCTCCTCGGCAACCACCTGGCCGGCATAATCGATCACGGCGACTGACAGGAAGTTCAGCGACAGCACCACGGTCAGCACCGCGGCGGCTTCGGGGTTCAGCGCCAGACCGATCTGCGGCCGGCCGCGTTTCAACGCCGTCGGCTCGCTGGCCTTGCTTTCGGTGAGAATGCCTTCCTGGATCAGATCGGCGGAGATCGCCGAAATGGTCGAGTGGCTGAGCCCGGTGGTGGCGGCAATCTCCGTGCGCGAGGGCTGGCCGGCGCGGCGCACGGCCGAAATCACCATGGCGCGGTTGCGCCGGCGCAAATCGTCGTGACGGATTCCGACCGACATCGTCTCGCACGTCCTCCCAGTCATCGCGGCCTTGTGATGATGATGCCATGGCCTGTCGGTGACATGCTAGGGATAGTGGCAGAAGCCGCAGCCTGTGTCATTATTTATTGCGGATGTCGAAAAAAATGCCCTGACCCATCAAAACCCATCAGAATCGCAGTTGACAGCGTCGTTTTGCTGGATCACTATTTTTTTGAGGCTCGAAAAAAAGCCTCTATGCCGGCCTTCGGGCCAGTCTGGGTCGCGCCGCACAGGCGCAGGGAGGATATCATGAAGAAATTCGCAGCCGCCATTCTGGCGGGCGTTGCCATGTCGCTGACGCTGGCGTCGGTCGCCGAGGCGAAGGACAAGGTGATCGGCGTGTCGTGGTCGAATTTCCAGGAAGAGCGCTGGAAGACCGACGAAGCGGCGATGAAGGCCGCCATCGAGGCCGCCGGCGACAAGTATATCTCGGCCGACGCGCAGTCCAATCCGGGCAAGCAGCTGACCGACGTCGAAAGCCTGATCTCGCAAGGCGCCAACGCGCTGATCATCCTGGCGCAGGATGCCTCGGCAATCGGCCCGGCGGTGCAGAAGGCGCTCGATGAAGGCATTCCGGTCGTCGGCTACGACCGCCTGATCGAGAACAAGGACGTGTTCTACCTGACCTTCGATAACAAGGAAGTCGGCCGCATGCAGGCCCGCGAGGTGTTCAAGGTCAAGCCGGAAGGCAATTATGTCTTCATCAAGGGCTCGGGCGCCGATCCGAACGCCGACTTCCTGTTCTCGGGCTCCATGGAAGTGCTGAAGGAGGCGATCGACAGCGGCAAGATCAAGAATGTCGGCGAGGCCTATACCGACGGTTGGCTGCCCGCCAACGCGCAGAAGAACATGGAGCAGTTCCTGACCGCCAACGACAACAAGGTCGACGCGGTCGTGGCGGCCAATGACGGCACCGCAGGCGGCGTCGTCGCGGCGCTGACGGCGCAAGGCTTGGCCGGCACCGTTCCGGTCTCGGGCCAGGACGGCGACCACGCGGCGCTCAACCGCATCGCGCTCGGCACGCAGACCGTGTCGGTGTGGAAAGACGCGCGCGAGCTCGGCAAGAACGCTGCCGAGATCGCCTCGCAGCTCGCCGACGGCAAGAAGATGGGCGACATCGCCGGCGCCAAGGACTTCACAACGCCCGGCGGCAACACCGTCAAGTCGCTGTTCCTGACTCCGATCGCGATCACCAAGGACAATCTCAACGTCGTCATCGACGCCGGCTGGATCAAGAAGGACGAAGTCTGCGCGGGCGTTGCCGCCGGTAGCGTCAAGGCCTGCAACTAAGTCTGCCGGCTCTCGATCAAAATCCCTGCGCCGCGGCCTGAAAGCCGCGGCGTTTTCTCAAAAAGATTTGTGTTTCCGCCTCTGGCGGATAGCTTCTAGGCTTGGCCAGGCATCCGCGCCAGACGGGCAGGCCGGCGGGAGGAAATCATGACCGACACGACGTCTACCCAACCGGCGGACACCGCGCGCGCGTCGGAACTCGGCTCCGTCGCCCGGTTCCTGAAGGCGACCGAACTCGACACCCGCATGCTCGGCATGATCGGCGCGCTGCTCTTGATCTGGATCGGGCTGCATGTGATTTCCAGCCTGCGCCTCGGCGTCAATCCGCTCGACTTCGACAGCCGCACGTTTCTCACGCCGCGCAACCTGTGGAACCTGTCGGTGCAGACTTCGGCCGTGGCGATCATGGCCTCCGGCATGGTGCTGGTCATCGTCATGCGCAACATCGACCTGTCGGTCGGATCGGCCGAAGGGGTGATCGGCATGGTCATGGGCTTTGCCCAGGTGCATTTCCTGGTGCGCTTCGTCGGGCTTGAGCTGGGCAATCCGTGGATCTGGGTGCTGGCATTGCTGATCGGCCTGGCGCTCGGCCTCATCATCGGCGCCTTCCAGGGCTTCATCATCGCCTATCTCGAAGTGCCGGCCTTCATCGTGACGCTGGGCGGATTGCTGGTATGGCGTGGCGCTGCCTGGTGGGTCACCAGCGGCCAGACGGTGGCGCCGCTCGACGCCACCTTCCAGCTGATGGGCGGCGGCCCGGCGGGCTCGATCGGCGCCAGATGGAGCTGGGCCGTCGGCATCGTCGCCTGCCTGGCGGTTATCTTCATGCATTTCAACGGCCGCGTGCAGCGCAAGCGCTTCCGCTTCCCGCTGCGTCCGGTCTGGGCCGAGACGCTGCTCGCCACGGTCACCTGCGCGGTCATCCTGGGCGCGGTGTGGCTCGCCAATTCCTATCCGTGGCCGGTCGGCATCGTGAACCGCTACGCCGCCGCCAACAACATCACCGTTCCCGAAGGCGGGCTGTTCATCGCGCATGGCATCGCCATTCCGGTGCTGATGGCCGTTGCCGTCGGCCTGATCATGACCTTCGTCACCAAGCGCACGCGCTTCGGCCGCTACGTCTTCGCCATCGGCGGCAATCCGGAAGCAGCCAATCTCGCCGGCATCAACACGCGCTGGATCACCATGAAGGTGTTCATGATCATGGGCGTGCTGGCGACGATCGCGGCGGCGATCTCGTCGGCCAGGCAGAACTCCTCGACGAATGTGCTGGGGACGCTGGACGAACTGCTGGTCATTGCCGCGGCCGTCATCGGCGGCACGTCGCTCGCCGGCGGTTCCGGCACCGTGCTCGGCGCCATGCTGGGCGCATTGCTGATGCAGTCGCTGCAGTCCGGCATGGTATTGCTCGGCGTCGATTCGCCGCTGCAGAGCATCGTCGTCGGCGCCGTACTGGTCGTCGCGGTCTGGCTCGACACCATCTATCGCAAGCGCGTCTGAGCATGATGCCGAAAAGTGGAAACCAGTTTTCGGACGAGACCATGCTCAAGCATGGACTATAGGGAGGAGAAGGATCATGGCTGACAAAATCGCTCCCGCCGGCGTTCCGCTGGTCGACATGCGCAACATCTCGATCGCCTTCGGCGGCATCCGCGCCGTCGACGACGCCTCGGTCGATCTTTTCCCCGGCGAAGTGATGGCGCTGCTCGGCCACAATGGCGCGGGCAAATCGACGCTGATCAAGATCCTGTCCGGCGCCTACAAGCGCGACAGCGGGCAGATATTCATCAATGGCGAGGAGGCTTCGATCTCCAATCCGCGCGATGCCAAGAAATATGGCGTCGAGACGATCTACCAGACGCTGGCGCTGGCCGACAATGTCGATGCCGCAGCCAACCTGTTCCTCGGCCGCGAGCTGATGACGGGCTGGGGCACGCTGGACGACGTCGCCATGGAAGCCGACGCGCGCAAGGTGATGGGCCGCCTCAATCCACGCTTCCAGCGCTTCAAGGAGCCGGTCATCAAGCTATCGGGCGGACAGCGGCAGTCGGTGGCGATCGCGCGCGCGATCCTGTTCAACGCCCGCATCCTGATCATGGACGAGCCGACGGCGGCGCTCGGTCCGCAAGAGACGGCGCAAGTCGGCGAACTGGTCAAGCAGCTCAAGGCCGACGGCATCGGCATCTTCCTGATCAGCCACGACATCCACGACGTGTTCGAGCTCGCCGACCGGGTCTGCGTGATGAAGAACGGCCAGGTGGTCGGGACCGCGCGCACCACCGACGTCACCCAGGACGAGGTGCTCGGAATGATCATCCTGGGCAAATGCCCGCCAGGCGCCATTCCGGGTCCAGGCGCGCTGAAGATAGCGGCATGATGATAGCCGGCTAATTAACGACTGCGTGATGTACCAGCCGCAGTGATGATTTGACCGCGCCATTGTGTTGGCGCGGAGACTTGCCCATAAAGGTCGTCGACCGTCCACGGGCCGCATCCTTGATTTGAAGAAGCTCTTTCCGATCGTTGCCTTCGTCGCCGTCGCGCTGATCAGCCTGACGATGGCGGGGTTTGCCTATTTCGCGACGCAAGAGGCGGCTCGGATCAAGTTCGAGGGTACCGCCGATGACGCGCTGAGCCGCATCGAGAGCCGCATCGACCTGCATCTGTCGCTGCTGCGTTCGACGCAGGCGCTGTTCGATGCCCGCAACGGCGACATCTCGCGCGGCGAATTCAAGGCCTTCTTCACCGCGCTCGACATCGACGACAGTTTCGCGGGGCTGCGCGGCATCGGCTTCCTGAGGCTCGCCAAGACCGGCGACGAGGCGGCGGTGGAACGCGACATCCTGCACGACCATGGGGCGGCGCATCCGATCTATCCCGCCACGACGCAGCAATGGCGAACGCCGATCGTGCTGTTCGAGCCGCTCGACACGTCCAACCAGTCGATCATCGGTTTCGACATGTTCACCGAGCCGGTACGGCGCGCGGCGATCGAAGAGGCGATGGCGGATGACCAGCAGCATGCGAGCGGCATGGTCCAGCTCGGCCAGGGCGCCGGCGTGGCGCAGACCTTCACCGGATTCCTGGTTTTCGTGCGGCTGAACGTCGAAACCGCGCCCGACGTCATCAATGCAAGCCGCTCCTCGACGGCCGGTTTTCTTTACGTTGCCTTCCGCGCGCAGGATCTGTTCCAGGTCGCGCTCAGCCATTCGCCGCTGCTGCCGGTCAATGTCGAGGTCTATGACGGCAAGCCCGAGGCCGGCAATTTGCTGTTCCGTTCGGAGGCGCCGCCGGCGGAACGCATCGGCGCGAAGCTTTTGGCACGCCGCGATATCGTCGTGGCGGGCGAGCCGTGGACCTTGTTGTTTCGGCCGACAAGCGCATTCGAGCCGCCGTCCTCGCGCGCCATCCCGGTGATGCTCGGGCTGTTTGGCCTGCTGCTCGCCGGCGCCATCGCCTTGGTGGCGCGCTATCAGGAACGCGCCTATGACGCGAAATCGGCGCTGCACGAGGCGACCGAAAAGAGCCTGCTGGAAAAGGACCTGATCCTGCAGGAGATGAAGCACCGCATCAAGAATTCGATCACCCGCGTGCTGGCGATCGCGCGGCAGACGGCCTCGCAAGCCACCGACGTCAAGGAGTTTTCGGCTTCGTTCTCGGCGCGCCTGCAGGCCATGGCGGCATCGCAGGATATGCTCACGCGCTCGCGCTGGCAGAAAGCCGATCTCGGCGACCTGCTGCGCATCGAGCTCGGGCAGGTGTTCGGCAAGGACCTTCCCGAAGGCGTGTTGTCAGGGCCGAAAGTGCTGCTGGACGAGACGACGACGCAGGCGCTCGGGCTGACCTTTCATGAACTCGCCACCAACGCGCTGAAATATGGCGAGGCCGGCGGTTCGGCCAATTCGGTCAAGGGAAGCTGGGCTCTCAAGGTCGACTGGAGCGTCGAAGGCCGCGACCGCGAGAGGACGCTGGTCCTGAACTGGCGCGAGGCGGGTCAGACGGAACTGGAAGCGCCAGTCAAGACCGGCTTCGGCACCAAGTTGATAGATCTCAACGTCACACGCGAATTGCGCGGCACGATCGCGCGCGACTATCACGACGATGGATTGAAGGTGGAAATCAGGATCCCGCTGATCGCGTGAGCGGGCCAACAGCCCTCGGCTGGCGAGTCAGCCATTTGAATTCGAAGAGGACCGGAGGCCGGCTACCCGCCTCCGGTTCTCTTCGCTAAGGAACTAGTTGCAGCGGGCCCGGTAGGTCGTGCCGTCATGGCGGCGATACACGCAGTAGCCGTTGCGAAGGTTGCGAACCAAGAGGCCCGACCCGGCGCCGACGGCCGCGCCGATCAGCGCACCCTTGCTGCCGCCGACCAGGCCGCCCACACCGGCGCCGATCAGGCCGCCGCCGACAACGTCCTGCTCGGTCGTGGTGCAGCCGCTGACGGCGACCACAGCAACCATGGCAATGATCATCTTCCGCATAGAATTGCTCCTCACTTTTGTCCTCACTTTCGGCAGTGCCAGCGACCGTTTAGCATGAAAAAACCTGTTTTGCCTGCCAGATTCTACTGTTGCCTAACATAGTCTTTTTCGGAGCGCTCGCCGTTCGACGCGACAAGCATGCCGGACACCTCCAGCGATGCTGCCAGCGTGCCGTCGGGCCGCACGTTCCAGACGATCCGGTCGTAATCGTCCTCCAGCGCGGGATCCACGGCGAGGCACTTGCCGATGATGCGGGGGGCCTGACCCTGCAGGTCGCCGAGGGCGAATGGCCTTTCGGCGACGCAGGCCTGCTCCGTCTCGAAGACGCTGACGGGCACTTCGAGTTCCCGGCAATCGGCCATCGTGCTCGAACAGCCGACGACGAAGAGCAATGCGGCGATGTGTTCCATGGCTCCAAACCTCTCGCCGCCAACAACGAATCTCGGCGAACAAAAGTTCCGGGGCCGGAGCTTGAAGCGCTCCGCGCGAAATGGCGGCGCGCTGAAGTCTGGACGTCAAAGCCGCATGCGGGGTCAGAGCAGTTGCGAGGCCGCGGTCAGGGCCACGGCGGCCAGAAGCGCGATCGCGCCCAGGCGGAGCGAAAGATGCGACGACCGCGACGCCGGCGGCGGCTCGGCATCCTGGAAGCCGCTCATCGAGACGCGGGCGGCCTGCTCCAGCCTGTTCATGTCGGCAACCATCATTTCAGTCTCCCCAGGTCGCGCCGGGGCGCGGATGGGTTTCCGGCGCATCGTCAGCCGGGAGCACAGGATCGGACTTTATGGTGAACAGCCGGTTAAAGGCCTCCGCCGGCAAAGCGCTCCCTCTCCGTTTTGACGCAATTCCGGACGGACAGCTACGGCGAAGCCGCCTAAAGCGCGTCGCGCTGAAGCGGATCCAGGCGACGCGCTTCAAGGCTTTGTTTTCATGCATGTCGTTATCGCAAAACAGCTGAACTTTTGCGCGACACGCATTAGCCTGACCCTTTGCACACTTTCATGGAATTGCTCTCACGCCATCGGCGGCACCATCAATCCGTCTCGAAATTCCCGTGCGGGACGGTGAGACGGTATTCGATGCGGTCCTTGCCGATTTCCAGCGTCGCTGAGCCATTCAGCGACATCGGCACGACGCGTTCCAGCGCCACGCTGCCGAAGCGCTTCTCATTGCGCGGCGCGTCGTCGACCGCCTCCGTCCAGGTCAGCAGAAGGTTGGGCGAGGTTCCGTTTTCGGTCTCGAGCCTGGCGCGAACCTCGACATGGCCCTCCGGCCGCGACAGCGCGCCGTAGCTCACGGAATTCACGGCCAGCTCATGCATCGCCAGGCCGATATGCAGGGCGGCATTGGGGTTGAGATAGGGATTTTCGCCCGCGAACCGCAGGCTTTGAGCCAGGTCGCTGCTGTAGCGGCCGACCTGGCCGGAGACGAGCTCCTGCAGCGCCGCTCCCCGCCAGTTGGAGGATGTGACCAGATCCTGCGAGGACGAGAGCGATTGCAGCCGGCCGCGAAACCGCGCCAGGAACTCGCCGAGCGTCTCCGTATAGCGCCCGGTCTGAGTGGCGATGCTCTGGATGATGGCCAGAAGATTTTTCGATCGATGGCTGACTTCGCGCAGCAACGCCTTCAGCGTCTGCTCGCGGCGTTTCTGCTCCGTCGTCTCCACCATCGTGGTGACGACGCCGAGAACGCCGCCGGCGTCGCCGCGGTCGGCATCGATCCAAAGCTGGAACCAACGTACGCCCTGGTGTCCCGGAATGCTGAGCTCGAGCTGGTCCGCGTTGCCGGATTCGATCACCTTGAGTTTGGCGGCCCTTATGCGTTCGGCCTGCGCCGGCGAGAGCAAGTCCTTGCCGGCGGCCGTATCGGACGCCCAGGGCGCGTTCATGTTGCGCGCCCAGACCGTTTCCATCTGCCGATCCTCGTAGACAACCGAAATCCCGGCATTGTGCAGGGCATGAAGCAGGGCCCGCCCCAACTGCATCCCGCTCTCCGAGGGATGCATCGCGATCACTTCGCCTTTCTGCTTTTCAACCCTGTCTTTCGTGGGACCCTCGGAAGGCATTGGAACATCCCGCACTCGGTCCTGGAACGGCTCAATCCGCAACTGGTTCCGCCTGAGCCAGCGCCTTGAAATCGCAGTGGCCTTGAAATCGCAGTGGCCCTGAAATCGCAGGGGGCTCTCCAAAAACGGTCCGCCGGACGGTGCTCTTTCGAGGCGCCGTCCGACGGTGGCTGGAAACCGTTTGAGGGGTGCGGCTTCCAGTGTCGCGGTCAGGCTCTCCTGAAAAGGCCTGCGATGAGCGAGATCACCAGGAAGGCGAGGAAAATGAAGAACAGGATCTGCGCGATGCCCGCCGATGTGCCGGCGATGCCGCCGAACCCAAGCGCGCCGGCGATGATCGCAACTACGAGAAATACGAGCGCCCAGTACAGCATGATGCGTCTCCTTCTTACGTCGGGAAAAGAACGTGGCTCGGTGTCGTTTGTTCCACCATTTGCTGAAAAAGACGATCCCCTTGAAGGGGCTTTTCAGACCGCAAACGGGCCAGGCGTCACGCGCGGCGGAGGGCCTTGCATGACGCTCGAGGTCCAGGCTTCGGAAGGATCAGGCGGCGGCCTTGGCCTGACGGTCGAAGAACAGGGCCTGGCTGATCAAAGCCTTGACCATGTCGGGATTGAACGGCTTGGTGACCAGGAAGGCCGGCTCGGGGCGCTCGCCGGTCAGCAGGCGTTCCGGGAAGGCGGTGATGAAGATCACCGGCACCGGCGTCGAGGACAAGATCTCGTTGACGGCTTCGATGCCCGAGCTGCCGTCGGCGAGCTGGATGTCGGCCAGCACCATTTTCGGCCGCGTCCTGCCGAACACGGCCACGGCCTCGGCATGCGTGCGCGCCGTGCCGACCACACGGTGGCCGAGACTCTCGACCATCTCCTCGATGTCCATGGCGATCAGCGGCTCGTCCTCGATGATCAGCACGTCGGTCGCGACCTGCCGGGAAATCTCGTTGCTCGCCTGGGCAAGCAGTTCCGAGAACTCCTCCTCGTCTACATCGAGGATTTCCGCCGCCTCGTCCTCGCTGAAGCCCTCGACGGCAACCAGAAGGAAAGCCTGCCTCGGCAGGGGCGCGATGGCATTCAGATTGGCCGCGGCCCGCTGCTCCCAGGCGGTCTGGGCCTGTTCCTGCGGCACGCGGATGGCCACGGAGGTGAACAGTCTGGCGAAAACCTTGTACAGCGCAATACGGTCGCTCGAGGCTTCGGGGAAGATATTGGTATCGGCGATGATGGCTTCCAGCATCGCCGCGACCAACGCGTCACCGCTCTCCTGCGATCCCGATACCGCCCGCGAGAAGCGGCGCAGGAACGGAAGATGCGGCGCGATGGTTGCGGACAAACTCATTATCGACGTCTCCCTCAAATGACGTTGCACGTTCAAGGCCGCACTGATTGCATGCCCCTGAAAATCAAACGCCGGCTTTCGGAAAAAGTTCCGCCGGCTGTGGAACTAAATTAGCAAGCGAGCGTTTCGGGATTTGGGATGGGCAACCAGACGAAGGTCCCGCTTGCGTTGTGGTTTGAAGTCGAAGAGCGGTTCAGGCGCTGGAAACTAGGGCGACTATGAAAGAAATGAAGAAAAAACAATTGGCTGATGCCGCAAGCAGGCATCGGAACGGGGACGGTAATCCGCTTGGGGCAAACTCAGAGATAGCCCGCAAGCTCAAACAATATTATGACGAGTTGGTCTCGGACCATGTGCCGGACCGTTTCGCTCAGTTGCTCAGCCAACTGGAACAGACCGAACCTGCCCAGAAAAAGGACTGAGGCATGGCGGTGGTATCCCAGAGCTTCAAGACCGAGTTGCTCGGTGCGATCCCGAGCCTTCGCGCCTTTGCCGTGTCGCTGACGCAGAATGCGGACCGGGCCGACGACCTCGTCCAGGAAACACTGGTCAAGGCGTGGGACAAGCATGAGAGCTTCCAGCCCGGCACCAATCTGAAGGCCTGGCTGTTCACCATCCTGCGCAATGAATTCTATTCGCAGATGCGCAAGCGCGGCCGCGAAGTTCAGGACAGCGACGGCATCATGACGGCCAGGCTTGCCGTTCATCCGGCCCAGCATGGCCAGCTCGACCTCAAGGATTTCCGCGGCGCGCTCGAGCAACTGCCCGAGGACCAGCGCGAGGCCATCATCCTGATCGGCGCCTCCGGCTTCTCCTATGAAGAAGCCGCCGAGATCTGTGGTTGTGCCGTCGGCACGATCAAGAGCCGCGTCAGCCGGGCGCGCGCCAGGCTCCAGGAAATCCTCAAGATTTCCGGAGAGGACGAGTTCGGGCCCGACGCGATCTCGGCGCAGGTCACAGGTTCGAACGCGGCTTGAACCGACCGGTTACGATTGCGATTGCAGGGATGGCCTCAGGCCGCCTTTGCCCGGCCGCAGGCCATGGCCAAGGCTTCGATCAGATCGTCGCCTGAGTAGGGCTTGGCGATCAGCCGGATATCCGGAAACGAACCCTTGATCTCGTCCGAATCCGAATAGCCGGAGGCAAATACGAACGGCACGCCCTCGCTGCGCAGCCGCGCGGCGAAATCCAGAGTCGAGACGCCGCCGAGCATCAGGTCGACAACCGCCGCGTCGAAGCGCGCAGGCAGCGCCTGCCCGTCGATCTCGCCGAGTTCACGCGCGATCGTCACATCCGCGGCGCCGTGGTCGCGGCAAAGCTGCTCGACATCCATCGCGATCAGGAACTCGTCTTCCAGAACGAGAATACGCAGTCCATCAAGCAGCGCTGGCACTTATCAGTGTCTCCTCGGCAGGACCGCACTCATGCGCGGAATTGGCCGCCATGTCATTTAAAAAAGACATGGATCCCAGTCTCACGGAACTCCTGCCGGTCTCAGGCGTTTCCTTGCGCCCATAAGGGCAGGGATTTCGAAGAGGGGTCGAAATGTCCGGCCAAAGCGCACGCGCGGCTGCCAGCCGTCAATATCCTTGTGAAAAGTGCCCGTTGCGGCCGTTGCCGGCGTTCCGTGAGTTCGACAAGCTGGAATTGTCATTCATCGGCACCTTCAAGCGCGGTGAACTTGCGGTCGACAAGGGGGCGACAGTCCTGGTCGAAGGCAGCCACAGCGCGCATCTCTATACCGTGCTGTCCGGCTGGGCGTTCCGCTACAAGCTTTTGCCCGACGGACGTCGGCAGATCCTCAATTTCTCCATGCCCGGCGACCTCATCGGCCTGCAGGGAAGCCTGATGGGCGAGATGCAGCATTCGGTCGAAGCGCTGTCGCCGATGCTGCTGTGCGTCTTCGAACGCGACCAGCTGCAGGAACTCTATCGCAACCATCCCGGCCTTGCCTATGACATCACCTGGATCGCGTCGCGCGAGGAGCGCATGCTGGACGAGAACCTGCTCAGCATCGGCCGCCGCACCGCGCTCGAACGAGCGGCCTATCTCGTCGCCTTCATCGCCGGTCGGGCGCGCAGCGCCGGATTGAATGGCAAGACACCGGTGCAGATTCCGATCACACAACAGCATATCGCCGACACGCTCGGCCTTTCGCTGGTCCATACCAACAAGACCATCCGCAAGCTGATGGACCGCAAGCTCGTGATGTGGCGAGATGGCGGCTGCGAAGTGATCGACTATGATGGACTGAAGAAGCTTGCCCGATGGGAGGGACTGGGCGAGGAACGCAGGCCACTCATCTAGGATGCCTAGGGTCGCGACGACCGGAACCATGGCGCTGGACGGGCGTTGAAACCAACGCAAACGCAAGGAGTTAGAGAATGGCAACCGCCGCAGGCAAATCCGCAACGGACCAAGCAACCACTGCCGACCTCGAGGCCGATATCGAGCAACTGAAGGCGGATATCCAGAAACTTACCGAGCAGCTCGCCAAGACCGGTCAACACGGCTATGGCGCGGCCCGTCGCGCCGCCGCGGATGGCGTCGAGCAGTTGCGGGCGCAGGGCGAAGCCGCGTTCGAGAGCATGCGGGGAAATGCCGAGGACATCGAAGCGCAACTGATCGCCAAAGTGCGGGAGAAGCCGGTGACGTCGCTGGCCATCGCGGCGGGCGTCGGTTTCCTCTTCGCCCTGCTTTCCCGCCGCTAACCGCAGATGGGGGCGCTTGTCTCGCTGATCTCGGCCCTCGCCTCGGGCGAGGCCATGGCCGCCTTGCACAGGGCGCGGACGACGGCAATCCTTTACGGACTTGCCGCCGTTTTTGCTCTGTGCGGCGTCGGTTTCCTCATCGGCGCCGCCTATATCTGGCTGGCGGCACGCTACGGGCCGGTGGCGAGCAGCCTCGGCTTCGGCATCGGCTTCCTGGTGCTTGCCGGGCTCATCCTCCTCATTCACAAGCTGACGACCAGCATGCGCAACAGGCGGCGCGCAAGACGGCGGCAGGCCGACATGACCGCGCTGGGCGTTACTGCGGCACTTGCCCTGCTTCCGGCCCTTGCCAAGAGCAAGGGCGGGCTGGGAGCCGCCATCGCGCCCGCCCTGGCGGTCGTCGCCTACGCCATCTATCGTGAGAACGCCAAGCCCACGCCACCGAAGCAGGACCCGCAGGACATGTCGTAAGCGGTTCAGGAAACGCCGGGACCTCAGGGAGGCTCGGCGGCATCTTTCCTGCGGGCGAGGACGCCGGCGGAACTCGTGGCCAACGTCGCTGACTTGGGCAAGGCGGCGGATGTCATTCCTGGTTCGGAACCTTCCCGATCAAGACCCGTTACCCGACCGTACCTGAAGCGCCCGCCGCCGCGCAGCATGGAGGCCAAGAGTGACCAAGATCGTACCCGAAGACAAAGCACGCCAGGGGCATTGGGGCTGGCATGCGCTCAGGATCCTCATCGCCGGGCTCTTGCTCGCCTTCATCGCGTGGGGGGCAGTCGAGATTTACGGCGAACTGATCAAATCGCCGACGACGCAGCAGACCGTGCCGGAAGCGCCGCCTGCGGCTCAGAAATCCGTCCAGGGCGGTTGACCCCGCATCATGCCGCCCTTGCCTGCGCATTGCTTGCCGGAACGAGCACTTTCAGCGCGCCGGGGTGAATCTCGATCGTTGTTTCGCGTTCCAGCCTGACCAGTTCGCCATCCAGCACCGCGCTGAACTTTTTGGCGGGCGAGTGGATCTTCAGCACAGCCCTGCCTGCCTGATGCACTTCGACATGCGCGCTCTGGCGCAGCCTCCCGCGCAGCATGTCCAGGAGGAGTTTTGCCAAGTGATGACGCTGGCGCGCGACGCTGACATAGATGCCGAGCACGCCGCCGGCCGGGTTGTCGGCATAGGGCAGATGGCCTTCGCCGAACAGATTGTTGGAGATGCCGATGCCGGTGGTGCGGGTGACGATCTCGGCCTTGCCGACGCACAGGCTGACCTTGAGGGCAGGCGGATTGTTGATCGCCGCCCATGCGGCGCGCACGGATGCCTGCATCTTTCCAAGGCGCGAGCCGAAGTCCATCTTTTCGCGCAGCTGAACCATCTCAGCGTGCATGCCGACGGAGAACTGGTGCACGAAGGGCTGGCCGTTGGCGCTGGCCATATCGACCGCGATCACCTCGCCATCGGCGAAGGATTGCAGGGCGGCTTCCAGTGTCTGCGGAATGCCCAGGCCGCGCGCGAAGAGGTTCATCGTGCCGGCGGGCAAGATGGCCAGGACCTTCTTCTTGTTCATGAGGAGGGACGCCGCGGTGGAAATCGTGCCGTCGCCGCCTCCGGCAAGAACGACGTCGATGTTCCGCCTGGCGATGGCCTTCTCCAGCGCCGTGGCGATGTCGCGGCCGGCAACGATATCGATCTCGACCGAATGTCCGGCCGCTTCGAGCGTGTGACGCAACTGTTCGGAAAATGCTTCCAAATCGATGGTGCGGAGCGTGCCGCCGTCCTGGTTCAGCACCGCAGCAAACCGCATGCACCACTCCGTGTCGCTTCAGGTCAGTTTGAGCCGGCAGACCCTCAGCCGCACGCCGGAACGAAGATGCGGCCGCAAAGGTTCCACCGGAGGTTCAGGATTCCAGCCAGTGGTGGATGCGTTGTGGTTGGAACAACACCCCGGTCACGACGTTGTGAACCTGTCGACACTGCCGCTCCCGACCCGCCGCTCAGAGGTTGGTCGAGGCAGTGTCATATACAAATCAGGCACGAGGAGAGACCATCATGATCCGCACTCTTTTTGCGACGACCGCGATCGCGACGCTGCTCGCAAGCGGCGCTTTAGCACAGACGACGCCCGCCCCCGCTCCACAAGCCCCAGCAGCCGAAAATCCGGCGCCGGTCATGCGCTCGGATGGCGCGCTGATGACGAACATCATCGGCGAGTCCGTTTATAACGGCACCGGCGATGACGCGCAGGACATCGGCAAGGTCGACGATGTCGTCTTGGATTCCAGCGGCAAGGCCAAATCCGCCATTATCGGGGTCGGCGGGTTCCTCGGCGTCGGCAAGAAGGACGTCGCTTTCGACTACGGCAAGCTGGAATGGGCCGAGAAGAACGGCGACCGCTGGCTAGTCGCCAAGTCCACGAAAGATGAACTGAACGCTCTGCCGGCATTCGACCGCAAGCCTTATGATCCGGCGCCAGCGCAGTCGGCCGACGCGACGCAGCCCGCTAACAATACGACGACGCAGGCTCCAGCGGCCGCACCGGCTGAGCCGGTGAACAAGGCCGAGGGCAACCTCGCCACCAACATCATGGGCGAGTCGGTCTATAACGGCACCGCGGACGACGCCCAGAAGATCGGCGACGTGAAGGACATCGTGCTTGCCAAGGACGGCAAGGCCGAGTCGCTGGTGATCGGCGTCGGCGGCTTCCTCGGCATCGGCACGAAGAACGTCACCTATGACTTCGCCAAGGCGAAATGGGCGGAGAAGAACGGCGACCGCTGGCTGGTGGCCGAGACGACGAAGGAGGAACTGCAGGCCCAGCCCGATTTCAACCGCAAGGCCTATGATCCGGCGCCGGGCTCGACGACGGCCGCGAGCAACGCTCCTGCGGCGACCACGCCCGCGGTGGTGTCTTCGGATACGACCTCCGACAAGGGGGCCAAACCGGCAGAGCCCGCCAAGTCGACGGCCGAGAACAAACCTGCGACGCCGCCGGCCCAGAGCACGGCCGAGAACAAGCCCGCCGATAACGGCACCGCCGCAACCGACCAGACCAAGACCGCTTCCATCGACAAATCGACGCTGAGCGAAATGCCGATGGGCAACATCCGTGTCGACGACCTCAAGGGCACGACGGTCTATGGCGCCAACGATGCCAAGATCGGTTCGATCGGCGATGTCGTGCTGACGCCCGACAACAAGCCGGACGCAGTCATTGTCGATGTCGGCGGCTTCCTCGGCATCGGCGCCAAGGAAGTGGCGATCGGCATGGACAAGCTCAAATTCATGACCGACAAGAACGGCAAGAAATATCTCTATACCAACTTCACCAAGGAACAGTTGCAGGCGCAGACGGCCTATGACAAGAGCAGTTATGCCGCCAACCGCGACCAGCAGCGGATGATGTTGAAATAGGGATTAGGGATTAGGCAGTAGGCAGTAGGGAATAGGCAGTAGACGAAAGAAAAGTTGGCAAAGCAACCCACGGTTTGGATATTCACTGCCTACTGCCTACTGCCTACTGCCTGACTCACGTACCCGACCACGCCATCTTCCGTCAGTTCCGCCAATGCCAGCGACTGATCGAGATGCGCGGCGCGCCAGGCGAGCATCCTTTCGGCGAACTCAAGCCGTACGGACAGATAGGCCGTGTCGCCTGCCACGTTGTTCAACTCGCCCGGGTCTTTCGAGAGATCGAAGAGAAGCGCCGGCAGACCACCGCCGAAATGGACATATTTGAACTCGGCCGTGCGGATGACGGCAAGGTTGCAGGCGCTCGATGCGATACCGAAATGGCGCTCCGCTTCGTCGTTGGCGACTGTACGGAAATCAAACTCCCAATGCGCCGCGTCGCGCCAGGTCTCCGGCTTCTTGCCCTCGATCCAGGGCATGAGCGAACGGCCGTCGAGATGGCGCTGTGGCGCGGCGCCGATCAGGTCGAGCAAGGTCGGGAAGATATCGACCGCCTCCGTGAAACGGTCGACGGATGAACCGGCCTCGGCTCTCCGGCGCGGATCGCGGATGATCAGCGGAATATGGTAGCTGGCGTCGAAGAAGCCGCCCTTGCCGAGCATGAAATGGTCGCCCATCATCTCGGCATGGTCGGAGGTCAGCACGATGACGGTGTCGTCCCAGGCGTCCGCCGATTTGATCGCCCGCCAGATGCGGCCGAGCTGCGCGTCGACCTCGGCGATCATGCCGTAATAGATCGCGCGGACTAAGCGGAAATTCTCCTCGCTCCAGTCCGGCACCTTGCCTTCGATGCCGGGAACGAATTTTGTCCGCTTCTGCCGGTCGAGATCGTAAGCGACATAGGGATGGCTTTCCGCCTCGGCCTGCCAGCTTGCAGCGCGCCGGAAGGCGGGACCATCGCCTGGATCGTACATCGTGTTGTAGGGTTCCGGCACGATGAAGGGCGGGTGTGGGCTGATGAGGGAGACATGCGCGAACCACGGCACGCTCTTCTCCTGCTCGCCGAGCCAGCGGATGAATTCGCCGGCCAGGAAAGCGGTCGGCGTCTGGTCTTGCGAATAGACGGGCGGCGCGTTGGTGACGTCGCGTTCCGCTTGCCCGTTGGCCGGACGGTGGATATCAGGGCTGCCGGCGCCGGTGTCGATGCCCTGCGCCTGCAGCCATGACAGCCACTGCTTCTGATGCTCGGGCAGGGCTTGGCGCACGGTGAATCCCGGCAGCACGCCTTCATAGCTGCGCAGCCGCGGATCCTCGGGGGAGAGTTGTCGGGGATCGAGCGAGACATCGGTGTAGCCGAACAGGGTCGGATCGTAGCCCGCCGCGCGCGCCGAAAGCGCGATATTGCCATGGCGCGCGTCGAGCGGCGTGCCGTTGCGGCAGACACGATTGTTCATCTGGTAGAGCCCGGTATAGAGGCAGGCGCGGGCCGGCGAGCAAGGAGCTGCGCCTCCGTAGTGCCGGCGGAAGAGCACGCCTTGCGCGGCGAGCGCATCCGCATTCGGCGTCTTCACCACCGGGTGGCCGGCGGCCGACAGGCAATCGCCACGCCACTGGTCGCAGGTGATGAGGAGAACATTCGGGCGGCTCGTCGGATTGTCCAAGATCGTCTCCTTGTGGAAGCGCGCCCCAGATGGAACGGAAATCACCGGCGTTGCAAGCCGAAGCCGGTGATGGATTGGTGAACATATTTTGAACAGTCGTTCACTTTTATGACACAGTCCATTCTGTGTTTGCCCGCTTTGCCGCCGGCCCGCCGATCCTCATATTGGCGTGGACAGCGGCGAGGGCCGCACAAGGACAAGGGAAGGAGCACGATCATGCTCAATCAGATCAAGGGCCTGCATCACGTCACCTCGATGGCGAGCGACGCGCGCCGCAACAACGAGTTCTTCACCAAGAAGCTCGGCCTGCGCCGGGTGAAAAAGACCGTCAATTTCGACGCACCGGATGTCTACCATCTCTATTACGCCGATGAGGTCGGCACGCCGGGCTCGGTGATGACCTATTTCCCGTTCCCCGATATCGGCCAGGGCCGACATGGCGTCGGCGAAGTCGGCACGACGGTGTTCTCGGTGCCGGAAGGCACGCTCGCCTATTGGGAAAAGCGCTTCGCCGACGAGGGCGTGGGCAACGTCGCCCGCACGGAAAATTTCGGCGAGAAGCGGCTCACCTTCACCGGTCCGGACGGCGACAGTTTCGCGCTTGTCGAGGACAAGGCCGATAAAAGGGCGCCCTGGGTCAAGGGCGGCGTTCCCGGCGACGAGGCGATCCGCGGCTTTCACTCGGTCTCGCTCCGGCTGAAGGATGGCGGCGCCACCGAGGAGCTTTTGAAGTTCATGGGCTATGAGGAGGTCGACAAGTCCGGCAACGTCCGCCGGCTGGCGATCAAGAATGGCAATGGCGCCGACGTCGTCGACATCGAATCGCTGCCAGGCGCCGGCTTTGCCAACCTCGGCGCCGGCTCGGTGCATCACGTCGCCTTCGCGGTCGAGGATCGCGCCAAACAGCTCGAAGTGCGCAAGGCGCTGATCGACACGGGCTATGGCGTCACGCCGGTCATCGATCGCGACTATTTCTGGGCGATCTATTTCCGCACGCCGGGCGGTGTGTTGTTCGAGGTGGCGACCAACGAACCGGGATTCGACCGCGACGAGGACACCGCGCATCTCGGCGAGGCGCTGAAGCTGCCGACGCAGCATCAGCATTTGCGGCCTTATCTCGAAGAGCATCTGCAGAAGCTGGAAGGCTGAGCCATGAGCAAGGACGCTTACATCCACAAGGTGCTGCCCGGTTCGCCGGGCGGCCCACTGCTCTTCGTCTTCCACGGCACCGGCGCGGATGAGAACCAGCTTCTTGGTTTCGGTCGCGAGCTTGTGCCTTCGGCGACGATCGTCTCGCCACGTGGCGACGTGTCGGAGCATGGTGCCGCCCGCTTCTTCCGCCGCACCGGCGAGGGCGTCTACGACATGGACGACCTAGCACGCGCGACATCGAAGATGGCGGGCTTCGTCAAGGCGCAAGTCGAGGCGGCAAAACCCTCGGCGGTGTTCGGCCTCGGCTACTCCAACGGCGCCAACGTCCTGGCTTCGGTGGTGTTCGCCGAGCCGAGCCTGTTCGACGCCACGGCGCTGATGCATCCGCTGATCCCGTTCGAGCCACGCATCCAGGGCAGCCTTGCCGGCCGCAGCATCCTGATCACGGCCGGCAGGCGCGACCCGATCTGTCCGCCCAGCCTGACATCGCGGCTCGAGGCTTATTCGCGCGCCGACGGCGCCGATGTCACAGTGGAATGGCACGACGGCGGGCATGAGGTTCGGCCGAATGAAATCGAAGCGGCGCGGCGGCTGTTCGCGCTCGCGCCCGCTGAAGGAGGCAAGAACAATGGCTGACCAACTGCCCGAGATCGAACTGGAGGACCGCGGCTCCAAGGGACGCTACGTGCTGCGCGGCCCCGGCGGCGCCGAGGCTGAGATGACCTTCACCAAGATCGGCGAGCACCAGCTCATCATCGACCACACCGAGGTGCCGGATGTCTTTCGCGGCCAGGGCGCCGGGCTTCGGCTCGTCACCCGCGCGGTCGAGGACGCACGCGCGGCCGGCAAGAAGATCATCCCGCTCTGCCCCTTCGCCAACGCCCAGTTCCGCCGCCATCCGGAATGGGCGGATGTGCTGAAGCAATGAGCTTTCCCTTCTGGGAGAAGGTGGATCGGCGCGCGGCGCCGAGACGGATGAGGGATGCTCCAGCGGGGTGAGACGTCGGCATTCCCTGGAACCCCCCTTCATCCGTCGCCTTCGGCGACCTTCTCCCATAGGGGGCCCACAAGGGGAGAAGGAGAAGCCCTTGGCATTTGCACGGCCCGATCATCTTGCCTAAGTTGACGGTTCGCCCGGACGAAACCTGTCGTCCCGCCTGTCCCCGATTTGAATGGCTTCCCTGATGACCGATACCGACCTGATCCCCGTTTTCGACGGACATAACGACACGCTGCTTCGGCTCTACCAGTCGAAGGAAGCCGACGTCGAAAAGCTGTTCATCGAGGGGACGCCGGGCGGCCATATCGACCTGCCGCGCGCCAGGAAGGGCGGCTTTGCCGGCGGCATGTTCGCTATCTTTCCGCCGCCGGTCGAGAAGTCGAAGCGCAGCGCCGTGCCGCCGGCGCCGAGCGACAATGAACCGCTGCCGCCGGAGCTGCCGCAGGCCGAGGCGATCACCTCGACCATCGGCATGGCCTCGATCCTGTTTCGGCTGGAGCGTGCCGGCGCGTTGACCGTCTGCCGCAGCGCCGGCGATGTGCGTGACGCGATGGCGAAGGGCTCGATCGCGGCGGTGTTCCACATCGAAGGCGTCGAGGCGATCGATCCCGGGCTTGCCATGCTCGACGTGCTGCACGCCGCAGGCCTGCGCTCGCTGGGCATCGTCTGGAGCCGCCCCAACGCCTTCGGCAATGGCGTGCCGTTCCGCTTTCCGTCGTCGCCCGACACCGGACCGGGCCTCACCGACGCCGGCAAGGCGCTGGTCAAGGCCTGCAATCAGCTCAGGATCATGATCGACCTCTCGCATCTCAACGAGAAGGGTTTTCGCGATGTCGCGGCGCTGAGCGACGCGCCGCTGGTCGCCACCCATTCCAACGTGCATGCGATCTGCGGCCACTCGCGCAACCTGACCGACTGGCAGCTCGGCGCGATCCGCGAGTCGGGCGGCATGGTCGGCCTCAACTTCGCCACCGGCTTCCTGCGCGAGGACGGCCGCATGAATGCCGACACCAGTATTGATGTCATGGTGCGCCACATCGACTCGCTTTTACAGGCGCTGGGCGAGGACGGCGTCGGGCTAGGCTCGGATTTCGACGGCGCCATGATCCCAGCCCCCATCGGCGACGTCGCCGGCCTGCCGAAGCTCATCGACGCGCTCGCCGCGCGCGGTTTCGGGCGCGCGCTGATCGAGAAGATCGCCTATCGCAACTGGTTGAGCGTGTTGGAAAGGACGATCGGATAGGCCACCCCGTGTGAAGGCACAATCCGGGACGCTGGGATTGGAGCCAGAACGCTCCCCACTTCGTCATTCCAGGGTCTGCGCCGCGTCGCTTCGCTCGTTGCTCCGCCCTAGAATGACGAGGTGAAGGGCTGCTTAACCACCCATGCGCTTCAGCCAGTCCTTGCCGACCCCGCGGTCGCGGATGATCGGCAAGGGATTTTCCGCGTCGAGCCGGGCGCAGATGCGGTAGACCTCCAGCGTCTCGGCGTTCATCTCGCCGCGCTTGAAGAAGAACATCGCCGCCGCGTAGCGGGTGCGGCCGGACCACATCTCGCCGAGCGGCGTGTTGACCAACTGCCACTGCTCGGTGGCTTCCGCTTCCAGGTCCTCCGCTTCGCTTGCCATGGTCAAAAGTCCGCGGGCGGATCGGCTGTGCGGCGGTCGAGCTTGATGAAGGGCCGCTGCACCACCTTCGCCTTCTTCATCAGCTTCTGGTACTGCAGCTCGCGCATGGCGTAAATCTCGACCCAGAGGTCGTCGACGATGGTATCGCCATAAGGCCGCTGCAGCGAGGCAAGCGCGATGTTGCGCTTGGCCATGGGCGACCACATCGCCGCGCTGACCAATCCGACCTCCTGGCCTTTCTTGTAGTAGACGATGGCATGCTCGGCGGGAATGTTGCCTTCGATCTCCAGCCCGACCAGCACGTGGCGAAGCCTCTTCTTGGCGCGGGCTTCCAGGATGGCGCGGCGACCGTTGAAGTGGCCCTTGTCCGGATCGATCATGAAGCCGAGGCCGATCTCGTCCGGCATGCGCAGGCGGTCCGTGCGGATGGCGTGCTCGGCAGCTGTGAAGTCACTGTTGGCGACGATCAGCCCGGCTTCGAGGCGAGCGCGGTTCAGCGCGGTATAGCCGATGGCGCGGATCCCGCGCAGTTCGCCCGCCGCCATCAGCCGGTCCCACAGGCTCAGCGCCTTGTCCGCCGGCACGAACATCTCGTAGCCGAGATCGCCGGTGAAGCCGGTGCGCGAGATGGTGACTTTGCCAGTTCCTTGGGGAGCGCCATCATGCGCGAATTCGGCGAGGTCGAAGAGCTTCAGCCGATCGACGCCGGCAAAGCCCGCGTCACGCAGGACGGCGAACGAGGTCGGGCCCTGCAGCGCCAAGCCGGCAACCGCCTCGGTCTCTTCCTCGACGCTGACGTCATAGCCGATCGCGCTGTCCAGCAGCCAGGGCAAGTGCCGCTCCTGCGAGCACAGCCGGAAGCGTGTCGGCGAGAACCGGAACAAAGTGCCGTCGTCGAGCACGAAACCTTCGTCGTCGCACCAGGCGGTGTAGTGGACGCGGCCGGGCTTCAGCCTTGTCACGTCGCGCAAGGTGACGCGGTCGAGATAGGCTTCGGCGTCCGGACCTTCGACCCGGTATTTGGTCATCGGCGAGATGTCGAAGAGTGCTGCCTGACTGCGGATGGCGAAATATTCGAGCTCCTCATCCCACAGCGAATGCGGCGCGCGGTAGCCGGCCCAACTGTACCAATCCTGCTTCAGCCCCAGCGCGTCAATGCGTGGCTGGAAGGGCGTGCCGAGCCGCAGCGTGCGGAAGTGGGATTGCGCGGCTGCACGGGCTTCGGCTGACGGCTTGATGGTTGGATGATGGTTCATGACGGCGTTCCTTCGCGCCCCCCTCTGTCCTGCCGGACATCTCCCCCACAAGGGGGGAGATTGGCCGTCGCCCCGGCTTTCCCCAATCGCCAACGTTGCAGGAGGTGAGCCGGACGCGCGGACAGCTGATCTCCCCCCAAGTGGGGGAGATGGGCGGCAGGCCAGAGGGGGGCGCCGTAGAGCGCGGCTTCGACGATTTGCAAAAACATACCTAGGCCCTCATCGCGATGATGCGGCGCGCGGCGTTGAGGCCGGGCGCGCCGGAGATGCCGCCGCCCGGATGCGAACCGGCGCCGGCAAGGAACAGCCCTTCGAGCGGCGTGTCGTAGCCCGACCAGCCGGAGACGGGCCGCGACATCAGCATCTGGTCGGCTTGCAACTCGCCATGGTGCCAATGGCCGCCGGGCATGCGGTAGCGCGCCTCGATGTCGGCGGGCGTCAACAGCTCGGCGTGGCGCACCGTCGCGCCGATGCCGGGCGCATAGGTTTCGAGCTGCGCCATGATCGCCTTGAGGAATTGCGGCTTGCCGGCGGTCCAGCCCTCTTTCAGCGCGTAGGGCGCGTATTGCACCACCGCCGAGAGCACGCAGGCGCCGGACGGCGCGAGCGATGGATCGGCTAAGCTGGGCAGCGTGATCTCCATCACCGGCTCGGGCGAGAATTCGCCATATTTCGACGGGTTGAAGGCGCGCTCGACATGGTCGGGCGAAGGCGCGATGACGAGGCGGCCCTTGTGGCCGGCGATGTCGACGCCAGTGAATTGCGGCGGCCGATCGAGCGCCAGATGCAGCTTTGCCGCGTCGCCCTTCATGCGGATGTTCTTCACCTTGCGCACGAAGCCGGTGTCGACCTCGCGCGGGCCGACGAGATCAAGGATCGTCGTTGCGGGATTGATGGCGGAAACGACGGTCTTGGCGCGCAAGGTTTCGCCGCTCTGCGTGACGACACCGACGGCGCGGCCCTTCTCGACGATGACCTTGGCGACCGGCGAAGCCGGGCGGATCGAAACGCCCGCGCTTTCCGCCGCCGCGCGGATGGGGGCGATGACGGCGCCCATGCCGCCTTTCGGCTGCATCTGCGCACCGGCGAGGCCACCGATCTCGCCGGCGAGCCTATAGTAGAGGCCGAGCAGCGAGGTCGGCGAGCGCGGGCCGAGATGCGAGCCGAGCGTCGCGTCGAAGGCGAGCAAGCCCTTCAGCCGGTCGTCCGAAAGCTGCTCGTCAAGCAGGTCGTAGACATTCATCAAAAGCACGCGCAGGAAGTCGCGCATATCTTCCTTGCCGAGCCGCTTCAGCGCCAACGCGGTCTGGCCGAGCCCGGTCATTTCCGCCAGCGACATGCCGGCAAGGTCCGGCGGCTGGCGCGACAGGAAAGGCTTCAGCACGCCGGCGTAGCGCAGCAATTGCGAGCGCAGGTCTTTCCAGGCGGACTGCTCCGAAGGGCTGGCGCCGGTCAACACCTCGCCATAGGCGCCATGCAGCACCAGCGGACCGTCTCTCGACAGCGCCACCGATGGCACGAAATCGCCGCGCTCGACTTTCAGCCCGTGCCGCTCCAGATCCAGCGTCTTCACCACATCGGGATGCAGGCGATTGAGCAGATGGGCGACGGCGGAAACGCGGAAGCCCGGCGCGAATTCCTCGGTGCGCGCGGCGCCGCCGACATCGTTGCCGGCTTCGAAGACCAGCACCTTGCGTCCCGACTTCGCCAGCGTGGCGGCGGCGACAAGGCCGTTATGGCCGCCGCCGATGACGATGGCGTCCCAGTTCAAATCAGATGACGTCATGGGCCGGGCTCATATGCAGGGTTGGCTTGGCGAGATCGCGCAGGATCTCGGCGGCGGCGTTGCGTCCGGGCGCTCCCATGACGCCGCCGCCGGGATGAGTGGAGGAGCCGCACATATAGAGCCCGCCGACCGGCGAGCGGTATTGCGCGTAGCCCGGCACCGGGCGATTGAACAGCAACTGGTCGAAGGTGAGTTCGCCCTGAAAAATGTTGCCTTCGGTGAGGCCGACCTCGGCCTCGATCTCGCGCGGCGTGCGCACTTCCATGTGGACGATGCGGTCGCGGAAGCCGGGCGAATATTCGGCGATCTGCGCAATCACGCTCTCGGCGAAACCGTCGCGGTCGGCGTCGGTCCAGTCGCGGCCGTCTATCTTGGGTGGCGCGTATTGCACGAAGCAACTCATGAAGTGCTTGCCGGGCGGCGCCATGGTCGGGTCGAGCGTGGTTGGGATCATCATGTCGAGGAAGGGATCGGCCGACCAGCGCCCGGCCTTCCAGTCGTCATAGGCGCGTTCCATGCGCTCGATGGAATCGGTGAAATGCATGTCGGCGCGATAGACCGGCGAGTCCTTCGGCAGAGCCGGGAATTCGGGCAGCGAATCCAGCGCGATGTTGACCTTGCCGGAGGAGCCGCGGATTTTGAAATTCTTGACGCGGCGCAGGAAGATGTCGGGCAGTTCCTTTTCCTCGACCAGCTTCAGGAAGGTGCGCTTGACGTCGGCATTGGAGATGACGAGCTTACCAAAAATCTCCTCGCCGCCGGCGAGCACCACGCCCTTCGCCTTGCCGTTCCTGATCAACACGTGGTCGACCTCGGCGCCGGTGCGGATGGTGCCGCCGCTGGCCTTGAAGGAGGCGGCCAGCGCCTTGGTGACGGCGCCCATGCCGCCGCGCGCATAGCCCCAGGCGCCGACCGAGCCGTCGACCTCGCCCATATAGTGGTGGAGCAACACATAGGCCGTGCCGGGCGACATCGGGCCGAGCGCCGTGCCGATGATGCCGGAAAGCGCGAAGTTCGCCTTGATGACGTCGGTCTCGAAATACTCGTCGAGGAAGTCCGAGATCGACATCGTCCAGAAGCGCAGGGTCAGCGCCATTTCCTCGGCCGAGAGACCGGCGAATTTCTTCCCCAGATAGAGCAGTTCGCCGAGATCGCGCGGCCTGAAGCTGGTCGGGTCGGGCGCGGTGCGCATCAAGAGCGGCTGGATGAAGCGGCACTGCCTTGTGACGTCGCGCGAATAGCGGTCATAGGCCTCGGCATCGCGCTTCGAGAAACGGGCGAACTCGCGGCGATGCGCGTCGTGGTCGCGGTAATTGGCGAGATAGTCGCCGTCGCGCGTGAACACCGCGCCGCCTTCATAGGAGATTACCTGCAGGCCGAAGCGCGGCAGCTCGAGATCGCGCATGATCTCGGGCCTGAACAGCGAGCAGACATAGGAGCAGTTCGAATAGAGGAAGCCCGGCGTCAGCTCGCGGCTGGTGGCCGCGCCACCGACCCAGTCTTTCTTCTCGACCACCAGCACATCCAGGCCGGCGCGCTGCAGATAGCAGGCGTTGACCAGCCCGTTGTGGCCGCCGCCGATGACGATCGCGTCCCATGCCTTCATGCGCGCCGAGCCTCCATCCGGTTTCCCTATCTTCTTGTTTTTGCGCAATTCCGGACGGAAAACCGCTTCACACTTTTCCTGGAATCGCTCGGTGCGTTTTGTTCCCCGATTGCCCGAATTTGGCACGGATCACAGTTTTTTGTCCAGTCATATTGAATGAATGTTCAACAAATGGTGTTGCGTTTTCCCGTTGATGCGCTAGGCTTTGCCTGCGTTCTGGACTGATCCACATCGGCATTTGGGGTTGAAGATCCGATGATCGAAACGGCTGACGCCGAGCCGGAATATGACGACACCGCCATTCGCTTCCTCGAAGCGCTGTGGGGCGAGGGCTACCTGTCGCCCGGCGGTCCCGAAGAGGTCGACCGCGTGGTCGAAGGCTTGTCGCTCCAGGGCAAGACGATCCTCGATGTCGGTTGCGGCGCCGGCGGCATCACGCTGCATCTGGCGGCAACGCACGGCGCGGCTCGGGCCACCGGCTTCGACGTCGAAAAGCCGGTGATCGAGACGGCAAGGCGAGGGGCGGCCCGGCAAGGTCTCGAAGACCGTGTCGGCTTCGTCCAAGCGCCGCCGGGGCCGCTGCCTTTCGCGGACGCTTCCTTCGACGTCGTCTTCTCCAAGGACGCGCTGCTGCATGTGCCGGACAAGGACGCGCTATTCGCCGAAATTTTTCGCGTGCTGAAGCTCGGCGGGGTGTTTGCCGCGTCGAACTGGATGATCGGGCATGACGGCGAGCCGTCGCCTCAGATGAAGGCTTATGTCGCGGCCGAGGGGCTCTCCTTCGCCATGGCCTCGCCGGCACGCTATGCCGAAGCGATGCGGCGCGCCGGCTTTACCGACATCGCCGTCCGCGACCGCAATCCATGGTACCGCGAGGTCGCGCGGGAAGAACTGGCGCGCCTCAAGGGACCCCTCTACGCGCAGGCCGCCGCGGCGGTTGGCGCGGCCTATGTCGACAAGAACATCAAGACCTGGGAGGCGATGCAGAAGGTGCTTGACAGTGGCGAGCACCGCCCCACTCATCTGCGCGGTTGGAAGCCGGTCGGATAGCCGGCAATGCTGGAGATCGTCACACCCATGAAGACTGCAGAGGCGAGCGACGCTCTCCCCGAAACGACGCGCAAGGGCGATGCCGAAAAGCGCGGCCGCAAGGCCTCGAAAGAGGTCAGGCAGCTGCAGCTGATCGAGGCGACGATCGATTCGCTGGCCAAGCGCGGCTATGCCGAAACGACGATGGCCGACGTGGCCGACGGCGCGGGCCTGTCGCGCGGCATCGTCAACTTCCATTTCGAGAGCAAGGAAAAGCTGCTGATCGCCACGCTGCAGCACATGTATGACGAGTATTCGGCGCATTGGCGCACGGCCTTGCAGAAGGCGGGCGACGATCCGGCCAGGCAACTGCAGCAGCTGGTATGGGCCGATTTCGATCGCTCGATCTGCAACAAGCGCAAGCTCGCCGCCTGGCTCGCCTTCTGGGGCGAGGCCAAATCGCGGCCGACCTACCAGGCGCTGAGCAGCTCGCGTGACAATTACTACCAGCAGGTCTTCATCGATCTCTGCACGACGCTCAAACAGAGCGGCGGCTATGCCTATGACCCTCAGGTCATCGCCCTGGCGCTCAGCGCCATGCTCGAAGGCCTGTGGCTGCGGCTGATGATGGGGACGGAGGACACGACGCGCGAGACGGCCTTGCAGTCGGCGAATGCATTTTTGGCCGCCGCTTTCCCGAAACATTACGGTTAGCAACAGCCGGCCGCCAAGACCGGCAAGACCAAAAGAGGATGGAACAGCATGAAGAAACTCAGCCGACGCCTGACATTGACATTGGCGCTTGGCGGCGCGCTCGCGGCCTCCGCGGCAGCGTTCGCCGTCGCCGCCGACAAGGACCTGATCGTGTTCGACTGGTCCGGCTACGAGGATCCGAGCTTCCATGGCAAATATGTCGAGAAGAACGGCGACTCGCCGACCTTCGCCTTCTTCGGCGACGAGGACGAGGCGTTCGAAAAGATCCGCTCCGGCTTCAAGTCCGATCTCGGGCATCCCTGCTCGCAGAGCGTGGTGAAGTGGCGCGAGGCGGGCCTGCTGCAGCCGCTCGACACGTCCAAGATCGCAGGCTGGAAGGATCTCAACCCCGGGATCATGGCGATGAAGGACCTTGCCACGACGTCCGACGGCAAGGCCTGGTTCATGCCATGGGACTGGGGCAATACCCAACTCACCTACAATTCCGACAAGATCGCCGAAAAGGACGTGCAGTCGCTGAAGGCCTTCGCCGATCCGAAATACAAGGGCAAGGTTTCGATCGGCGACAATGTCGACGACGCCTACGCGCTGGCCAGCCTCGCCATCGGGCTCAAGGACTGGACCAAGATGACGGACGACCAGTTCAAGCAGGCGTCCGACTTCCTGCGCCAGGTGCACAAGAATGTGCGCTCCTACTGGACCGACACAACCGACATCGTGCAGCTGCTCTCCGGCGGCGAAGTCGATCTCGCCTGGGCCTGGAACGACGCGGCGGTGCAGTCGCAGGCCGCCGGCGTGCCGATCAAGTCCAAGAAGGACACCGACGAAGGCATCTCGACCTGGGTGTGCGGCTATGTGCTGTTCAAGGACGCGCCCGGCAACATCGACAAGGCCTATGACTACCTCAACGCCGTCAACGATCCGGAAGTCGCCAAGGTGCTGGTCAAGGATTGGGGCTACGGCCAAGCCAATGCCAAGGGCATGGCCGGCGTCGACCCGGCGATCCTGAAGGAAAAGGGCTATGACGACGTGGGAAAATTCGTCGACAAGACGCTGTTCCAGTCGCCGGTGCCGTCCGCGCTCAAGCTCAAGATGATCGCCGAGTTCGAGAAGATCAAAGCCGGCTATTGAGCCGAACTTCAGCGGCCCGCTCACTACAAAGCAGAGCAAGGTGAGCGGGCTCGCCAAAGCCCGGGAATTCTCCTAACCTCTCCCGATATGTCCGCGATGGGGGAGTTTCTCGCGCCATGAAAACCATGCTTCGCCGCTTTGCCTTGGCTGCCGTCGTCACCGTCGGCGCGGGTACTGCCTTTGCGCTTGCCGAAGGCGGCGGCGACCTCGTCGTCTTCGACTGGTCCGGCTACGAGGACCCGCTGCTGCACCCGGCCTACGCCGCCAAACACGGCGCCGAGCCGACCTTCTCCTTCTTCGGCGACGAGGACGAGGCCTTCGAGAAGATGCGCGCCGGCTTCAAGGCCGATATCGCGCATCCCTGCTCGCAAAGCGTGGTGAAATGGCGCGAGGTCGGGTTGCTGAAACCGCTCGACACCTCGAAGATCACCGGCTGGAAGGACCTCAATCCAGGCATCATGGCGATGAAGGATCTGGCCACCACCGCTGACGGCAAGGCCTGGTTCATGCCTTTCGACTGGGGCAATACCTCATTGCTCTATCGCACCGACAAGGTGACCGCCGACGAGGCGCAGTCGCTGAAGATCTTCGCCGATCCGAAATTCAAGGGCCGCGTCACCATCGGCGACAATGTCGACGACGCCTATGCGCTGGCGAGCCTGGTCATCGGCCTGAAGGACTGGACCAAGATGACGGATGAGCAGTTCAAACAGGCCTCCGCCTTCCTGCGCGACGTGCACAAGAACATCCGCTTCTACTGGACCGACGACACCGACCTCAACCAGGCCTTCACGGGCAATGAAGTCGACCTGGTCTGGGGCTGGAACGAGACCTATGTGACGCTGAAAGGCCAGGATCTGCCGATCGCCATGAACCGCGACACCAAGGAAGGCATCTCGACCTGGGTGTGCGGCTATGTGCTGCTCAAGGATGCGCCGGGCAAGCCCGACCAGGCCTATGATTTCCTGAGCGCCGTCAACGCGCCGGACGTTTCGGAGTATATGGTGAAAACCTTCGGCTACGGTCACGGCAACAGCGCGGGCATGGCGGCGATGGACCATAAGCTGCTCACCGACCGCGGCTTCGACAATCTCGACAAATTCCTCGACAAGACGCTGCTCCAGCAGCCGGTTGCGCCGGATTTGAAGCAGCGCATGGTCGCCGAGTTCGAGAAGATCAAGGCCGGCTATTGAGCAGCATCATCGAAAGAACCGACGTCGTCATCGTCGGCGCCGGCTTCACCGGCCTGTCCGCCGCGCTCGACTTTCAGCGCGCCGGCGTCGATTTCCTTGTGCTGGAGGCGCGCGACCGCGTCGGTGGCAGGGTGGAGGCTGTCCGCAATGGGCTCGGCGAACTGATCGACAGCGGCGGCCAGTTCCTGTGCCAGGACATGCCTGAGCTGATGGCGCTGGCCAAGGCGCGCGGCAAGACTTTCGTCGAGACCTATATCGAAGGCGAGTTCATCACCCATCCGTGGATGTCGGTCGAGGAGGCCGAGCGGACCTACCAGGTCGCGATGGCGATCCGCGAGCGCATGAACAGGATCGAGCCGGACGATCCGTCGATCGCAGGGCTGACGGTCGCGACATGGCTCGAGCGCCAGAAAGACACGACCGACGCCAAGGCAGCCTTCCGTTCGATGATCGAAGGCCTGTGGTGCCTGGCGCTGGACAAGGTGCCGCTGTGGTACCTGATCGACAATGATCGCCGCATCACCAACGAAGTATTCGAGCTGCAGTATTTCCTGCGCGAGACGATGCAGTCGCTGGCCGACGATTTGGCGGCGGATCTTGGTGATCGGCTGCGGCTGGGCGAAGCCGCGACGCGGATCGAGCGTGCGCGGCAAGGCGTTCGCGTCGTCTCGACCGGAGGCGCTATAGAGGCGCGCACGGCGCTGGTCGCCCTGCCGCCTGCGACGGCCGCGAAGCTCGACTTCACACCTGCCCTGCCGGCTGCGCTCGCAAGCGCGCTCGGCGTCTGGGAAAGCGGCGCGGTGATCAAGATCCTGGTGCGCTATGCCAGCCCATTCTGGCGTGAGCGGGACCTGTGCGGCATGGTCATGTGGCGCGACCAGCCGGGGCTGTTCGCCTGCGACGCCAGCACGGATGCCGACCATGCCGCGCTTATCGTCTTCGTCGGCGGGCCACTGGCGCTGCGCTGGCACCCGCTCGGCGCGGCGGCATTGCAGGCGGAAGTCGTTGCAAGGCTTGTCGAGGCGCTCGGCCCGCGAGCCGC